>CAZJDL010000035.1:0-31318 GCA_964544755.1 uncultured Pseudomonadales bacterium | reverse complement strand
GTTTGCCGCCAACAGCGCACCGGTTTTGGCGCGCAACGCTTTACACGAGCGCTGGGATAGCGCCGTGGACGATGGCTTGCGACTGTGCGACGGGCGCTTTTTGTTTGGCCCGTCAAAAACCTGGCGCGGCCTGGTTGCTGCGCTGCTGTTGACCAGCGTTGTTGCCGTTGTATTGGCGCTGCCGGCTATTTTGGGTGTACTGATCGCAAGCTTCGCAATGCTGGGCGATCTAACATCGAGCTTTGTTAAGCGCCGTTTAGGTAAAGCGCCGAGCAGTCAAGCCGTTTTTCTGGACCAAATTCCCGAGTCGTTGTTACCGTTGATTGCCGGCCGAGCGGTGCTCGATTATGGTTGGATCACAATTGTAATAGTGACGGTGATGTTTGTGTTGATTGCGCTGTTTGCGTCGCCCATGCTATTCAAATTAGGGATTCGTAAAAGGCCTTACTGAACCCCGACCTATTTTAAAACTCTGCGTAACTGCTTGCCTAAAAACAGGATAGGCTGCCTTAAAACTGCGGTGGAAAACTTTCCAATACTGAAGCCCAACCCCGAATTGCGCAGGAAATCCGTATGATACTGGCGGAACTCAGCCTCTCTAAAACGCACAAGATTGCGCGCGAGAAATCGATAGTAATAGCTTAACTGCATGTTCAGCGCACGCTTGTATTCTTCCCCGGAGAGGAACTCGTGGCCGAATTTCTGCAAGGTGACAATTCTGCCAACGCCATGCGACCCCAGCTTTCTGGCGGCCGGTGACTCGGCACCCATATGACGCCGCGTATAGGTCAATGCCTGATGTACAAAGCCGTAGTCGCCGTCACGCAGCAATTCCATACACACTTCCGTATCCGCATGAAAATTGCTGGCGTCGTAGAAGTCAGGCTTCTGTCGTACTTTATCGGCCCGGTACATGACCGAACTGGGAGAGCCAAATTGATCTTCAATTCTGCCAAGAAAGCGATCTTTCGCCAACGCCTTGCCGTTGACGAAATCGACAGGGTAAGGAATTGAGTCCATATTGACCTTCAAACCATCGATTCGATACGCACCTATCAGCGTTACACCGGGATGCTGGTCGGCCACAGCGACCATGCGTTGCAGGCACTCTGGCAGCAAAATATCGTCTGCATGCACAACCTTACAATATTTGCTCGCCGGGTCGATGTCGCGCATGGCGGTATTCCAGTTTTCAATGATGGGCAGCGTCGCCGCGTTGCGCCGATATTTTATGCGTGAGTCTTGCGTGGCAAACTGCTGAATAATTTGCGCAGTCGAATCAGTGCTCGCGTTATCGAGGATAATGTATTCCCAGTCGGCAAAAGACTGCGCCAGCACGCTCTCAATACACTCGACCAAATGAGCCTGGCCGTTATAAACCGGCGTAACAACACTAACAACTGACATGATTGGCGCTTCTCCGAACTACTTGCGTTGACCAACAACCCGCGCCGGCACGCCGGCGGCGATGGCGTTGGCGGGAATATCACTGCGCACGACCGAGCCGGCCGCAACGACAGCGCCCCGCCCTACGCGTACGTTTTCCAGAATGGTGACGCCATAGCCCAACCAGACGTCGTCTTCAAGCACAATATCGCCGCGGCTTGCCAATGGTTGATCGCGCATCAAATCCGTTTTAGCGAAACCGTGGTTGTAAGGATAAAAGGCGCAGGCTGGCGCGACCTGTACCTCGCTGCCGATCAAAATGCTGCCGCAGTATGCCGACAGCTGGCAGCGTGGCTGAATATGAGTGTGCGAGCCGATTTCAATACGGCCACCCTTGCCAGTCTCAAGGATCGTATCTTTGTGTAAACAGGACTTATCACCAATCGCAACTTGCGCGCTATCGTCCGCGCCATAAACGACCACGCCGGGCCCCAGAAAAACGCTGCGCCCGAGTTGCAAGTGGCAATTTTCCAGCACTGCATGCGGCGCAATAAAACTGTTAGGTGTCATGCCGGCCAGCCGCGCGAGGCCTTTGTATTGCGGGCCAAACAGACACGCCATACGACAGCACAGACGGCCAGGCCGGCTGACGCCTGCGCCGCGCATCCAGTATCGTTGCCAGCGGTTGCGCAGGCGTTGTGTGAGCGATGAACGATTGATTGCGGTAACTCCACGCTGGAAATCTAATAGCAACACAGATTATAGGAGAAAAGCCGGTCATTTACTGCGTAGGGAATGGCAATAATCTGCGTTGCATCTAGTGTGCTGCAACGACTCTGGCGCCCTATTCCTACTTGTTCTTGTAAACCTTTGGCAGGTAGTATTCAACCACTTGCTTTTCATAACCGATGATGTTGACCAGGCGACGATAGCACTCCTGCTCGTCAGCGCCGCGCTGTTGCCATACGGGTACTCTTTTAACGATGGTTTCTACTCTTTCTCTGGGCGTAATAATCCATGTGTCTTGCGGGGTCTCGCCGAACCAGAAATCCGCGGCACAGGTTTGCTTGGCGACCGGTTTCATATACATCACCAGATTCAACACACGCCGCGCGCCACTGTCGTGAATATACTGGGTCAGAAACTGCATCGTGCCGCCACAGTCGCCAAGATCGTCAATAATCAGAACTACCGCGCCACTCACCTGAATAGAGATACCGTGTTGTACCAGCGGATTTTCATAGCGCACTCCCGGCCCCTTATACAGCGATACCCCGATAGTGCCAAACTCTATTTTCGGTACGCTGGGCGTACGCCCCTCGACAAGATGGTCGAAAAGCAACACGCCGGGTAACATGCCCCCCATCGTCACGATCAGGGCTTTGTCGATCTGCTCGCCCGACTCAACGTGGCTGTCCTGATAACGCCGCACCTGCTTGGCCAATTCAAAGGTCGCGGCCGCTTCAACGGCATCAGGAATCAGTAGGAAGCGCAATTCATCGTCGGGTACCGACACTCCACTTGGGCTCTGCCAAAATTCAATGTCAATTTCGTCGGGGTTACAATTGACCTGTTGCAGGTAAGCATTCATATCAATATTCCCTCGGATCCTTGTGCTGCTCGACGCCAAAATTATTTAAGTCGTGACGTAAAAAGATCGGATATCGCATGAGTCTTGTGCCCCTCTCGGCTTTGCTTCTTAGTCTTCGGGTAAGATCAAAATAGCGCGAAAATCATTGACGTTTGTTAGCGTGGGGCCGGTGACCAGCAGATCATCCAACGCCTGGAAAAACCCGTAACTATCGTTGTTTTCCAACATATCGGTAGCGCTCAATCCTTTACTCAACGCTCGTGACCAGCTGTCAGGGCTCAACATCGCGCCCGCGTTGTCCTCGGAACCGTCGATACCGTCGGTGTCTGCGGCCAGTGCATAGATATTGGGAAAGCCGCGTAAAGACACCGCCAGGCTCAACAAGAATTCGGTATCGCGGCCACCGCGGCCACCGCCTTTGACTGTAACCGTGGTTTCGCCACCAGAAAGAATCACAGCGGGCGGCTTGACGGGCTCGCCGCCGTGCGTCGCAGCATAACACGCCATCGCTGCGTGCATCTTCGCCACTTCGCGTGACTCCCCTTCGATATTGTCGCCCAGAACCAGCACGTTCAACCCGGCTTCACGCGCCACAGTCGCCGCCGCTTGTAGCGCGGAGTGAGGGCTGGCAATCATTTCGAATTGGCAGCGCTGAAACGTGAAATCACCGGGCTTCACTGTTTCCGATGCAGGTACTTCCAGCCACTTTCTAATGTGGGGTGGTATGCCGATCAGGTGCCGCATGAGGATTTGCAAGGCATCCGCCGACGTCGTTGGGTCTGGCACCGTCGGCCCGGAAGCGATGACGGCGGGGTCATCGCCCGGCACATCGGAGATAGCGAAGGTGATCAATGCAGCAGGTTGACACGCCGCCGCCAGCCGACCACCCTTGATGGCAGACAAATGCTTGCGCACACAATTCATATCGCTGATTGCCGCACCCGACTTCAACAGCGCGCGATTGATGTTTTGTTTGTCGGTCAGGGAAATCCCCTGCGCGGGCAGCGACAGTAGCGCAGAACCGCCGCCGGAAAGCAGGCAAATAACCAGGTCTTCGGGGCTTAAATCGCTCACCAGGTGCAACATGCGACCGGCGGCTTTTTCGCCCATGTCGTCCGGCACGGGATGGGCAGCTTCGACCACTTCAATGCGTTCACAATCCAGCGTATGTGCGTAGCGCGTTACTACCAGGCCACTCAAGGGTCCCCGCCATTGATCTTCCAAGGCCCTGGCCATCGAGGCCGCCGCCTTGCCCGCGCCAATCACTATGGCTTTACGCTGCGTATCTTCTGGTAGAAAACGCCCGAGCACTTGCCGGGGATCAGCCGCTGCGACCGCAACGCCGAACAAGTCTTGCAGGAACTGCCGGGGGTTGTCGTAGCTCGTAGCCATCCGATCTGCCCTTATCATCAAGATTGTTTTACCTAGTGTAGTGTACCATTCAGTCTTGTTCCCCGTGCCGCAACTCCGGCTTCGCCGCTACTCTATTGCAGCGCTGCTCCCGCCGCTATCCATGCGCCTACCGTCTGTCGTTCTTCTGCCGTCATCCCAGTCTTGTTCATAAACGGCATATCTTTCAAGTCTACCGCGCGGGCCTTGATGCGCGCTGCCCACTGCTGCATTTCTTCTGCTGAATCCAGCATCACGCCGCCTGGCGCCATCGTGAACACGTCGTCCGTCGTTTCGCTCGCATGGCAGCTTGAGCAGCGCTCCGTCAATATGCTTTGTACAACGGCGAATGAAGGCACGGCCTGTATGTCATCGGTAGACTTTTGCGAGACGGTCTTGGGTACGATCGCGAATGCCAGTACGGCGGTCGCAATACCCGCGCCTATCAGAATAGAGGGGCGCTTGATGCCTTTCTGCTCCAGATTAAAGTAGTGACGCGCAAACGCGGTGATGGCGATAATGGCCAACAACACCAACCAATTGTATTGATGTGCGTAGGTCATGGGGTAATGGTTACTGATCATGATGAACAGCACCGGCAAGGTCAGGTAGTTATTATGGGTGGAGTGCAGTTTCGCCTTTATTGCCCAGCAAGGGTCCGGCGTTGCGCCCCGCTCGATGGCGGCTAGCAGGGCTTTTTGCGACGGAATAATCACCCGAAACACATTACCCACCATAATGGTGCCGATGACCGCGCCCATATGAATATAGGCGCCGCGCCCGCTAAACAGGTGCGTGAGAGCATAGGAGAACACGACGGCAACGACTATAAGCGCGCCGCCAATGGCGTAGCCATTTTTACCCAGCGGACTTCTACACAACAGGTCGTAGATAAGCCAGCCACCGATAAGGAAGCCAACACCGATGCCGATGGCTTGCCATTGGGTTAAATCCGCCACCCGTTTGTCGATCAAATAGGATTCCGCACCCAGGTAATATATAACAATCAGTAGTACGATGCCCGTCAGCCAGGTGCTGTAGGCCTCCCATTTGAACCAGTGCAGCGTTTGCGGCATTTCTTCCGGCTCGAGCTGGTACTTGGCCACTTCATAAATACCACCGCCGTGGATCGCCCACAGGTCGCCTTTAATGCCCTTGTCCTTCTTCCACTTTGGGGGTTCCTGCAAGCTGTTGTCGAGCCAGACAAAATAGAAGGAAGCCCCGATCCAGGCGATACCGGTAATCAAATGCAACCAGCGAAAAAGCAGTTGCAGCCAGTCGATAATATAACTCTCCATACCTTCAACCCCTGTGACTCGCGCGCTGGTTCAGTGTTGCAAATACCTACAACGTCAAGAGCGGTTGGAACAGCGTAAAAATGCAAGTGCTGTTCGAACGTTGAACCTACGTTCTTTTATGCACCAAAGCGCCGGCCGCATAGCTTTCTTTAATGGCGCGATCGTCGCCCAGCATGGCGATGACGAATAATTGCTCGAACAAACTCGTGCATTTGGCCAGCCGAAACTGCAGCAGCGGTGTCGCCGCTTTATCGAGCACTACAAAATCGGCTTCCTTGCCGGTTTCGAAGTTACCAATCAAATCGTCCATATCCAGTGCTCGCGCACCACCCAGCGTGGCCAGGTAAAAAGCCTTGAAGGGCGTCAGCGCGTCGCCCCGCAGCTGCAACACTTTGTAGGCTTCACTGATGGTTTGCAGAATCGAAAAACTGGTGCCACCGCCTACGTCGGTGCCTAATCCGACACCAATGTTTTCTTGTACCGCGCGTTTCAGATTGAACAAACCACTGCCAAGAAACAAATTAGAAGTGGGGCAAAAGGCGATATTGGATTGCGTTTCAGCCATGCGCTGCCATTCGCTATTGGTGAGATGCAAGCAGTGGGCAAAAACACTGCGCCGCCCTAACAAGCCAGCTTTGTCGTAGCTGTCAAGATAGCCCTCGCAGTCGGGAAATAGCTCCTTGACGCGGGCGATTTCTTGCTGATTTTCAGACAAATGTGTATGCAGGTATACACCCGGATATTCTTGTAGTAGCCGCCCGGCTTTCTGCAATTGTTCGGCGCTCGATGTAAGCGCGAAACGCGGTGTGACAGCGTACCGCTGCCGACCTTTGTTATGCCACTTTTCAATCAGTACCTTGGTGTCTTGGTAGGAAGACTCAGGCGTGTCGACTAAATCTGCCGGTGCATTGCGATCCATCATGACCTTACCGGCGATCATGCGCAGATTACGCGCTTCGCTGGCCTGGAAGAACGCATCGACAGACTCTTTGTGGACGGTGCCGAATACCAGTGCCGTTGTCGTGCCGCAGCGCAACAACTCGTCCAAAAAACGGTTGGCGATTTCCTGCGCGTAGGCCGGGTCCGAAAACTTCGCTTCCAGCGGAAAAGTGTAAGTGTTCAGCCATTCAAGTAATTGCTTGCCAAAGGCGGCGATCATTTCCATTTGTGGATAATGAATGTGCGCGTCAACGAAACCCGGCGTAATCAGGCAATTCGGGTACACCGTAACAGGCTGGCTGACAGGAAGGGCGGCGAGCAGCGTTTCGGCCTCCCCCACCTGCACCACGTGACCGTCTTCAACGAGCAAAATTCCATCGTTCCAGTATTGGTAGGACTCATCCGCCTCAACTACGTCTGGGTCGGCAATAAAATGGAGAATGCTGGCGCGGTAAGCTTGTGGCATAGAGTGGTGTATTTAGTGATTAACGATAATGCATATATCGGAGGGTATATTCACTTCGTCGCAGTTGTCGCCCTCCCCGCCACGATCAACCACCAAGAAGTCGTTGCCGGCATTTAGACCAAGACAATAATGATGCCACGTCCCCTTGTGGTAGTTCACCCCCTGGTGCGCCATAGCGATGAAGGCGCGCAGTTTGGCGACAGAGAATTCACCCGCGGGCGCAACGACGACCAGGTAGGGGTTACCCGTCAACACCATAAACGCCTGGCTGCCCAGTGAGTGACGCTCCATCATTTCTACCCTGAATGGGAGCTGCGCTGCCTGGGCACGGAAAATGCTGATGATCGCTTTGCCGCCATTAGCCGTCACGTCGACCTGGGTAAGGTCATGGTGCCGTTCGGCCATACCGTGGTTAATCGGTATTATTTGATTGTCGGCGCTGACTTCGAGCACATCACCGAAGGGAGCGAAGGCCTTCCGGGTCAGGGGTTGCAGTTTGAGGTCTATGGTGTGCAACTAACTGCCTCGGTAAGTTGAATATCCGAATGGTGATAACAACAATGGAATATGGTAGTGCTGCCCGCCGCCGTCGACGTGGAATACGACTTCCACCCACGGGTAAAACACGGGTGCATTGATTGCGTCAAAATAGGCGCCGGTAGCGAAGTGCAGGCGATACGTACCCCCGGGCAGAACTTCACTTGCAGGGCAAAGACTTGGTATGCGGCCGTCATCATTCGTAAGTCCGCTGCCGATCTTTGCCCAGCCCTCTCCGTCACGTTGATAAAGCGTAATGGTGACGCCGGCGGCCGGGCTACCCAGCGCGGTGTCCAATATGTGCGAGGTGATCTGGCTCATGCGTCATTCTCCAGCAATTTGTTTAAGCGAAGTTGAAGGATCTTGCGCTGCTCTTCAGCCGCATTCGCCAGCTCCGCGGCTTTGTCATTTTGCAATCGAGCCTGCAATAGCTCAGACATTTCCTCGGCGCTTTTGCCAGTGGCGCAGACGATAAAGATAAAGCCGAATTTTTCTTCATAGGCCGTATTGCCGTCGGCTAGCGCTTGTAGCACCGTGGCATCGGCGGCAATGACGGACGACTGTTCGCCAGCCGCTAGCTCCTTGCTATCGGCGTACTTGGGTTTCAGCGAATTAATATCGCCGATCTTGGGGTGACCTGCAAAGCCTTGCAGATAATCCTCGGCTGCCAATCGTTGCCAGTTTTCATCGGCCGCTTTGCGCACGTCCTGCACAGAGGCGTAGGGACGCCCGGCCGCCATGTGATTTATCCAGGCCTCGCTGGTGCAGCACTGGTGCAACATATGCCGCGCCGCAGACTCACTGGCTGCGTTTAGCGTCGCGAGACTCATGTTTACGCCGTCCAATTCGGAAAGCCGAACACCCGTAACCGGCTAACCCCTCCATCGGGATAAATATTGAGTCGAACGTGGGTGAATTCAGCGTCGGGCGGGGCCACGATTTGTTTGATAAACAGGTGTTCCTGGTCGGCGTATAAGGGCGTTTCCGGAATAACGGCTTGCCACTCGATGTCGGCGGCGTCTGGATCCTGCCGGTCGGTATGGGTTGCCTGCAAGCTAAAGCGATCAGGGAAATTGCCCTTGAAGTTCGCCGTATCGACGATCACTTTGCGAATGGAGCCGCTTACCCCCAGCTTGACGATATTCCAGTTGTAGTTGTCATCGCGACGGCGTTTAGTCTCCCAACCGTCACCCATATTGATCCCCCTGTTAGGCATCAGCAGGTTGCTCGGCGAACTATAAAACATGTCTGTACACGCCACGCCTCGCCCGCCATTGACCACGCTGGCCAGGTCGATCAATTCGCCTTCGATAAAGTGGTCGGGCATCACTTGTGCTTCCCCGTAGGCGCGTAATCGAGCCACACCACCATCCGGGTAAATATTCAAGCGTAGATGGGTGCAAGGCTTGTCACATGCAACGTTGAATACATTGTGGCTATGGGCAACCGTCGGCGATTTGGGTAACAAATCAAACCATCGGGTTTCTTCATCGACAACCCCCTCTGACCAGGCGCCTTCAACAGCCGCAAATTCCGGTGCATTGCCGCGAAAATGCCGGGTATCGATGTCAACACCGTGAATCACTCCCGGTATACCCAGGCGTAATACACACCAGTCGAAGTCGTGTTGACCGCATCGGTGCGCCGCCCGCCCATAGCTACGGCGCGATTCCCAGCCGTCCATCCACTGTCCGGTGGCGACAAAGCAACCCTCCTTGAACACCGGCTCGTCTGCCTTGACCAGATTAACGCACGCGGCGAACCATTCATCGGAACAGGCCAGCGCCCTGCCGCCGACTTTTTCATTGAGCAGGTCGACATACTGCAAAGAAAATTTATTTTTTGCCTTTTCCAGAGTCATATCAATTGATTCCCATACTGTTATTGCCGCCGCAAGATAGGTTGGCCTACCGGGTTACCTGTGATTTCACCATTGGCGTAGACCTGCTGACCGCGTACATAGGTTGTTTGCACAACTCCCGTGACCTGCTTGCCCTCGTACGGCGTGATTTTGTGGCGGTGTTTGATGATGTCTGCTGTGATGGCATAGTTCGCCTGTGCGTCAAATACGGTAAGGTCTGCGTCGAAACCGGGCGCAATACGACCCTTGCGATCCGCCAACCCCGCAAATAACGCCGGCCGCGTTGCCATCCAATCAGCCACGCGTGCCAACGAGTGGCCGCGTGCCTGTGCTTCCGTCCAGATAATCGACAAGCCAAACTGTAAAGAGGATATCCCCCCCCAAGCGTGTTCGATATCGCCACTGTCAATACACTTTAGTTGCGGCGTACACGGCGAATGATCGGAGACGACAAAATCGATGTCGCCGTCGGCAAGCCCTTGCCACAGCCGTTGGCGGTTTTCATCCTCACGAATGGGGGGGCAACACTTAAACAGCGTTTTGCCATCGGGAATCGACTCGGCGAACAAGGCAAGATAGTGCGGGCAGGTTTCGGCGCTGAGGCGCAGGCCGGATTGCCGTGCCGCTCGAATGGCAGCAATAGCATCGGCCGAGGACAAATGGACGATATGAATCCTGCTGTTGCATCCAGCTTGCTGCGCCTCGCGAGCCAGGTCGATCATCATACTAATGGCGCCATTTTCCCATCTGCGCGGCCGCGACGCCAGAAAGCTTTGATAGTGGGTGCCAATCTCCGGCGGCTCATTGTCTTCGCTGTCGAGTTCGGCGTGGATAAGATAGGGTAAGTCGTAGTTGGCCAGGATGGGGATCGCCCGGCGGAGATGCGAGCGATCGACCTGTCGAAAATCGTCTATACCTGAGTGGATGGTAAAAGACTTCGCCCCCAATACTCCCGCTTGCAGCAGTTCATCCAGGTCGTCAAGGCTTTCGGGTACAACGCCGCCCCAAAAGCCGCAATCAATCCACAGTTGCTTGCCCAGAGAATCGATCTTCTGTTGCAGCGCGTCGGCGGTGGTGGTAACCGGTGTGCAATTTAGCGGCATATCCACAACTGTCGTTATCCCACCTGCCGCCGCGGCCTGAGTTGCTGTATTAAATCCTTCCCATTCGGTACGGCCAGGTTCGTTGATATGCACATGGGTATCCACCAGGCCGGGCAAGATCGCTTTGTCGCCGAGGTCTTCGGCCTCGCAACCAACAGCAGCGTCATAATCGAGCACGGATGCTATGCGCTCACCGGCAATCACAATGGTAGCTGGTCTTTCGCGGCCATCAACAATCACGCGACGGCTACGCAGGGCAAAGCAGGAAATGGTCATTTGAGTGCTATTCAACCGCGTCTAACACTTGTTTTAGCTCGCGCCATGACACGCCCTTCTGTACTTCTCTCGGCGGCAGGTCGGCGTGCTGTGTGGCAATTACTTCGCCGGCAATCGAAACCGCGACTTCAATCGGCCGCTTGCCGGGTACGGCTGCCAGACCTGCGGGGCAGCGCACATGCTGATAAAAGTGTTGTTCGTAACCTTTGTGCTCCAGGCGCATTTGAAAGCGGCGCCACTTGGTGGTTGAGCCAATCATGCCAACATAACGGGCATCGCCGCGGCGTAATACGGCCTCGAGAATGTCAAAATCCAGCTGATGGTTGTGAGTCATGATGAGGTAATAACTCGCGGCCGGCATGCTGGCGACCTCTTCGGCAACGCTGTCGCTGACAATCACTTGAACGTTGCTGGCCGGTTGGCGGGGATGCTGGTCGTCGCGTGAATCAACCCAGCTCAGTCGACACGGCAACTGGCTCAAAATTGCGGCCAACGCCCGACCGACATGACCGGCGCCGCATAACATGATATTGAACGCGCTGGCGGGGAAACTTTCGAACAGCACCGTTGTGCTGCCGCCGCAACACTGTCCCAAACTCGGCCCTAGCGGAAAGTGTTGAATGCGCTGCTGCTCGCTATCACCCGCCAGCATCTGCGCAGCCATCGACATTACCTTGTGCTCCAGGTGCCCCCCCCCGATAGTACCGAATGAACCGCTGGCGGCGAGAACCATTTTGGTACCGCTGTCGCGTGGCGTGGAACCGCGAGATCCCAACAGTGTAATCAACACATAGGCTTCGCCGCGTTGCTGCAGTTGATTGACCGCTGCAACCCAGTTGCCGATAGATTCAGCATTCATGACTGCAACCGCGCGCGCATAGCCGTGCAGGATTGCAACACACGCTCTGGCGTCGCCGGCGTATCCATGGGCGGGCTGTACTTGTAGCCAGCCAGGCTGGCCACTGCGTCACGGAGCGCACTCCAGACCGAAATCGCCAGCATCAACGGTGGTTCGCCGACGGCCTTGGAGTGAAAGATCGTGGCCTCAACATTGGGGCTGTCGGGTAACAACTCGACGTTAAACTGGGCCGGCATATCGCCGATCACCGGGATTTTGTAGCTGGCCGGACCCACCGTTTGCAGCCGGCCATCTTTCCCCCAGACCAGCTCTTCCGTTGTCATCCAGCCCATACCCTGAATAAACGCGCCTTCGATCTGACCGATATCAATGGCAGGGTTCAGCGACTGGCCGACATCATGACAGATATCCACCCGCAAGACCTTGTATTCCCCTGTGAGGGTATCAATCAGAACTTCGGAAACCGCGGCGCCATTGGCAAAGTAAAAGAACGGCCTGCCGCTAGCGGTAGCCCGATCGTAATGGATTTTTGGCGTGCGGTAATAACCCGTAGCCGATAGTGAAATTCGATTCATGTACGCAAGCCGGGCAAACTCGGCAAAGCTTAAATCGTTGCCGCCGACAATCACACGGTTATTGGAGAACCGCACTTCCTCTTCGGGTACAGAAAAATGTTCGGCCGCAAATGCCGTCATGCGCGCCTTGATTTTGGTCACCGCATCCCTGGCGGCCATGCCGTTGAGGTCGCTACCCGACGAAGCCGCGGTCGGCGAACTATTCGGGACTTTATCGGTACGCGTAGAGGTGCACAGAATATTATCGAAATCGACCTGCAACTCATGCGCAACGACCTGGGCGACCTTGGTATACAGCCCCTGCCCCATTTCCGTGCCGCCATGATTGAGCTGAATGCTGCCGTCAGTATACACATGAACCAGCGCGCCGGCCTGATTCAAATGCTGCACCGTAAATGAAATACCAAACTTCACCGGCGTCAAGGCAATACCTCGTTTCAGGACTTGATTGGCCGCATTGAACGCGGTGATCTCCTGGCGGCGCCGTTGGTAGGCAGATGTTTTCTCCAACCGCTCGACCAGCACGGGAATAATATGTTGCTCAATCTTTTGCCCGTAATGCGTGGTGTTGCGCGCGCCCTCGTCGGAATAGAAATTCAGCTGGCGCACTTGCAGCGGGTCTCTACCGACGACACGCGCGATGTTGTCGACAATGTTTTCGATCGCCACCATCCCTTGCGGACCCCCGAAACCACGAAACGCCGTGTTGGAAACGGTGTGCGTTTTCACCCGGTGGCCGACGATACGCGCGGCCGGCAGAAAATAGGCATTGTCGGCATGGAACATAGCACGGTCGACGATGGCGTCGGACAAATCGGGCGACATGCCACAACCCCCGGACAGTTCTATATCCAAACCCAGTATGCGGCCGTCGGCGTCGAAACCGACCTGGTAGCGGCTAAGAAAGTGATGCCGTTTGCCGGTCGCGGCCATATCATCGGCGCGGGCCAAGCGAATTTTAACTGCACGCCCGGTCTTGCGTGCCAGTAAAGCGGCCAGACAAGCCCACTGGTTGGCATGGGTTTCCTTGCCGCCAAAACCGCCGCCCATGCGGCGCATATCCACCGTGACCAAATTCAGCGGCACATTCAGCACTGCGGCGACCAGCTTTTGCCCCTCGGAAGGATTTTGCGAGGAGGTGTACACCAGCATGCCGCCATCTTCCTGTGGAATACATAACGACGCCTGGCCCTCAAGGTACATGTGCTCCTGACCACCGATCTGCATTTCGCCTTGCAAAAAATGTGGTGCTGCGTTTATGGCTGCCTGCGCATCACCGCGCTGCTGCACATGAGTCGGCCTGACAAAGCTCGCATTAGCCAGTCCTTGTTCGATGGTCAGGTCAGCCGGCAGCGGTTCGTACTCCGTCACGGCTAGCCGCGCGGCCTTGCGTGCGGCGTCATAACTGGTCGCGGCAACGGTGAATAGCACCTGCCCCCAAAACGCTACCTCCTTTTCTGCCATGAGCAGGTCGCCCGAGAAAACTGGACCGATATCCTTGTGCCCAGGCACATCATCCAGCGTGAGTACGTCGACCACGCCCGGCGCTACACGCACCGCACTCAAGTCCAACTTGGTGAGTTTACCGTGGGCGATACTACTCAAACCCACGTAGGCATGCAGCACATTGGCCGGCGCCAATTGGTCATCCACATAAACCGCTTCACCGTTAACATGTTTGTGCGCGCTTTCGTGCGGCTGGTGCTGGCCTGCAGCGCCTTTGACTTTATCTTTAATCTGGGTGGCCGGCGCAACGGCCGCAGCGGGAAGACTACGCATAACGGGTGACTCTCACTTGCCCGGCACTGGCTTCGGTTTCCAGATACAGGCGCTGTAACATATTCCGGGAAGTCTGCATGCGGTAGTCCGCGCTGGCGCGGAAATCGGCAATGGGCGTGAAATCTTTGGTCAGGGCTGCCATGGCCGCGGCTATCGTCTGCTGACTCCAGGGCCGATCAAGCAAGGCCCCCTCGCAATGGGTAGCGCGTTTGGGAATTTCCGCCATGCCACCAAATGCGATCCGGACGTCAGTAACCATGCCGCTTTCCAGCTTTATATGGAATACGCCCAAGGTGGCGGTGATATCGTCTTCCAGCCGTTTACTGATCTTGTACGCTTTGAACAGATAACCCGGCCTGGCCTTGGGCACGATAATGCGCTCAATAAACTCCGACGGTTGCTGTGCCGTCACTTTATAACTAACGAAATAGTCCGCTACTGGAATAACGCGGGTTAGGTCGCCGTGACGCAGCACCAGGTGTGCACCTAAGGCGATCAACACCGGTGGCATATCCCCTATCGGCGAGGCGTTGCCGACATTACCGCCGATGCTGCCCTGATTGCGAATTTGCCGCGAGCCGAGGCGCTCGATTAACTCGCGCAAATCAGGGTATTGCGCGGTCAATACGTCTTTGCAGTCGTTGTAACTGACCGCGGCGCCGATCTCTATCGCGTCGCCGCTGTCCTCCACTTGCAGCAATTCCTTTACCCGGCCGGTGTAGATTAGCACCTCGAACTCATGCAGCAACTGGGTGAGTTCGAGGCTCAGGTCGGTACCGCCAACAACCAGTTTTGCGTGCGGGTATTGCAACAGCAGATCAGCCAGCGCCTTAATATGGCCTGGCGCGAAGTACTTTTTGCCGTTGCCCGTTAATTCGACGCCGGTCTTATCGACGTTGAGCTTGTTCAGTGCCGCAACAGTATCGGCCTCACGCGCCGAAAACTGATCTTCCAGCGGTGCTTCGTACATCTGCACGGCCGCATCGATGATGGGCCGGTAGCCGGTACAGCGGCACAAGTTACCACCCAATGCCTCATTGATCGAGTCGCGGTCCGGCTGGGCATTGTTCTTGCGGTACGCAAACATAGACATCACAAAACCGGGAGTACAAAAACCACACTGTGAGCCGTGACAATCCACCATGGCCTGTTGGACGGGATGCAAGGTCTGTCCGTCTTGCAAGTCTTCGACGGTAATAAGCTGCTTGCCGTGCAGACTGCCCAGTAGGGCTATACAGGAATTGATCGCCGAGTATTTGATCTTGCGGCCGTCGACCTCGCCCAGCACCACGGTGCACGCTCCGCAGTCGCCGGACGCGCAGCCCTCTTTGGTACCGGTGCGAAGCAAGTGTTCGCGCACGTAATCAAGCACGGATGTGTTGGGGTCGACATCGTGAATACAGTGTTCTTCGCCATTCAGCAGAAATTTGATCACAGTGTACGCTCCTATCCGCGACGATGGCCGGATATAGCCTGATTTATTGTGTATTGCCAAGCTCGTAGTACTTACTGCGCGCACCATCATAAAAGCTGACATTAATGTCAGCTTTTACAGGAAAATGCTCGCGCCGTCAATACATTTTGCTATTGTATTGCCACATTAGCAGCCTGACCCGCCTCCAAGTGCGGCCTATAGCTTTACCAATGGCAAGCTGGTTGCGGAAAAAGGCCGTCTGACCACGGTCAACATAGAACCTGTGTTGCAGCATCCCAATGCTCTGGCGATGCTTCTTGTCCGCGGCGAATATTGAACTGTTATTTTCTGCTTAACGAAATCTGCAGGACAATGAAGGCGTTTAATTTACTGGCAAACGTCATTACCGATTAAGATAAGAACGGCTGGTCTTGATGCCACAGCCCTTGAGGACAATATGACAAAGATTGTTCGCTATAGCGTCAAAATCGTTTGCCGCCAGCTTTTTTTTACCCAACACCGATGTCACCTGCACCGCAAAATCCGCGTAGTGTTGGGTCGACGCCCAGATTAGAAAAATCAGATAGAAGGGGTCTACCGGGTCCATTTTTCCCTGCTCAACCCAGGTGTCAATCACCTTCGCTTTTTGTCGCATCCAGCTTCGATAATCCTTTCTCAAGTATTTGCTGAGTTGCGGAGCACCGTGTAATATTTCACTGGCAAACACCTTGGAAGCCAGCGGGTTCGTCTTTGAATACATGACTTTCGCGTGTATATAAGCGCCTATGGCTGTCGCGGGGTCATCATCTGGCGAAATTTGGTTAAACGCTTCATCCCAAAGATTGACAATGTCGGTAAGAACCTTGCCATATAGATCGGATTTGCGGGTGAAATAGTAATGCACATTGGTGCGCGGCACACCGGCACCCTCGGCGATACGATTCATTGACGCGCCGTTAAACCCGCGGGTGGCAAATTCCCGTTCAGCTGACTTCAATATCACCGCTTCATTATCTAGCCGTATTTTGCCGGCTTTGTATGTGTTGCGTTTACTCACCACGTGTAACGTCTCCCTTTGCCTTTCGCAGCGGCGAACCAACCCATAGCGAGCTGACTGCTGCGAGGCAGTTGCTAACCACTAACGATTCAGGTTTGGTTTCAGTTTTTTAGCCGTCAACAATGACAGCTTTTTAGAAAAAGCACAATCTATTCGGCGGGTTCTTTAGACAAGCTATGGAGGGTAATTTCCGGCAAGCAATTGAAACGGACATTCACAATCGACGTACCGGAACCCACTGACGTGTAGCCTTGCATCCGCCGGAACTGCCAGGCGCCCTTGCCGACAAAGCGCGGGCAGCGCGCGTCCAGCGTGAGCGGAATGCCGCCGGGCAGGCAAATTTGCCCACCGTGGGTATGACCGCAGAGAAACACATCGTAGCCGGCATGCGCCGCCTGGCGAAACACCTCCGGTGTATGCGACAATAGAATCTTCACGCCTTCCGACGCCGTTGCCTCAACCGACTTTTGGATATTGTCGACCCGGAAAAAATGGGCATCGTCGATGCCGGACAAATATATTTTTTGACCATCACGTTCTATGGCAAGCGACTCATTCACCAGCATGACAATGCCCATGTCTTCCATGGCGGGCAGCATGCGTATGCTGTCGTGGTTGCCCAGTATGGCGTATACGGGGTCTTTCAACTGCCGCCGCAGCGATTGCATTAGATGCAGAGTGGCGTCCGTCGAGCCAAAGGTTTTGCCACGGTAATCGCCGGTCATGACACAGATATCGTAGTCGACCTCGCGCACACGTTCGACCAGGACGTGTGTGGCGGCAGGGTACATGTCCAAATGTAAGTCGCTTAAATGCAGAATACGCATGCCTTCGAACGCGGCGGGTAAAGAAGGCAGCACGAAACGGTTATGCCGCAGCTGAATATTCCTCGCGTTGCGCTGCCCGCGGCCATGCAGTCCAACCAGTCGAACGCAGGTACGAATCAGCGAATGCACCGAGTACCAGTTTTCCAAATGGAAAAATTTGCCGCCTTTGTTAAACACCTCGGTGTGATGATCGTCTTCGATCCCTAACCGCTGCCGCGCATGTACCACACCCAGGCGTTGCTCAAGACGGTCGACCAGTTCCGCAGGGGAGTAGCGATGCGCTGCCTTATCTACAATATACTCATTGGCCGCTACTTGCGCGGCCGCGCTATTGAATTGTGCGGTCATTGCTGGCTTCTCGCTTCGGTTACCACAGTATGCACTTATCAGAACAGCGGCTATTCTACACTTATTGTTCCCGCACCTGCTGCCGCAAAGCCTGCCAGCGCGTTAACAATAGCGCTTAAGCGCGCATCCTGACCCACGAGGTTGGCGCGCTTTGCGACGAACAGAGGGTCATTGTAGGTGATCGACACTGTACCGCCCCTGCCCTCCCACACCAGAAATTTCTGCGGTAGATCGAGGCCAATTTCCTGCGTGCCTTGCATCAGCGGCGTGCCGGCCATGGGGTTACCGAATACAATCAGTACCGGGCCGTTGTTACGCCGCCTGCCCTCACCGTAGTTCAACACCAGTGGAATGCGAAACGCTGCTTCGGCGCTAATAGCGTCCTGTAGCGCTTGCACGGTAGCGTCAAAGGAACGCTGGCTGGCAACTGTAACCAAACCATCCGCACTATCACCAAACTGGCCAGCAAGCACGCCGGTCACATAAAGACCGAAGTCTCCAATGCCAAGGTCGTGACGGTCGATTAAATAACCAACCGGGTTGGAGTGCAGCTGAATAGCTCCATTTTCGTCTTCGAAGATTAGATACTTCATGGGCAAGTCGATGCCGATGGTGGCGCCACGGCGTAGCAGAGACCGTTCGAGATATTTTGAAGGGCGAGCAAAGATAACCTGGGTGGGGCGCAGCTCAAGATCAACACTCGCTGCCGCAGCAGCATGATTAACGACTAGTGGAATCTCGAAGCCTTGCCGGGCAAGGCGATCGCTCACTAATTGCACCGCCTCATCAACATTGTTTGCCTGCCCCACCATTGCCTGCAAATTGGCGGATTCTGCCGTCGCGACTGGTGCGACAAACAGTATCACCACAATCATCAGATATAGCGGAATTGTAGCTCTCATAGGTCAATCTCCTTGTATTGGTATGTGCATTGACGCTGCCAAAAAACAGACTAAAAATCCAGCATGGATTTAGGCTGGCTGGATGTGCAATGCGCATGGTATTTTACCCGTCTCTGCACAACAAATCACGTGTACAAACCACGCGCTGTTCGTCCGTATAGTGCCCACACCGCCGCGATAAATGAGCGCGCGGGGGGCGCATGGGTCTGATTTGCGGAAGAAAATCCTTTCCAAAACCGATGCAGGAGGGTGGAATTGTTAAACGCCATTGAGGACGTTTATTTATCAGCGCCTGCTTCGATTGCCTGCTGCGTAGCCAGACAGCTCCACATAACCGTTGCCACGCACCGGGGCGCCGGCGATAGCGCCATTGACATCGACCGCACCCTCCCAATAGCGGAAACTGAGCCGCATTTCCTGATTGGGCATTTTCGGCCGCACGGTCAAGCGCGCATCCAACGACGGCACAAGCACTTCCCAGCGCGAAGGATAACGCACGCCGCTGCTGGGGCTGGTCCAGGTGGAGGTTGCGCGAATCTGAAAATCACCCTGCCCTAACTGGCGCACATCACCATTCGCGGCAATCACACTGCCGCTTAAATAATTTTTTGCGGTGTCGCGTTTGTCGCGAAGTTGAAACAACATCAGCTCAGACTGGTCTGACAACTGTAATGAGAACCAGTCCCAACCCGCCTGCTCTTGCTCTAGTGCCGATGTAGACCATTCATGATCGAACCAGCTTTCGCCGCTGACTTGTACGCGTTCACCAGCGAGAGTCACTTCTCCCTGCGCTTTTAACCGCACATACGAGTAGTAATACGACGCGTTACCTGGCGTGGCACTCTTCGCACTGAGTCCTTGATTGCCTTGTAGCACAAGCTCTTGTGAGTTGCTCAGTCGCAGGTGCAACGCAAACGTTTCTGTTTTGACGGTTAACTCGTTTTCGAAACCGTTCGCCGCCAGGCTGCTTACTTGCCAGTCGTTTAACCAGGCGCGAAACGGCGTGTGTTGCACGCCGGCCAACCCCAGCGCCCCACGGCTGAAGCGCTCGCTGTGCAGAAACTCCCCGTTTTCAATATCGCTCAGCGCGGCATGGGCAAGGTAAATTTGGCGGCTCGACCAGGCCGAAGCGCTGTCCGTCGCCGTAGGCGCTAACGCGTGGCGGAACAAGGTGAACTGAAAGCCAAACTCGCGCCCTGTCTCGCTGCGCAAATTACCGGTGAAATACCACCATTCGTTTTTGTAGTCAGCATGGACGCCGTGATCACGCGGAAAATGCAGGGCGCGTGGTTGGTCGGCCTTGCGGAAACCCGCAGTGTTATTATCGCTCAGTAGTGTTGTTACTGACATTGGCGTACGATCAGCGTCTTCTAACGGCTCACTGCAGGCGCACAAGTGAAAGACAGCAAAAACCGCCGTCAAAACGACCGCGCCGTGACAGCACTCTTTGCCTGTAAACCGCAATGAATTATGCACTGCGTAAGGCCGTGGCAGGCGAAGTGCGGGCCATGCGCCAGGCAGGATATAGACTTGCCACCACACCCGCTACCAGGCCCAGAGCGAGGCCGGTTGCGAGATAGCGTGGCTCGAGCACGAACTGCATTGACCATCCGAAGGAGCGGCGGTTGATAACGGCGATGAGCACATAGGCTAATATAATACCCAAAGGAAGTGCGAGCAAGCCGGCGATCAGCCCCATGAGCCCACCTTCCGCTAACAACAGTTTGACCAGGTCGCGGGGCACCAATCCGTTGGCGCGCAGCACGGCGAACTCGCGACCGCGCTCCAGTTGTATCGCCATCAGTGCGCCCAGAATTCCAACAAAGGCAATGACTATCGTCAACACGCGCAGCACTTCAGTAATCGCAAAGCTGCGATCGAAAATCTGTAAGGCAGCTCTTCTTATGCTCTTGTTGGCGCTCGCTCGCAGATTTTCTGCAACGAATATGCTGTGGTTTAACGTATTGAGTAGCGTGTCAGCATCTGCGCTCGAATCAAGGTACACGTGCAAGGCGCTCGGTTGTGACACGGGCCAGTGCTGAAAGTAAGTGGATTCGTGCATGGTGACGATGCCCCTGTCAGAGCCGTAATCGGCGTAAACTCCTACTATTCGAAACGCGGCGTCGCCCTTCGGGGTCGCCAGCAGGATGTTGTCACCCACCTGTGCAGCGTGATGATACGCGTAGGATTCGGAGACGATAACGCCACCGCGGTTGCGAAATCCCTCCCAGCGGCTTTTGCGCACGCCGCCCAGAAAAACGAAATCGTCAAAAGCCGGTTGATGCAAGCCTTTGACGTACACGCGTATCAACTGTTCAGCACGCCAGAATTCGTGACTGCGAAAACTCGAGACGGCAACAACTTCTGGTAAAGCATTGATTCGATCAATTGTGGCTCGCGCAATGCCATCGGGGCCCGCATCTTCTGCCTGGGTAATGTAAATATCCGCGCTGACATAACCCTCAAGCCAATGTTCCACCGCCGCTCGAAAGCTGCCGATCATCAGGGCGACACCAATCGTGGTGGAGATTGCAATCGCCAGGGCGGCAACCGCAACCTGAGTACGGCTCAGAGAGGCCAACACGCCACGTGCGGCGATGGTGCCGACAAGCCCCAGCATTTTATGCAGCGCCGGATGCAAGGCGTTGATGAGCATCACCAAAAAAGCCGGCGTCATCAGTGCAAATGCCATAACGATCAGAAATAGCCCGCCGAAGCCGGCGCCGATGCTGCGGCCGCTAAACGTAAACGTGGCCAGCGCCAGGCCAGCAACGACAAGCCCCGCGACAAATAGCCGAGGCGATAAGTGACGGGTTGCTGTTTCCAGCCGCGATCGCGATTGCGCGATAATTGGCGCAATACGACTCGCCTCGTATGCCGGCACGATAGCCGCGAGCACCGTTGCGCCCATTCCCAGGCTGGCGGTTTTAACAAAAATCCATGGTGTGTAAGCCAGCGTTTGCACTTCGGCGGCGAAGTAAAGATCGTTTATGGTAGTTGTCACCAGACCAAGCAGCGACTGACTCAATCCGATGCCCAGCGCTGACCCCAGCAGTGTACCGCACGCGCCAAGAACCAGCGCTTCCGACACTATCAAGCCGATGAGTTCATAGCGGCTTAATCCGAGTGTGCGCAGCGTAGCAATGAGTTCGCGGCGCTGCAAAATCGCAAGGGTCATGCTGTTGTAGATTAAAAACGCGCCGATCAACAGTGCAAGCAGGCTCAACGCGGTAAGGTTGGTGTGAAATGCGCGCGTCATCTGCTGCATCGCGTGGCCGCGGGTGCCGGATTCTTCCAATAGTAACGGCCGCGGCAACTTGCTTTGCAGCTCAGCTGCCCGGGCAGCGCTTAAGGTGGCATCAATGCGCGACAACCGACCCGCAAGCCCGAGAAGGTGCTGTGCGCTGGAAATATCTGTGATAAGAGTGGACCGCAAGGCTTGCGCTTGTGGTGTGTCTCGGTCTTCCACAATCGCTATAACGTTTAGAGTATGCTGCGTGGCGCCGATCCGGACTGCAACTTTGGCGGGCGCGCTAATGCCCAAGGTGTCAGCTGCACCGCGCAACAAAATCACCGCGTTGGGTTGCGTTAATAGCGTGCCCGGCGCATTGATGAGTGGCGTTAGCGCAGCCGGCCGCTGCGGCGCTACGGCGCTGGAGTCTTGCACGGGACTCGTTCCCATAAACGCTAAGGGGTCAATACCTAGCAACTGAAACCTTCTCTGCCTGCCATCGTCATCGGCAACGCTGACCTCGCCGACGACAACCGGCGATATTTCGGTAAACCCGTGGAGCACGCGTAAATCACGGTACACGGTTTCGTCGATGGTTTTCGGCGCGCCGAAGATTTGGTGAGTAACGTTACCGGCAATTGCCTGGTTCGCCAGAGCGAAACCGCGTTTTGCGCTGGCATTGGTCAGGTCGATGGCCAGCACGACCGCAACGCCCAGGCCTACGCCGAGTACGCTGAGGAAAAACTGCCAGGGGTGATGCAGGTAGTGTCTGTAGGCCAGGCGGAACCGCGTACTGGTCATCGGCGCAGCTACGCCATTAACTGGCCGCGTTCAAGCCAAAAAACGCTGTCGGCGATATCGGCAATCTCTGCGCTATGGGTAGCCGCAATCACCGTAATATTGTGTTCTCGCGGCAAGCGCTGTAACAATCTGAGTATTTGTCGCTCGGTATCGATGTCCAGATTACCGGTCGGTTCATCGGCCAGCACGACCGCGGGCTTGTGAACGATGGCGCGCGCGATGGCCACGCGCTGTTGCTCGCCACCACTTAAACGGTCGGGATAGCTGCCCGCTCGCCCGGCAAGCGAAAACTCCGCCAGGATCGCTTCTGCGCGGTCGCGCGCCGCGGCAACAGCAAAGCCGTTCAGCTCAAGAGGAAACATCAGATTTTCGCCAACCGTAAGGGTCGGCACAAGATTAAATGCCTGGAAAACAAAACCAATATGCTGCCGTCGAAACAGCGTACGTCGATGTTCACTCAGCTGATTGATGACCTCCCCTTTAATGTTCACTTCACCCGAGTCGGGAATATCGATACCCGCCAGAAGATTCAATAGCGTTGATTTACCCGACCCACTGCGCCCCTGGATCGCGATAAACGCGCCCTCGGCAAAACTCACGGAGATGGCGTTAAGCACCGGCCGCCGCTGACCCGCTTCCTGGTAGGTTTTGCTAACATTGTTCAGGCGAATCGAGTGGCTGTCCGGCATCGAATAGATTGAGCGGTGAATATTTGGCTTGCCTACTCTATAGATTATTATACTTTCTGCGAGCGTTTTTCGAGTGTATTTGTTGAGCAGAATTGGTGCCCTCGTCTTCGAGCTGCTCAATAACGATCAGTCCTGCGCTTGCCGCATGCACTTTGATAAAAGTATTAACATGGTCACGCACAGCCCACAGGCGCCGCGCTTCCGCTATTACCGTGGAAATAGAATGCCGCCGGCAAGGACATTGCGCGGCGGCATGGCGAGTGCGGCAGTTGACAGCACGCGCGCCTATGCAGCAGCGCGCTGCTGAAACCAGACCTCCAGTTCATCGGCGCCACCGACATGCTCGCCATTGATAAACACTTGTGGGAACGTGTCAGCCGCCACGATAGCGCGCATCGAGCGGCCGCTAATGTTTCAATCGATCAAATAGATTGAAAAACAAAGCCGTGGAAGATACGGCCAGGCGTGGCGCGGACGGGCTGTTGCGCACACCAACTGCGCGGTTAAGTTCCGGTGCTTAGTCTAAGAAAGCCAGGACACTAGGACAGGCGGCCGTACATTCCAACCAGCTGTCGCAGTTGCACCGCCAACGACGGCGGCACTTCATCCCAGTTGAAACGCCACGACCAGTTGCCGCTATTCATGGTACCCGGAGTATTCATACGCGCCTCGCTATCGAGTTGCAGTAAATCCTGCATCGGCACTACCGCGAGCTGCGCGACCGAACGCAATGCGCTCTGGATTAACGTCCACGGCATAGTAGCCTCCGTGAGCGCATAATAGTCATACAGTTTCGCTTTTGTCTCGGCAGGTAATTGCGCATACCAACCACAGCTGGTGTCGTTATCGTGAGTGCCGGTGTAAACCACGCAGTTAGGCACATGGTTGTGCGGAAGGTAAGGGTTATTGGCATCGCTATCGAAGGCGAACTGCAATATTTTCATGCCGGGCAGGTGAAACTTTTGCCGTAACGCCTCTACGTCTGGCGTGATAGTGCCCAGGTCTTCGGCGATCCACGGCAGGTCGCTGAACGCAGACTGCAAATGTGCCAGCAGCTCCTCGCCGGGCGCATCTACCCATTGGCCGTGTTCAGCCGTTTCGTGCTCGGCGGGTATAACCCAGGTGGCGGCGAAACCGCGGAAATGATCGACTCGCAGCTCATCCACCAGGCGCTGCAGGTGATCGATCCGCGTACGCCACCAGCAGAAGTCGGTGGCGCGCATATTGTCCCAATCGTATTGAGGGTTGCCCCAATACTGACCGGTAGCGGAGAAATAGTCGGGTGGCACGCCAGCAACAACTGCAGGCGTGCCATTTTCGTTCAACTGAAACCCTTCGGGGTAGGCCCACACATCAGCACTGTCATGCGACACAAAAAAAGGCAGGTCGCCGACCAGACTGACGTTTTTTTCGTGCGCATGGTCACGCAAGGCGTTCCACTGCTGAAAAAATACAAACTGTTCAAACTGAACGTAAAGGATTTCTTCAGCCAGGCGGCGCCTGGCCGCCATCAGCGCGCCCGGCTCGCGACGCTTTAACTCTTCGGGCCATTGAGTCCAGGATACCCCGTTCGCCTCGTGCCGCAACGCGGTAAATAGTGCGAAGTCCTGCAACCAGTAGGCGTGCTGCTCTATGAAGGCCGTCAACTTCTCATGCTGCTCGCTCACGGCCAGTTCATGCAAGCCGTGATAGGCTTTGCGCAACAACTCGTGCCGATCTAGACCCGCAGCGCAGATATCTTCCGCTTGCAACCAACCGCTATCAGCCAGCACATCCAGGTCGATAAGATCGGGATTGCCGGCAAACGCCGAGGTGCTTTGATACGGCGAGCGATCCGCGCCGGTCGGCCCGAGGGGCAGGAATTGCCAGACTGAAAATCCTGCAGCGGCGAGAAAGTCGATGAAATTGTGCGCCTCGCGGCCGATTTCACCAAACGAACGCGGACCGGGGAGGGAGATTGGATGCAACAGTACGCCGGCGGTGCGCCGCGACATTAGGCGTTGCACAAGCTTCCCGGCATAGACGTGCCTGTCATAGGTTCTATTTTCATGTTAATCAATGCCCGCGACGCATCGTACCGCCCTGTTCTGGCGAGCCGGTACCGAGTGAGATAGGGTGCGCTAAATGTTCCGGCGGCTGGTCACCGATGAGAAAATATAAATTAGCGATATGCTGACGAAACAGGCTTTCGAACTCGCGCACAGAAAGCTCTGCGTTGTAGTCACCCAGCCACCAGAACCAGTCCGATGCTTCGCATACGCCCAACTGTTCGCTGGCACGCTCCAGTCGTTCGCCATGCAGTCGACCTTCCGACAAGGCATGATCGTAGGCTTGCTTGGCTTCACCCAAAATATCCCAGGCGCGGTTTTTATCGGGGTCGCCGATCCAGGTTGAGAATGTGCCGTACACCCAACTACCGGCCACCAGTCTGGGTAAATGCGTAAATGATTCACGTTGGTCTATGACATCGGAGTAGGTTGACAGTTGCAAATTCGGGTGCTCTGTCAGCTTGGCATACAGTTTCGTCAGAAAATCGTAGCCGTTCTCGGGGTAATGTTCCCAGGCGTTCTCGCCATCGAGAATAATACTGACCAGACGATTAGATTCAGCCGCGCAGGCCTTGTCGATGTTCTCCAGATGCTGGATCAGGTCATTGACCGCGTCTTCGCTGTGCCACTTTGAATAGTTAAAACCGATGAGGTCGGCTAAATTATCGTCGCGGAAAAAGCACACCATGTTATCCGCCGCTTCGATGAGAAACGGCTGGTGTTGGCAATTCTCTTTGGCTATTTCTGAGCGCGCTATGCTGTTGTGCATGACGCTTTCGCCGGTGGCAGCCCAACGAAAGCCGTTCTGCGCCAGCATCGCCAAGGTCGCCTCGCTCGCGCCGCCTTCAGCCGGCCAACAACCTTGCGGTTGCATATCAAAGTGATGACGAAAACTCTCCAGCCCGCGCTCAATATGCCACTGAGCACGCTCTTCACCACCCGGGTAACTCGTAAGTGCTGGCAACTTCATGCCCGGCTCGGCATCGCGGGCGGAAGTAATATCGATCAGTAGCGGCAAAATGGGATGTTCGCCCGGCGTAATCGACAGTTCAATTTGGCCGCTTTGCGCCAGCGCCTTGTAGCGCGGAATCACACTGGTCAACAACTCACTGATAATCTCCAATAACACGCGCCGGTCACGCAAGGTAAAACCGTACTCCTTGTTGATGAGTTGCTGCACCCGGCTGTCTTTGCGCCTGACAGTCTCGCCCAGCCAGCTGAGGTGATACCAGACCAACAGGTCGCACAAAAACTGCTCGTTAACATAACGCATGGTATCAGGCATGTCGATTTGCTTTTTTGCCAGCTCGGTCAACAACTTAAACGGCGCAAACCGATCAATGCCGTGCTCCTGGTGGGCATGCAGGCACTGGCGCATCAACGCCAGTGTCGAATCAACGTCAAATGGGCTGATAGGACTCGCCAGCGCGGCGAGCAAAAAATCGCGAATCGGTGTGTGCTGCTGCAGATGGCTTTGCACCTGGGTGGCGTAGTTTTCTATTTGGTCGAGTAACGCCGGCGTAAAATTGACAACAGCGCGCGCCTCGGCATTCGATTCCAGGTGGGCCACCATGTCGACATAGTCTTTGATGGCGTGCAGGTATACCCACGGCATTTTGTATTCGCCGGTCATGATGTCGTGGTAACGCGGCTGGTGCATGTGCCAGTAAAGAACGACTTTTAAGGGCTTATCGGGCACTATGAATCCTCCAGGGTTTGGTTTTTCGGGGTTTGCTGTGTTAAATCTGCGACATCCGCCGCGTCAGCGGTTAACCACAATGTTACCGCACCCTTGGTGCATAGTCTTTATTTCGTGCAATGAAAACGAAAAATCAGAAACAACTAGTGTGCTGTAACGAATAAAGTGCACTAGGTCCGCGAGTAATGAAAATCCTGTCCCAGCATGGCGGCTGTCACCAGCACCACCCCGGAGGCGGTAACCCGGAACCCGCGGTCTTTATCTTCTTCGCTATCGACACCAATTTCCGTACGCGCCGGGATATGGCAACCGCGGTCAATAATTGCACGCCGTATTTTGCAATGCCGGCCAATCGTCACCTGCGGTAACACGACTGACTTTTCCAGCAGGGAATGCGACTGCACGGTCACGTCGGAAAAAAGCAGTGACCGGTTTAATTTTGCCCCCGATATGATACAACCACCGGATACCATCGAATCAACCGCCATGCCGCGCCTGTTGTCCTGATTGAAGACAAATTTCGCCGGTGGTAGTTGCGGCTGGTAGGTAAGAATCGGCCAGTCCTGATCATAGAGATTGAACTCCGGGCTCACTGAAACCAGCTCCATGTTCGCTTCCCAGAAGGTGTCCAAGGTGCCAACGTCGCGCCAATACGCTTTGGCTCCCGTTTCCGGATTTCGAAACGGGTAGGCGTAAACCTTGTAGCGATCAATGATTGACGGAATGATATTCTTGCCGAAATCGTGTTCAGAACCGGGTGTATCGGCATCCTTGATCAGCTGCTCAAACAGAAAGCCGGTATTGAACACGTAGTTACCCATTGACGCCAGGCACAACTCGGGGTTATTCGGCAGCGGCGCTGGATGGGCCGGCTTTTCGTCGAAGCCCACGACACGGCCGCTTTCATCTACAGTCATCACACCGAAAGTGTTAGCTGCTTCCGCAATCGGCACTTCAAGGCATGAAATCGTCATATCAGCACCGGTCTCTACATGATGAGCCAGCTTGCTGCCGTAGTCCATTTTGTATACATGGTCGCCCGACAAGATCAATACCCGTTCCGGGCGTTGCACACGAATAATATCCAGGTTTTGGAACACGGCGTCGGCGGTGCCTTCGTACCAGTGGCCAGAGACACGCTGCGACGCCGGCAACACCTCGACGCACTCTCCCAGCTCGCTGCGAAACTGGCTCCACCCTTGCACAATATGGCGAATCAGCGAGTGTGCTTTATATTGCGTCAGCACACCAACCCGGCGGATACCTGAATTGACGCAATTGGAAAGCGGAAAGTCGATAATGCGAAACTTACCGCCAAAAAACACCGACGACTTGGCGCGCCAGTCGGTCAGCTCGTAAAGCCGCACACCCTTGTCGCCGGCAAGAATCAGCGCAAAGGTGTCTTTGGTGAGCCGACTGATATACCGCTGCTGCTTAATCGCCATGCTGCCTCGTTGCTGTCCGTGCAAGTTCAAACTAATGTCGTCCACGCTGCTCGCTTGGACTATTGCATTAGGGCCTGTTAACACTACTATTGCGCAACACAATATTCCACCGCTATCCCAGCTTACGCGGAAAAACGAAAGAATGCTTGATCCGTATCAAAAAATGGCGAATGCCGCAGGCAACAGTGGACTGAATGCGCTGCAACTTGTGGTGACCGATTAAGTCTAACCCTGATTACCGCTGTTTGTGATGCTATGCAACGCCGACCCTTTGTACTGCTTTTTGCCGTGCTCGCCCCGCTGGTATTAACGGGCGGGTTCCAGTGTTTCTATTCTTCTGATGCGGATATCGATCGCATCATTATAGATGAAGATAATGAACTGACAGTCATTGTCTCGTCGCGCAAGCAACAGCCAAAGCCTATCGAAGGTTTACAGGTCGTTTTCTCCAACAGCGCAAGTGAAACCGATAGCAATGGCCGGGTAACGGTTCCCGGGCGCAGTCGCAGCAATTTTTATATCGGTGACATTTTCCTTGGCTCGACCTCGAACACCGATGGCCGCATCGGTGTTGAGCAAATAGTCGGCAGGGAGGCGGATGTCAGCATTGTGCCCATTAATGTATTGCGCTTGCTGTTATCGCTTGATCGTTTTCGCAGCGACAATCGTATTACGATTCCTGCCGCGGTAGGCAGAGTCGCTTCCCTGAATGATCCACAGACGGCGGTTTATATTGAAGCCTTGGACTTCGCCAACACGCAGGCGTTTGAAAATGCCGCGACTAATTTGCTGCCGCTATTGACGGCGGACTATTCTTTTACCATCGGGCTGGTTGATATCGAAACGGCAGAGGATGAGTTTTGAGGCACCGCCACAGCAAGACATGGATCAATCATAAGGAAACCTGGCAGCGCCTTCATCGTAGTTAAATTTCAGCGCGAACTTCTGCCGCTTGCCGATATAGATAACGATACCGCTGCGACCCGTGTCGAGATCATTGATATATTCGAAACGTTTTATTTGCTTTATTTTTTCCGGTGCTTCGACACGCTTGCCAATAACAAGCACTTCTTCGATGGGCAATTCTGTTTCGGGCAGCGAGATCTCGATACGGTGCATGCCTTCTTCTTCCATCTCCGTCACCGAGTGGATGCGTGCGCCCATTTTGCTTTCTTTAGAACCCGGTTCCGGTGACAGCCAATCGGTGTCAGAAAGCGGGGCTTCGGCACGGCTGGGCGACAAGACGCACAGTAGCAAGACAACGGCACTGACCCGCCTCCAATTGATCATGTTGCCACCCGTACGGCCCGAAAGAAGGTAAACCGAGTATAACTTTTTACGACGTTAAAAGCATGCTGGCTCGCGAACTGCTTATTCGACATGCCACAACTTTTGCATCTCCATGTACATAAAAGACGCCGTCCAGGTGGTGAGTACCAGTCCCGCCTGTGCGTTGAGCAAGCGCGTTTATAGTAGCGCGACCGATCGATTCGTATCAAACTCGCACGCCGCACACGCTAACGCTGGTTTTATCATGGCGAGTTGATTTGCATCAAGTGTGGCGAGTCGCGCAACGCGTATTCTGTTCGCGTGTAAACTAATGAATGCTCTTGGTCGGCGCTGCTTGTCTGGCCGCACGACCTACACACAGGCAAATGTTATGGCTCAATCACTTCGCCGCGTTACGCTGCTCGCTGTTTTGCTAATCGCGGCCGCGTGCACTACGTTGAAAACCGGCTCTGAGTGCTATATAGATGAGAAAACACTAACGGGTTATCAAACCTTTAGCTGGATTAGCGCCAACGCCCTCACGGTATTTGATGAAACACAATACATCAGCCCGCTTATGGTCGAGCAGATTATGAATGGCATTCAAAACGGCTTCGAAGACGCCGGCTACACCATGATCGAAAGCGAAGATGCGGCTGATTTTCTGGTGTCTGCCGTTATCACGACTCGCCAGTCTCGCGAGGGTACGATTTACTTCCCGGCCAGAAGTCCTGATGCTTTGAATAGCATCGAGCGCGGCGACGTGCACCTGGAATTAAAAACCAGTGGTTTTTTGGCAGTCGATGTTTATGACGGCACCAGCGGCCAACCGCTATGGCGCGGTTGGGCGGAAAGGCCGCTGGATATCTCCGATCATAAGAATGCCAAACCGGTGATCCGCCAAGCGGTGACAACCATCATCGCACAATTTCCAGCACGCTGATTCTGGTACCCTTGGGAATCCGGCTCCTGCCCATTGAATTTCCCGACATTTTCCAGTATAAGCTGGGAGAGTGCGCTGCAACGGGTTGAAGAAACTGTTATGGAAGGAAAATGTTTATGTGGAAACATTCAGTTTCGGGTGTCAGGCGAGCCCGCATGGGTAGGCCATTGTCATTGTCACAGTTGCCGCCGCAACACTGGCGCAGCGGTAGCAACTTTCGTTGGCTTTAGCCCGAATCAGGTGGCGTATACTGCAGGTGAACGCCAGATTTACGAATCCTCTCCCGGCGTCCGCCGCGGTTTCTGCGCAAACTGTGGCACGCCACTGACTTATGAAGCGGACAAATTCCCTGGCGAGACGCACTTTTACATAGGCAGCTTTGATCAACCTGAAAAATTCGCGCCACAGTTTCACGTGTTTTATGCGGAACGTATTCCCTGGTTCGATATTACCGACGACCTGCCCCGCCATTCAGGCGCTTCGCAAAGTTAACCGAGACCAGCGCATAAACTATTCGCGCAGACGAACACGCGCCCCGTCTGCCAGTGCCGCGTCGGGGTGCGTGATCACCGGGTCACCCGCGTC
>CAZJDL010000034.1:27872-31515 GCA_964544755.1 uncultured Pseudomonadales bacterium | reverse complement strand
GTGCATTAAGAGCTTGTGCATACTTTCGTGATCCAACTGCGGTTTCTAGGATTATACGTATCTACCCTGCAGCGACGCAGGCAACTCGAGCGACCCCAGCGTATGCCGTGCGAAACGAGGCGAACCTGCGATGCATGAATACAGTTAACAATATGATTTATAATAGTTAATTACATAATTTTACATCATTGAGTAGTTTTACTCAATGATGTAAAATTATCATATGTCAGCCTACCAGCGCCAACACGTTGCCACTCTTCTCACCCGTCTAGCGGAGCGGCCAGAACGACTGATCATCGTTTCCGGCCCACGGCAAACCGGGAAAACCACACTTGTACGGCAGGCGCTTGACAACATTGACATGGAGAAGCGCTATCTCGCTGTCGACGAACCCCCGTCAGCAGCGCAGCTACGGACGTTCGACAATCTAGCGCAAGTGACCGCGGTCATCGATAAGCGTGATGGGAAATGGTTAGCCCGAATGTGGGAGCAAGCACGCGCAGACGCCGACCGTTCCGAACGTGGCTTTGTGCTGGTGCTGGACGAGGTTCAGAAGGTTCCCCAATGGTCGGAAGTGGTGAAGGGCCTTTGGGACGCAGACCGCGCCATCGAGCGTCCGATGCACGTAGTTCTCCTCGGTTCGGCCCCGCTGATGATGCAGCAAGGATTGACAGAGAGTCTGGCGGGGCGATTTGAGTTGATTCGTGCTAACCACTGGTCTTTCCGCGAAATGGTTGACGCCTTCGATTTTGATTTACCGCGTTATATCTATTTCGGTGGCTACCCGGGGGCCACAAGCCACATAGATGATCAGCCACGCTGGCGCGAATATATACGTTCTTCGTTGATTGAGCCAAATATCGAAAGAGACATCCTGTCGATGACCCGCGTGAATAAGCCCGCGTTGCTGAAACGAGCGTTTGAGCTTGGCAGCAATTACTCGGGGCAGATTTTGTCGTACACCAAGATGCAAGGCCAATTGCAGGACGCAGGTAACACCACAACATTGGCGCACTATCTGGATTTGCTGTCGAATGCAGGCCTGCTGACAGGGTTGCAAAAGTACGCCGGCCAACAACATCGGCGCAGGGGGTCGAGCCCAAAGCTCAACGTTCTTAATACCGCGTTTATGGCAGTGAACTCTGGGTATTCCTTCCAGGAAGCTCAGGCAGACCGGACTTTTTGGGGCAGACTGGTCGAAAGTACTGTCGGAGCACATCTGTTTAACACGGGTATGCCTGATATCAGGCTGTATTACTGGCGTGACAGTCCACATGAGGTGGACTTTATCCTCGAAAAAGGGCGCAAGTTAGCCAGCATTGAGGTCAAAAGTACGCCAAGAGGCGGCGGCACTGGTGGGTTGGCTGTATTTCAGGAACGCTTTACACCTGAATGCACGCTGCTGGTAGGTGGTCAAGGCATTCCATTGGAAGAGTTTTTGACTCAGCCTGCGGCTTGCTGGTTCGAGTCATTCTGATGTATTACGTCAACCGTACTTGCACCGAGGTGTTTGAAAAAGAAGAGAACAAGCCGGCAAGCGGCACTTCGCAGCAACGACTATCGGCCCACCATCAGCTATCCGCCTATGTGCTGCTGGGCGATCCTGGTGCGGGGAAAACTAAAGCCTTCAAAAAAGAGACGGAGCGACCAGGCACCATTTACGTCACTGCGCGAGATTTGATCACCTTCGAAGATCGTCCGGAATGGCATGATAAAACCTTATTTATCGATGGCCTCGATGAAATGCGTGCCGGCTCACAAGACGCTAGAACACCCTTTGACAAGATCCGCGCCTGTCTAGAAAGGTTGGGCCGCCCGCGTTTTCGTCTGTCTTGCCGTGAGGCCGACTGGTTTGGCGCGGCCGATCAGAGTCACTTAAAGTCAGTTTCACCAGACGGTAAAGTCAAAGTCCTGCACCTTGATCCGTTGACCGCGGCGGACATCGTTGAGATTCTGGAGCATGACCAGCGGGTGCCGAGCGCTGAAGAATTCATGCGGCAGGCTGAGAGGAAAGGGCTACGCGAACTACTGGCCAACCCCCAGGTTCTCGACATGCTGGTGAAAGCCGTCGCGAATAAATGGCCTACCTCGCTAAAACAGACATTCGAGCTTGCCTGCCAGACCATTGTTCGGGAGCACAACCAGGAGCACATTAACAGCTCGCAAACGCGACATGTCGATGTTAAGCAGCAGCTCGATGCCGTGGGTTTTCTTTGTGCTTTGCAATTGATTGCCGGCAACGCCGGTTTTGGACTGACATCCGCAGGAGCAAACTGCGAATTCCCGGAGCTGAACAATCTCGATTTCAACAATATTGCACTACTTAGTGAGGTTGGTCGAACAAAGCTATTCAAGTCATTAGACGAGGAACGAATCACGCCGGTTCACCGCCGCGTTGCCGAATTCCTTGCTGCTCGTTACCTTGCCGCGCGTATTGTCGATGGCCTCCCGATCGGTCGCATACTCGCGTTGATTACTGGCGAAGACGGTGTTGTAGTAGCTGAGTTGCGCGGCCTCTCCGCATGGCTTGCCGCAATATGTAAAAGCCAGCGCAGCGCAATCATTGAACGGGATCCATTGGGAGTCGTGCTATACGGTGATGTTCAAGACTTCTCATGCGAAGAAAAACGCCAGGTGCTGGGTGGTCTACAGAAAGAGGCGGAACATTACCCCTGGCTCCGCTCATCACAATGGGCAACCTCGCCGTTTGGCGCACTTGCCACACAAGATATGGAAGACGAATTCCGCAATGTTCTTACCGAATCTGATCGTAGCGAGACACAGCAAGCACTCGCTGCCTGCGTGCTCGATGCAATAAGTCACGGCACCAGGTTGCCGTCGCTCAATGACACGCTGCTGGGCATCTTACGAGATATCACTTGGCGGCCGGGCGTGCGGCGGCAGGCGCTTGCGGTGCTCAATCGCAATAACGAAGACACGCCCGGTACGCTTAAGGCGCTGCTGGACGAGATAAATGAGGGCAGGATAGCGGATTTGAACGACGATCTTACGGGGTGCTTGCTGGCCTCGCTCTATCCACTCACGGTTCCCGCCACGGAGTTGCTGAATTATCTGCATGCTCCCAGGCAACGAAACTACTTAGGCGAGTATATTATATTTTGGAGTCACCATCTGCTCGATCAATCTTCTAATACCGATATTAGCGTATTGCTTGATGAGCTTGCCGCGCGGTTAGATATCCTGCGGCCAATACTTGACGACCATTTGTTCAGCGACTTCGCCACCCGACTACTCGCACGAGGTCTGACCGCATACGGTGCGTCTATCGATACTACTCGCCTCTACAAATGGCTTGGTGTTGGCCTGGACAAATACGGAAGTCCCCGTGTGGGTGCGGGAAAACACATCGACAGCATCCGTTGCTGGCTGGAGGCGCACCCTGAGATTCAGAAAGGCATAGTAGGTATTGGGCTGGACCGCTGTATTGCAAACGAAAATTTTAAGTTTTGCATGCACGAGGTGCGGGGACGGCTGTTCCATGCGAACCGGCCAGCTGATTTCGGACTATGGTGTCTTGAGCGAATGCAAACAACGACCAATAAGCAAGCGGCCCGCTATCTGTTGCAGGAGGCGGTCGACGCCATTTGCTATCAGCGCGGTGATGCGGGTCTTTCGCTAGAAA
>CAZJDL010000034.1:0-27772 GCA_964544755.1 uncultured Pseudomonadales bacterium | reverse complement strand
TTTCTGGATAACGACAAAAACCTGATGCGGGCTGCTCTTGCGGGGCTGCGTCGAACGCTGCAGCGCGACGACATCCCAACAGTGACAGAGGTGATTGAGCTTTATAAGAAGGGTCAGATGCATCCGCTCAGCCGCCCATTCCTGGCCGGGCTGGAAGAAATCACGGGCAGTGTTAATCAACTCAGTGACACCCAGATTAAGCAGGCGGTCGCTTTCTATTTGATTGATGGCACGGGCAATGAGCCAGCCTGGTACAAAGTGCTTTTACTATCTCACCCGCGCCTGGTGGCTGAGGTCATGACTGCGTACGTGACTGCAGCTTTCCGTAGCGACGAGCAGCACGTCGTGGGGCTATATGCGTTGGCCTACTTCGATGAGCACAGGCAGGTCGCAAAATTCGGATCACTTGACATGCTAAAAACCTTTCCCGTGCGCAGCACCAATCAACAACTCCTATCGCTGGATCTAATCCTTAGGGCAGCCGTATGTAATGCAGACAGACAGGCACTACTATTGCTGATTGAAAAGAAGCTCAAGCGCAGGAGTATGAATATTGCCCAGCGTGTGCGCTGGCTGGCGGCTGGTGTGATAGCAGCGCCCAACAAATACCTGCAGGCACTGGCAGCCTTTACCAACGCACGGGAGAAACGCGTTCGACAGCTTGCCCGCTTTCTTACCAGTCGGGATGACCAGTGGTTGCCGTTCGAAGAACTACCGGTAGCTGTGCTTGATCTGCTGGTGCGTCGCGTCGGGCAGTTTTTTGCGCCCTATGAACTGGAAGAGAGAGGCACGTATCCACCGGAAATGAACTTCTCCCAGCTTGTCTATCGTCTTATTAGCCAGTTAGGCTCGCGTGCCGAGAGTGAATCCACGGATGTACTTGCAACCTTGTCTGCGGATAGTGGATTGCAGCGTTGGCATGCCGCGCTGCAACGTGCGCAGTTCGAACAACGCGCAGTTCGCCGCGAGGCGAGTTTTCGCCATCCGGGTATTGATCGGGTCAACGCGATATTAAACAATCTGTCACCCGCAAATGCCGGTGATTTGGCGGCATTGACCGTAGACTTCTTGAAGGAGCTGGCCGGGCAGATACGCAACGGGAACACTGATGATTATTGCCAGTATTGGAATGAAAAAGAGAAGCAGAGCAACCGCCAACTCAGCTCACCCAAGCATGAAGATGCTTGCAGAGATGCGCTGCTATCGGACCTGAAACGACGCCTTGGGCCACTCGACATAGAGGCCCAACCCGAAGGCCACTACGCCGACAACAAGCGAGCGGATATACGTGTGTCGTTTGGCGGTACGAACGGATTCGAAGTTCCTATCGAGATCAAGAAGAACTCCCACTCAGAATTGTGGCGCGCAATACATGATCAGCTGATTGCTCGGTACACACGAGAGCCGCGCGCCCGCGGCTTCGGTATCTATCTGGTTTTCTGGTTCGGTTCCACCGAGACGCAGCCCCCGAAAAACGGAACACGGCCTCGCACTGCCGATGAACTGCAGAATTGTCTTCGTGCCACTCTTAGCGTGGACGAGGCCCGGAAAATCTCAGTCTGCGTCATCGATGTTGCCAAACCTGAGCTACATACCGGTAGAAGTCGATAAGAATTTTTCAAGGGCAAAGCGAAATACAATACAGCGAAATACCTGGCGTCAATACAAACATAGCAAAAGTTTAATCAATGCTTGAACGGAAAATGGGCTTAGGCTATCGTCACCACCCCGTCCCGAGTACGAACAGAATGATCGGTTGCTGGGTGTCATTATGCAAGCGCCAGATACCGTCAATCCAGTGGTCTGTGCTTTATGCAGGTGTCGAGTGCGTTAGTGTCAATGATTCATTGAATGACGGCGATTTAGCAAAAAGACGTGAGGTGAAGCGGTGGATGACCTGGAGCAATTTCGACAAGAGACCGCGGCGTGGCTGGAAGAAAACTGCCCGCCGGCGATGCGTATCCCTTACAAAAACGAGGGGGATATGTGCTGGGGCGGGCGCAATCCGCAGTTTCAATCAGAAGATCAAAAAGTCTGGTTGGAGCGCAATGTCGAGCGTGGCTGGACTGTGCCGGCCTGGCCCAATGAATACGGTGGCGCCGGCTTAAGCAAAGGCGAGCACAAAGTTTTGCTCCAGGAGACGGCGCGTCTGAGCTGCCGCCGGCCGCTGGAATGAAGAACAAAAAAACGCTTTGCTGCCTGCCATCGCTAACGGCGAGCTGTTGCTTGGCCTGGCGCTGGAAGAGGGCGCACATCACGCACCTGAGCAAACGTCGCTGAGCGCCACCCGGCAAGGTCAAGACTTCGTTCTCAATGGCGACAAAGTGTTCGTGCTTGACGCGCACATAGCCGATAAATTTATTGTTGCCGCCCGCAGCGCCAGTATGGCGGGTGATCGTCGCGGCATTAGCCTGTTTGTTGTCGACCGGGAGACAATGGGCATCGCGGTCGAACGCACGATCATGGTCGATAGCCGCAATGCCGGTAGTGTGCACTTCAACAACGTCGCCGTCAGCGCCGGTCAGCTACTCGGTGAAAAAGACCAGGGCTATGCCGCGCTGCAACAGGCGCTGGATATTGCCAATATTGGCCTCAGTGCCGAATTACTCGGTCTTTCCTTGCAGGCTTTCGAGCAAACAATACACTACTTGAAAAAGCGTGAGCAGTTCGGCGTGCTCATCGCTACATTCCAGGGCTTGCAACATCGTGCGGCGCATCTGTTTTGTGAACTGGAATTATGTAAATCAATGGTGTTAAATGCCTTGCAGGCGATCGACGCAAAGCGTGCGGGTCTTTCTGTTTTGGCCAGCGCCACCAAAGCTAAAATGTGTGAAGTCGCGACACTTGCCACCAACGAAGCCATACAAATGTACGGCGGCATTGGCATGACCGACGAGCTCGATATTGGCTTTTACATTAAGCGCGCCCGCGTCGCGCAGCAAACGTTTGGCGATTACAATTATCATTTGGACCGCTACGCCGCGTTGAATGGTTATTAATCGTTTTATAGTCAACGCCGATGTAAGCAGGAAACCACGATGTCGAGTCAGCCTGATTTGTATGCAGCAATCGACGAGCTCACTGCAACCGGCGCACCGTTTGAAACCAAAAACGAAAGTATCGGTGGCGTCACCTATAGAGTTTTCAAACAGCAACCGGCCAGCCTGCGGGATTTATTCGCTTTTATACCCACCCACGGAGAAAAGGATTTTCTGGTCTACCAAAGCGAGCGCCTGAGCTATAGAGAGACCTGGAATGAAGCCTGCGCATTTGCCCATGCGCTACAGACCGACTTAAGCGTTACCAAAGGTGATCGCGTCGCGATTGCCATGCGCAACCTGCCCGAATGGGTAATTGCCTATATTGCTATCACATCGATTGGCGCCGTCGTGGTGCCGATGAATTCCTGGTGGACCAAAAACGAACTGGCGTATGGCTTGCAAGATTCCAGCGTCACAGCCGTGGTTGCGGACCCGCGGCGAATGACTCTGATTCGCGCTGCGCAAACTAACGATATAGCTTGTATTCTGGTGGGAACCAGCACCGGTGCTGACATGGCCGGCGTTCTGAGTTTCGGTGGTTTGCTGGCCCGGCATAGAGGCAAGGATCTGCCAGACGTGGCGATCGACAGCGACGCCGATGCCTCAATCATGTACACCTCCGGTTCGACCGGCGACCCAAAGGGCGCGGTGGCGACGCACCGCAATATTTTGTCGGCCATAATGAGTTGGACGCTGCTGGGCACGGCAGTAAAAATGGAACTGGGTACTCTGGATAAGGAACCCGCGCATACGCCGGCGGCATTGCTGACGGTGCCGTTATTCCACGTGACAGGCTGCAACAGTATGTTCCTGCTGTCGGTTTTATTGGGGCGCAAGATCGTCATGATGCACAAGTGGCGCGTGGATGCTGCGCTGGAGTTGATCGAGAAAGAAAAAATTACTTACTTTAATGGCGTGCCCACCATGTCGCGTGAGTTGCAGGTCGCGGCAAAAGATACCGCACGGGATATCTCCACGCTGGAAGATATATTTGGCGGCGGCGCGGCGCGGCCACCACGACATGTGAAAGAGTTGAGGGAGACGTTCCCGGCGGCAAATTTTGGGGTTGGCTATGGGTTAACAGAAACCAGCGGCATCGCCACCGTGAACGCCAATGCTCGCTACAGTGAACGCCCGGCCAGCGCAGGCACAGTGACGCCTGCGGTGACCGAGCTGAAAATCATTGCCGCTGATGGGAGTGAACAACCGGCCAATGAAGCCGGGGAGGTCTGCATAAAAAGTTCGGCCAACGTGCGCTGTTACTGGAACAAGCCCGAATCCACCGCAGCAGCATTTAACAATGGCTGGTTTCATAGCGGCGATGTCGGTTATCTCGACGACGACGGTTATCTTTTTATCGTCGATCGCATCAAAGACATTATCATTCGCGGCGGCGAAAATATCAGTTGTATTGAAGTAGAAGCGGCGTTATACGAACACGAAGCCGTTGCCGAAGCGGCGGTGTTCGGTGTGCCCGACGCGCGCCTGGGCGAAGTGGTCTTTGCGGTGGTGGTGGCGCGCGACGCTTCGCCGCTCGAAGCAGAGCAATTAAGAGGTTTTGCGGCTGAGCGTATCGCCGCGTTTAAAGTGCCCGAACATATCAGCGTGATTCGTGAGTCACTGCCGCGAACCGGCACCGGCAAAATATTCAAACGGCGGATTCGCGACGTTGTGGTGAAAAATTTTAGCAGCCCAACATAGGGGCAAAGTAATGGATTTAGGTATCAGCGAGCGACTCGCGCCAGTTTTGGCTGCGGTAACAACCTTTATAGCGCAGGAAATTGCCCCGTTGGAGGAGGAATATCTCCAGCAGGTTGAAGAGGGTGATCGTTGGCAGCTGACGCCGCGCATGGTTGAAATCATGCAGGGTTTGAAAGCTAAGGCTAAAGAAGAAGGCCTGTGGAATTTCTTTTTGACCGACGACGGTGAGCACGGTTCGGGTTTTAGCACCGTCGATTACGCTTACCTGGCTGAAGAAATGGGTAAATCAGCGATTGCGCCCGAGGTGTTTAACTGCGCGGCGCCCGATACCGGCAATATGGAAGTACTGGGAAAATACGCTAGCCCGGCACAGCAAAAGCAATGGCTAACACCGTTGATGAATGGCGAGATTCGCTCGGCCTTCGCGATGACCGAGCCGGGCGTGGCGTCGTCCGACGCGACCAATATCGCTACCAGCGCCGTGCTCGACGGCGACGAGTGGGTCATCAATGGCGAGAAAACCTTTATTTCCGGCGCCGGAGATCCACGCTGCAAAATTATGATTTGCATGGTCAAGACCGATCCAGAGGCGCCCAAACATCAGCAGCAGTCGCAAATCTTGGTGCCGATGGAAACAGCAGGGGTTGAGGTCATTCGCCCGATGCAGGTGTACAGCCTGGACGACGCGCCACACGGCCATATGCATATCAGGTTTACTGACGTGCGCGTACCGAAAGACAACATCCTTTTGGGTCCGGGTCGTGGCTTCGAGATATCGCAAGGGCGCCTGGGGCCGGGCAGAATTCATCACTGCATGCGTGCGATTGGCATGGCGGAAAAGGCGCTGCAGTTGTTATGTCGACGTTCGCTATCACGCGAGGCCTTTGGCAAACCGTTAGCGCGGCTGGGCGCCAACTTTGACATTATTGCCGACGCACGCATGAGTATTGAAATGGCGCGTTTGCTCACCTTGAAAACTGCCTGGTTGATGGACAACGGCGATCAGCACGAAGCCCGCAACTACATATCGCAAATAAAAACCGTAGTGCCAAACGTTGCGCTCAAGGTCATCGACGAAGCCATACAAATGCACGGTGCGATAGGCATCTCGCAGGATTTTCCGCTGGCAAAGATGTGGATGGTGGCGCGCACCCTGCGCCTCGCGGATGGGCCGGATGCAGTGCATAGACGCCAGGTGGCCAGGGCCGAGTTGAAGAAATACGAGTAGCACGCCAGGGTTGAAATAATTCGCGACTGAAGTCTCGAGTCAGTCACAAACACGCGGCCTAACGACAACGTCCAGCTGCGCCGCTTGCCGCGCCTGTTGCTCAGCCCGTTGCACTACATTGCCATATTAGCCGCCGACAATGGCGCGCTATAGTTTGGTAATATTTCTCATTTTTCCCACCCCGATACGCAACGGATCTGGTGCTGCTTTGATGTTATCCTAGCGCCCCGTAAGCTACTGCTGACAAACGTAAAACAGCACCCGCAGAAAAAGGACCGATACGATGAGCATCCCCACGTTTCAATACCTCGACAAAGCCATGGGTCAGCTACGCGATCTGGGGCTGATGCCGGAAACCACCACAGAAGCGCCGGTGGTTGCGCTGATCGAGCGCATCGCCGATCTGGACGAAGACAAGGCGCTGGCGATTGCGCGCACGCTATCGCAGGCGTCGGTATTCAATGAAGTCGTGCGCGAACAGGTGTCTTTGATGAAGCTGGGCGAGCGCTATGAAGAAATCACTGAAGCATTTAACAGTATTCGCGACGACGCGAAGAGAATGGTCGACCAGGTTGAAGACGGCAAAATCGATACTTTCGAGCGCATTGGCAACGCCTGGATGAAAGTCACCCGCGGCGATATCGCCAGCCGTTTCGACGACATCAAGAAAACCTACCTGGAAGTCGCCTCTGACTCGAAGGATCAGGTTGAACGCGAGCATACCATCCTCAACGCCTACCAGGATTTCCGTGGTGCGATGAAAGAGTCGGAAATTTATGCGCTGGATATTCTCAAAAACGCCGAAGCACAATGGAAGGCTGCGCAGCAGACGCTGGAGCAGGCGGCGGCAACGGTCGCCGGTTTTCAGGGTGACGATCTGGCTGAGCGTGCCAAGCTGGAGCTGGCGCGTGATGAGCGTATGCGTGAACTGCAAAGCGCCGAAGACCGTTACCAAATTGCCAAAGACCTGTCCGACAACCTGACCGTAAGCTATAACACCTCCGAAGTCGTGATGGCGCGCTTGATGCAAACCACCAGCGCCAAAGAGCGGGTATACAAACAGGCAATTACATTTTTCGGCACTAACGAGACCGTTTTAACCGCGCTGAGTGCGTCGTTTACTGGTTTGTTTGGCTTGCACGAAAGCACACAAACGCTGGAGGCGATGAAGGAGGGCGTGTCGAAGAGTCTGGAAGATCTGGCTGACATCGGCGGTAAAGTCCAGGAAGCGGCGATCAAGGCAGGCTACGGTCCTACCATTCGCGCCGAATCGGTAAAAAAACTGGTGGAGTCGGTGGTGAATTTCCAGGATCGTTCGCGCGAAATTATCAATGAAATGCGTGTGCTTTCTACCCAAAACGCCGAGGAGATTCGAACCGCCGTCGAAGACGGCAAGCAGCGCATGGCGCGTATTGTGCAGCGCGGTGGTTCATTGCCGCTGGCGCACAAGTTTTAATGGTGACTCGCTGTATAAGGCCTGACAGCCGTGGCTGATTCCGCGCTCAACCGCACGCCGCTGGAAGAAATGATGCTGGCGATGGACGTGGTTGATACGCTGCGCCATCATCAAAATTTAGTCGAGCGTGAACTGGACGCCGACGCGCGGCGTGAGAGATTGGTCACTCGGCTGCGAGAAATCTACACCGCGCAGGGCATCGATGTGACCGATGCGATGTTGGCCGAGGGTGTGCTCGCGCTGGAGGAAGACCGCTTTAAGTATGCGCCACCTGGCGACTCGTTCGCAACCGGGTTGGCGCGGTTCTACGTCAACCGCGGCGTGTGGCTTAAACCTCTTCTGCTGTTGCTGTTCGTAGGCTTATTGCTCGCCGCGTTTTACTATGCTGCCGTGCTGCGGCCCGCTGCCTTGCAGCAATCCGAATTGCCCAAGCGGCTGGACAATACCTATACCGAAATTGTTGCAGTCAGCCAGGATGCAGAGGCAAGTGGTCTGGCGCAAACACTGCTGGCGTCGGGCAAGGTGGCTATTAGCAGCAACAAGATGGATGCAGCAGAGGCTATTGGCGCCGATATGGATACCTTGCTAGGCACACTTGAACAAGCCTATCAAATACGTATCGTTGCGCGTGCTGATGAGCGCTCCGGTGTTTGGCGCGTGCCAGATGTCAACACCGGTGCACGCAATTACTATGTGATCGTTGAAGCCGTCACCGATGGCGGCGATATTTTACAGCTGCCCATCACCAGCGAAGAAGACAGCAGTGTGCAGCGTGTCGATCGTTGGGGAGTCCGTGTCGATCAACACGTATTCGACGCAGTGAAAGCGGACAAGCAAGACGATGGCATTATTCAACAGCGTACGGTAGGTAAAAAACAACGCGGCCGGCTCGACCCGGAATATACGATTCCTACCAGCGGCGCGGCAATAACGGCGTGGTGATATGTTAAGCGGAGCACGAACTCTTGGCACGCTTGATCGCGGACTGCAAGGCATGCGCAAGGAAATCGATCGGGTCGATGCCGACCTGAGCCGCATTGGCACGGCGTTGACGACCAACAAACACCACCAGAACCGCACCGCCAATCGGCTGGCGGCGATTCGTCTGGACGCAATCACCAGCGGCACTCTCACCCAATCGCTCGACAGCGTAGACCAGCAAGCGCGGCAGTTGTTCGCGCAGCGCGAGCAGGCGTTGAACGCGCTGGAAAACACGATACTGAACGCCAAAGAGGCACTGCGTCACCTCGAGAGAGCGCGTGCCGCGCAGCTTAAGGAAGTCAATTATCACGCGGAAGAGGTCATCGACAGTGAGCGCGAAGCGCAAACAGCTCTAGAAACCGACGCGGGTTATCAGGAACAGTTAGCCGCAGTGCGCAAGGCCGACTCCATCGCCGACGAGGCGGAGGATAAAACCGAGCAGTCGCAGGGCGATAGAACGGAAAAAGGCAAGCCGTACGAAGACGACCCGTTGTTTATGTATCTTTGGCAACGCGGTTATGGCACTACCGATTACAGCGTCAACCCGCTGGCGCGTACGCTCGATGGCTGGGTCGCGCGTTTGTGTAAATATGAGAAAGCGCGCGTCAATTACTGGACCCTGCTGGAGATTCCCAAGCGGCTGGAAGCCCACGCGCAGGCGGCGCGCGAGCAGGCTGGCGCGCAATTGCACGCACTTGAGGAATTAGAGCTTGCGACCGCACAAAAAGTCGGTGTACCCGCCAAGCAAGAAACCCTGGCGCAAGCGCAGGAAAAGCTGGACGCAATCGATGCAAAAATAGCAGCGGCTGAAGATCAATTCGATGCCCATTTGGAGCAGCGCGGGCGCTATGCTAGCGGCAAAGACCAATACATCGAACGAAGCCTCGGCCTGCTGAACGACGCCATGCAACGCCGCGATGTCTACGACTTAACCAGCGCCGTGCACGCCACTCAATCGCGCGAAGACGACGCATTGGTGCGAGAGCTGGGCGACTTGCGTGAGGATGGCGAAGATCTCGACGAAGATCTGGCGGAACAGCGCGCGGTGCGCGAAGCAAAAATTGAGCGCCTCAAGGAGCTGCAGCAGGTGCGTAGGCAATTCAAGCAACGACGCTTTGACGATGTGCGTTCTGGCTTTGGCAATGAAGAAGTTATTACATCGGTGCTGGGCCAGTTTTTGGGCGGCTTGCTTGGCGGTCGTGACCTGTGGCGCACGCTGGAGCGACATCAGCGCCACGTCGACGTTGGCGCCTGGCCAGATTTCGGCAGCGGTGGCCTCGGTGGCCGTAACTCGCGCCGTCGCAGCCCATGGCATCGCCCGGGTGTCAATATTAGAGTCGGCGGTAGCGGTGGTTTTCGTTTGCCACGCAGTGGTGGTTTCTCGTCACGCGGCAGAGGCGGCGGGTTTCGTACTGGCGGTGGCTTTTAACGAGCCCGTACCTCTACGTGTGGCAGCGACCAATCTGCGGGATAGCCGATTTATAGGTTACGTCCACGTAGTCACCCTGCTGGGCAGGCAAGCTGGATATTGCTTGGCTGTAATTGCAATATAGTTGCACCGTTTTGGTATTGCAATTACAGTAGCTGGTGAAATAACAACCGGCTGGACAGCCGGCAACAAGACGACCGATAAAGGGATCAAGGATGATCAAGAATAACTTAAGCTGTTGCGGCACGCTTTTTTCACTGCTACGTACGGTTGCCGTTGCGTTGTTCGTTATTGTTAGCGCGCAGGCGCAAACCCCCGCCGTTCCACAACTGACACTAGCAAATGTCTACCGACAAAATATTCTCGTGGCCGACTATTGGGTCGGCGAAAAGCTGGATGGCGTGCGGGCGTACTGGGACGGTACGCACCTCGTCACGCGTAATGGCAATGCTATTGTCGCGCCACAGTGGTTTACGGCGGGTTTCCCGCAACAAGCACTCGACGGCGAGCTGTGGGCTGGGCGCGGGCGGTTTCAGTTCGTAGCCAGTACAGTGCTGGATCGTAACCCTGACCACACGCGATGGAATCAAATTCGTTTTATGGTGTTTGATCTGCACGCGGAACGAGCGACTTTCGATGAGCGCCTGGGTCGTATGCGCACGCTATTGAAAAACCAGCCCTCGCCCTATATAGAAATCGTTAGGCAATATAAAGTACAAGATCAAAAAGCCTTGCTGAGTGAGCTGAACGCCCTCACAAAGGCTGGCGCCGAGGGGCTTATGCTGCATCGCGGCGCTGCGCCTTATAGGGCAGGGCGTAGCGATGATGTACTCAAGCTAAAAACCTGGCACGACGCGGAAGCCGTCGTGATCGCCCATACACCAGGCAAGGGTAAGTTTACCGGTCTGATGGGTTCGCTATTGGTGGAAAACGCCGGCAAACGATTTCGCGTTGGCAGCGGTTTTACGTTGGCCGAGCGAAAAAATCCACCGCCGCCGGGAGCGACGATTACTTATAAATATTGGGGTCTAACCGACAACGGCTTGCCGCGCTTCGCCAGTTTCTTGCGTGTTCGCCGGGAGGGACTCTGACCGGCGCGGTAGCTGCCAATGGCGGTTAATAAAAGCCACAATATTGTCGATCGCCGGTTTGCTTTCGGGCAGAAAGCCCATGAGTTGATGCACATGGCACTGCCCCCGCCAAATATCGAGCTCGGCATCAACGTCGTCGCGTTTGGCATTTTCGACAATTGCGACTGCGGTATCGCGCAGCAACTCGGTACTGCCAACGCTGACGTACAACGGTGGGTAACCACTAAATGATTGTGTTAGAGGGAAAGCCAGAGCGTCGGTTGGCTGCGCCCCCTGCAAATAATAGTCACGAAAAAACAGCATGGTCGCGACGTGAAACATCGGGTCTTTACCGGCATTCTCAAAATACGATTTACCGCTAAAGTTCGCGTCAGCCGCAGGCGACAACATCGCGGCGCAAACCGGCATGGGCAAATTATTCTGCTTGATCTGCAGCAACGTGGTTAAGGTCAGGCTGCCGCCGGCAGAGTCGCCGGCGATGACAATATTTTTGGCGTCGTGACCCTGTTCTAAAAGTTGTTGGTAAGCGCCAAAGCAGTCAAGCGCCGCGGCAGGGTAGGGATGGTGCGGTGCCAGCCGGTAATCTGGCAGAACACCGACAGCGCCGGTTGCGGCACACAGTTGCGCTAAAAACCCCCGATAAATATGCGGCGCATGTAAACAAAATGCGCCGCCGTGTAGATAGAGAATAATACGCTGACTGTTTTCGGTTGCCGCGGAGGTGAGCCAGTCGACCGCGATCGCATTCTGCAGCTCGTCGTTGTGTACCGTTTGCAGCGTAAATTCTGTTGGCAGCGAACCTTTACACCGGGCATCTATTTTTGCTATCAGGCTCTTTAATTTTTCGATTTGGCGGGGATGGACGATGGGTCGTCTGCGCAGTCGTAGCAGACCGTTGAATAGATAGCTTTGCCAGCTTTTAGTCATTGTATATCCTCAAATAAGATCGACCGCGATTTGTGCCACCAGCGGCACAGCGCCGCCCATATTGATGGCGCCGTCGCTGGAAGCATTGCCGTCGAGCGCGCGCTTCTTAACGCCTTGTATGATAGCCGCAAAACGAAAACAGCTAAACACAAGGTAAAAACTCCAGGCAGGAATAGCGGTGATATTCTGCCGCTCGCAATACCGCGCCACATAGTCCTCTTCCGCGGGAATACCGAGGCTTGCGCGATCGATGCCGGCAAGACCTTTTAGCTCAGGGTAGGCAGGCAACCGCCATTGCGCACATTGGTAAGCGAGGTCGGCGTAAGGGTGACCGAGAGTCGACAATTCCCAGTCGACCACGGCTAATACTTTGGGGTCGCTGCGATGAAACAACATGTTGTCCAGGCGATAATCACCGTGAACCAGGCTCACCCGGCCATCGTCAGCCGGCAAGTTTGCGGGCAGCCAGGTGATGAGATGGTCCATCGCTTCGATCGCCTCGGTTTCTGCGGCACGGTACTGCTTGCTCCAGCGGCTTATTTGTCGGGTGTAGTAATTGCCGGGTTTGCCAAAGTCGGTCAGGCCGGCAGCATCGACATCAACACTGTGCAGCGCCGCCAGTACGCGGTTCATTTCGTTGTATATTGCGGCGCGTTCTGAGTGACCGCCGAACTCGGGAATCTTCGGATCCCAAAACACCCGGCCGTCGATATACTCCATCACGTAGAACATGCTGCCAATCACCGACTCGTCCTCGCATAGCGTGTACCCCTCGGCGACCGGCACGTCGGAAGTTGCCAGCGCGCGTATCACGCGAAACTCTCGATCTACCGCGTGCGCCGATTGCAACAATTCGCCCGGTGGTTTGCGTCGCAGCACGTAATCACCACTAGCGGATTTAAGATGGAACGTGGGGTTCGATTGCCCCCCAGGAAACTTGGTCGCCGTCAGCGGCCCTTTAAAGCCGTTAATATGCGCCTCAAGATAGCGCGCCAGTTTTATGGCATCCGCTGAGAGGTTTGTGTTTGACATAGAGTATTCCTGTAGCAGCCTGCGCTTGCGTGCCGATCATACTTTGTGGCAATCGAAAAGAGAACAACAGCGCGGCAAAGATTCGTTTGACCGAATGCTTGGCTACGAGCACCAGCTTCGAAGTTGTTGCTACAAACAATGGCAGTATAATGCCGCTTGCATCGAAAACTTCATGACAAGGCACGCACGCAATGAAATTAGGATTGTTATTAGGCTATTCCGGGAAAAAACTCGAGTTACCGATGGGTTTGGTCAAACAGGCGGAAGAGACAGGGTTTGATTCCGTGTGGGTAGCCGAAGCCTATGGCTCGGACGCAGTCAGTGTCGCCGCTTGGATACTAGCGCAAACCAGTAAGATTCGTGTCGGCACGGCAATTATGCAAATACCTGCTCGCACCCCGGCCAACGCCGCGATGACCGCCATGTCGCTGGCGCAGTTGTCCGGCGGCCGTTTTATTCTTGGGCTGGGGGCTTCCGGGCCACAAGTGGTAGAAGGCTGGCATGGTATGCCTTATGGTAAGCCGCTGACTCGCACCCGCGAATATATTCAAATAATACGCAAGATTATGGCGCGCGAGGAACGGGTCACCCTGGACGGCGAGTTATACCAACTACCTTTTAAAGGAGCGGGTTCCGTTGGCCTTGGCAAGCCGCTAAAAAGCATATTGTCTGCCGATACAACGATACCCATTTACACCGCTTCCTTCACGCCGGCGGGTTTTCGTCTTAGTGCCGAACTGGCCGATGGCGCAATTCCAGCCTTCGCCAGCCCCGACAAGCTGGGCATTATTACTAACGACGTGACCAAGGGTTTTGCTGCTAGTGGCGCCAGAAAAAGCTTTAAGGATTTCGATATCGCGCCATTTGTGAATGTCAGTATGGGCGATGATATCAATGCGTGCCGCGAAAAATCACGCCATATGTTGGCGCTTTATGTTGGAGGAATGGGTGCGCGTAACAAGAATTTCTATAGTGATTTTGCCAAGAAACTCGGTTACGAAGACGCCGCGGTAAAAATTCAGGATCTGTACCTGGCTGGCGACAAGATGGCTGCCGCTGCCGCCGTGCCCGATGAATTCATCGACGAGGTGTCGCTGGTCGGAACGCGCGACCAGATCCAGAAACAGGCAGACAAATGGCGCGCAGCGCGCGACGCGGATTATGTAAAGACCATGATTCTCGCCGTTGATCAGCCGGCAGTGTTGCCCGTACTGGCTGAAGTTTTCGCCAAATAGTTTGCCGCACACGCGATTACTACAGCCATAAGCCAATAAGAATAAACCCGAGCGCGGCGGCGGCTCCAGCAGCTAACGCATACGGTAATTGCGTGCGTACGTGATCGACATGATCAGTTGCAGCCGCCATCGAGGCAACAATCGTGGTATCGCTGATCGGCGAAGCATGGTCGCCAAAAATACCGCCGGATAGTACCGCCGCCAGGAAGGGTTCCGGTGGCAGCCCTAAAGTGACCGCCAGCGGCACGACGATAGGAATTAAAATGCCGAAAGTTCCCCAGCTGGAGCCGATGGAGAATGCCGTGCCACCGGCGATAATAAAAACCAGCGGTAATAATAGTGCCGCTGGCATGTCCTCACCGATCACAGCCGCAACATAGTGTGCGGTACCCAGTGCAACGGTAAGATCTCCCAGCGCCAGCGCCAACATAAGAATAAGCGCCAGCGGTACCAGATTGCCCGCGCCTTTGAGAAACGTTCTCGTCAGTGCGTCAACGTTCATCAGCTTTTGACCTAGCAGCAGTACCCAGGCTGTCGCTACCGCCAACAACACCGCCCACAAGATGCTGGTTGAGCCGGAACCTTGTGCGAGATTGCCATCGCCAGTGACGTATAAACCCAGCGGCATCATTAACAACATCGCGCCAATCGGCACTAACATATTGCGCGCTCGGGGTGGGGGCTGACCGGTACTGCCCGTGCTTTGCTGAGTGGCGGAATCCGCAGCGTCTATTTCAGAATCGATCAACGGCGTGGCGCCCGGCCACAATACCTGGCCGTTGCGCGCGCGCTGCTCGGCGGCACGCATCGGGCCGATGTTCCAGTCTTTGCCGATGACGATTGCCGTCAGAAGCACGGCGGCAAAGGCATACAAGTTGTAAGGCAAGGCGCCGACAAAGGTCGGCAACGGAGCAACGCCTTCCAACTCGCTCAACAGTCCGAGATTAAAAGCACCCCAGGCATTCAGTGGAATTAAAATACACACCGGCGCGGAGGTTGAGTCGATAACGTAGGCTAGCTTTTCCCGCGAAATTCGATAGCGATCAAACAGCGGCCGGGCAATCGAGCCCGCCACCAGCACCGTAATGTTAGATTCGATAAAAATCACAATGCCGATAATCCAGGCCAGCCACTGCGATTGCCGGGCCTGTGTGATCCAGCGCTTTTGCTCCACCGCGTTGATAAAACCCTGCACGCCACCACTGCGTTCCAAAGTGGCGATCAACGCGCCGATGACCAAAGTGAATACCACGACTTTGGCATCTCCGGGGTTCGCTAACACTTCGATCATGCCGTCAATGCTGCCAGCAATCCCGATTAAAGGATTCCATGCGCCGAGAATACTGTAGCCGACCCATAGTCCGCCAAGCAATGATAAATAGACGTGACGGGTGATCAGCGTTAGGGAAATTGCCAGCAACGGCGGGATAAGCGAAAGCCAGGTGGGGTCAATTGTCATCGGGCATGCTTCACACCGCCGCGCCAACTTTTTGCGTGTCGGGCTGTTCTTCCAGCCTGGCGATTTTAAAGTTTAACGTCGCGTACAAAATCGTCATCAGTGGGCTTATCAAGCAGAAAAAAGCAAACGGTGCGTAACTCAACGTGGCAACACCCAGAACGCTGGCGTGGTAGGCGCCGCAGGTGTTCCATGGAATCAGTACCGATGTTACCGTGCCGGCGTCCTCCAGGGTGCGGCTGAGGTTCTTGCTGGCGAGGCCGCGTTCTTCGTAAGCCTCGGAAAACATTTTGCCGGCTACCACTATTGACAGGTATTGGTCCGAAGCGGTCGCATTGGTAAAGACGCAAGTCGCCGCGGTTGAGGCGATGAGCCCACCAGCTGAATGCACGCGTTGTATGATGGCGGCTGTGATTTGGCGCAGGAAGCCGCTGCCCTCCATTGCGCCACCAAACAGCATGGCAGCGATAATTAGCCATATGGTATTGAGCATGCCGGCCATGCCGCCGGAAGTGAGCAGTTCATCCAGCATGGGGTTGTCAGCCGGTATGGCGACATCGCCAACTAACGCTTGCATAATGCCGACATAAATGACGTAGTCGGTCGCACCATAGTCACGACCAACCTGCAACACAATATCGTATTGAAAAAGTAGCGCCGCTACGGCGCCCATGACAACACCGGCGACAATCGCCGGTAAGGCGGGTACTTTCTTGACGATCAGCAATACCACAACCAGTGGCACGATCATTAACAAAGGGTTGATATTAAAACGCTGATCCAATGCGCCGAGAACCGCCTGGTATTCAACCGCGCTGTTGGTCGCGTCGCCGCTAAAGCCAAGGAATACGAATAACGTTAGCGCAATCAGGAAAGAGGGCGCCGTGGTCAGCGACATATACCGTATGTGCGTGAAAAGGTCGGTACCGCCAACGGCCGCGGCGAGGTTGGTAGTGTCCGACAGCGGCGACATTTTGTCGCCAAAGTAGGCGCCGGAGAGTATGGCGCCAGCGACGATACCCGGGTCCAGCCCCAACGCTTTGCCAATACCGATGAGTGCAATGCCAACGGTAGCCGACGTACTCCACGAGCTGCCGGTGGCAACGGCAACCAGCGCGCTGGTGACGCAGGCCACGGGCAAAAACACCGTAGGGTTGATCATCTCAATGCCGTAGTAAATAATCGTCGGCACGATGCCGCCAATTAACCACGTTCCCGCCAGCGCGCCAACCATCAATAGAATGAGAATCGAAGGAGTCGCGACGCGTATGCCATTCACCATCGCTTCCAACAGCGTTACCCAGCGATAGCCGTAGCTAGTCGCAAGGGCAACCGTAATGGCGGCCGCAAGCAACAATATCATCTGATTGGAGCCGCTTAATGCGTTGTCGCGATACACCATCACATTAAACGACAGCAGTGCGACCAAAATAATCATCGGTAGCACGGCGATGATCAGTGGCGGATTGTTAGTGTGTTCAGCCGGTTGGTGCATAATAGTTTTGCTGATAAGCCAGCTTAAAAACGCTCGATTATTGGCACGTATGCTTTTTGGCAGCGCAGGAAGCTACCGCATTGTATACGAGTTTGCTATTGGAATTCTTGACCTTTTCAGCGCCCACATTCGAACTGGATGGCCTAACCGTTCATCAAAATACAGGACATTAGGCATCTACTCGGCATGGCCGTGTTGCTGTTATCCATGATGATTGCCAGCGCCTGCATTCAAACGCGCGCCAAACAGCAACGTGTTTGCAAATATTATGTCGAAGCTCGATAAAGGGGTTACAGCACACTAGAATCGGCTGTTCGTGTCAGGTGTCCTTGCTCATCACACGGTTCTATTCCCAGCAAGCTTTTGGTTGCAGATAAGTTAGGGCTGGCTAGAATACCTCGACACTTTTTTCGATGGTCGAGCAATCAGTCCGTGACAACTTCGAATTTCGACAAGCGGGTGCTTATCGAACAAATTCGTTATATCGAAGCGCAAGATACGCTTACCAGCGCTGCTGATGACGTATCCGCGGAAGTCGTTGTGCACAGTGATTTTGATGAGCGCCTGTGGCAACGAGCGCGGCGCTTGATAGAGCGCAATGAGCTTGAACCCATATTAGGGCGCGCTGCCAGGCTGTCGCGCCACGCCAATACGGTTGCATTGATGGTGGCCGCTTTGTTAGGTGCGCTGGCGACCGTCTATGCCGTCAGCGGTGGTCATACCATTAATATCTACTCATTATTGCTGGTTTTGCTTGGCTTTAATTTGTTATCCATGCTGCTGTGGCTGGTTGGCATCAGCCTGAATCTGGATGGCTTGATAGCAGGTGTATTGGCCAGGCTGATAAGCTGGCTGCCCGGTCAACTTACGAACAAAAGCCAGTCCACCGCGCAGGCCGACCGCGCGTGGCTGGCGTGCCACTTCAGTGGCCGCGTTGGAAAATGGCAGCTCAGCAAAATAACACATCAACTATGGCTGGTTTATTTGCTCGCTGGCCTGGCTGTTTTAGTGCTGGTGTTGATGGCGCGCCAGTATGATTTTGTTTGGGGCACAACGTTGTTGGCTGACGCCGTCTTTGTAAAGCTGACCGATGCCTTGAGTGTGCCGCTGCAAATATTAGGCTTGACCACGCCCTCGGCAGCGCAGGTTCAAGACACACGAATTGGCGTGGAACATACCTTGACGGCAGCACATCGTAACAGTTGGGCGCAGTTTTTGTTGGGTGCGCTGCTGGTTTTTGGCATCCTGCCGCGACTGCTGCTGTGGTGCTGGTCGATATTAATGTGCAGTGTTACCCGGCGCCGGTTCGTGCTCGACGACTACCTGCCTTATTACATTGGTTTGCGCCAGCAATTGCTGCCATTAGCTGGCCATGGTGAAATTGTCGATGCCGATTCGGCCGCGCCTGTAGCGAAGGCTGCGCCGGCCGTTAATCCTGTACCGCACCAACTTCCAGCCGAGGCGCATTGGGTAGCGGTGGAGCTTGGCGATGGCATAGCTTGGCCACCTAAGTCTATCGGTGCCGGCAATGACTTGGGTCAGGTGACTGATCGTGAGTCGCTGGCGCGTACTCTGCAACGCCTGGAGAATGACGCATGCCCGGCGCTCGCCGTCGCCGTCGCGGCTGCGCGCCCCCCTGACCGCGGTGTACAGCGTACGATCGCGAGCCTGCTGTCGACCGGCGCGCAGCCTTGGTTGGTACTTATACAAAACCACGAAAGTGATTCGGTTTCCACCACGCGTTTGGGAGCCTGGTACCGGCTGGCCGAAGCCTGCGACGTTCCTGCCGACCAGGTTATTTGCATGAGCGCCGCGTAGGGCAATGGCAAACAACAACACGCGTGGTACCGGATACCAGCCCGTTAAGGTGGCCGTAGTGGGCCACACCAATACCGGTAAAACATCGTTGCTTCGTACACTGCTGCGTGATGATCGCTTTGGCGAGATCGAAGACGCGGCCGGCACGACGCGTTACGTCGAAAAGACCGCGATATTTGCCGGCGACGATGCAGCGCTAACGCTGTTCGATACTCCCGGCTTGGAGGATTCCAGCGCCTTATTGCAAGCGCTGGAAGATCTGGGAAAAACCCTGCAAGCTGAATCTCCGGCAGAGTTGTTACGTGGGTTTATCGCGCAAGCGGATAAATTCCCCGATTTTGACCAGGAAACCAAAGTGCTGCGGCAAGCACTCAATAGTGACGCGCTGCTATATATCATAGACGTGCGCGAACCCCTGTTGGGCAAGTACCGCGACGAAGTCGACATCTTAAGCAAGGCCGGCAAGCCGATTATTCCGGTGTTTAATTTTATTGCTGGCCACGGCGAAGCACTGGCGCGTTGGCGCGCACAAATGGCGCAGTTTAATCTGCACGCCGCGCTGGAATTCGATACCGTTGCCTTTGAATTTGAGGCCGAGAAGCGACTCTACCAAAAATTACAGAGTCTGCTTGAACCTCACTACGACGCGCTACAGGCGTTGATAGGCTATCGGCAGGAGATGTGGAATAACCTCGGCCATGCTGCTGCGCAGCGCGTGTTTCAGTTGCTTGCCGAGGTTGCCTGCTACCGGCAGGAAGTGGAGGACAAGGGGGGTATCTCCAGCGCCGAAGTCGACGCCATGCAGGTCTTTGTGCGCAAGGCAGAGCAGCGAACCTTGCAAGATTTGCTGAAAATGTTTGCCTTTACGCAGCTGGATGTCGACCTGCAACAAGTACCCGTGCGCGACGGAGAATGGCAACTGGATATATTCTCTCCCACAGCGTTAAAGGAATTTGGGCTCAACGCCGGCGCCACCGCGTTAAAGGGCGCTGCCGCCGGCGCGGGTGTCGACCTGATGGTGGGTGGTTTGAGCCTTGGTACAGGCGCCATGCTAGGCGCGGCATTGGGGGCAGGGTGGGCCACTGCGCGGCGCTACCGGCAAGAGCTGAAAGCGGCCGGGCGTGGGCATAAATGGCTGTGCGTTGATGACAATACGATCAGCCTGCTCTACCTGCGGCAACGGCAATTGCTGCAGACGTTGACGCGGCGCGGGCATGCGGCGCAGCACCCGCTACAACTTTCCAACAAAACCGAGCATGTGCTTCCCAAGCAGTGGTCGAAAGTTGTGCAAGTCTTGCGCCGGCATCCCGCCTGGCAACGGAGTTCGTCAAACGATGCGGAATATCAACAATTGCAGACGCAGGTTATAGAGTGGCTGTTAAGTACGCCGTGATTCCCGCCAGCGGCTTTGGTCCGCCTGCGCGACTCTAAGTGATTCTCGCGGCCTCGCATCTTTCAACGCGTACTGTTCGGAGTTGGCGTTTATAGTGCTGTTGCGATCCGATTTCGATGATTAACGAGCTACGCAGTCATGTAGACGCGTGGCGAAAGTTGCTGAGCGAACAGGATTGGCTGGTCGCGCCGGATACTGATACACTATAATAGTGTACACGATAACAGTATGGTGGAGGTAAATATGAAAAATATCACCTTGAGTGCGGATGAAAATCTCATCGAAGCAGCGCGGCAACGTGCGACAAGTGAGCAGACTACCTTGAACGCCAAATTTCGTGAATGGCTGGAAGATTATGTTCAACGACAGCGACAAGCAGATGAAGCGATGGCATTTATTGAAGAACTGCGTAAAACAGTGCGTACGGGTGGGCGCAAATTTACTCGGGATGAAATGAATGAGCGCTAACTTCATCGATACCAATGTTCTGATTTATCTATTCGACGAAGAAGATCAACGCAAAAGTGATATTGCCCGAGATCAGGTATCGCGGGCACTGAGGACGGGAGAATCTACTATTAGTTTTCAGGTCGTGCAGGAAACCTTGCACGTTATCACGAAAAAACTACTGGTTCCGGCAACACCTGACCAGGCGAATACATTTCTGACCGGGACGCTTATCCCGTTATGGAAGGTTAACCCAAGCCGTCAATTCTACCGCCGAGGTCTAAGCATCCAGTCTCGCTATCAATTCAGTTTCTACGATTCTCTGATCGTCGCCGCTGCCCTGGAAGCCGGCTGTAAAACCCTGTACAGCGAAGACTTGCAGCACGGGCAACAAATCGAACAAGTTGCTATCCAAAATCCATTCATGAAATAAAACGGCGTATGGCGAAATGGTATGAGATCAGGGAAACGGGTAACCGTCAACGAAGTCGTTTTCCATCACTTCGATGACGGTCGGACCTTCGCGAACCGTGGCTGCAATCAGTGCGGATTTCAATTCATCGAGATTGTTTGGGCGCGCCGTGGCGCAGCCGAAGCCAGCGCCGATTTTGAGAAAGTCGGGCGTGTAGATATCAACTCCCACGCGCTTGACATTAACATCGTCCATAAAACGGCGGATTTCCCCATAACCGCGGTTGTTCCACACCAGAAAAATAACCGGCACTTGCGCTTCCACCGCACTGGCCAGTTCGCCAATGGTGAATTGGGCCGCCCCGTCGCCAATCAGCGCGATCACCGGTTTCTCGGCTTGGCCCAGCTTGGCGCCGATAGCGGCAGGAATGGCGTAGCCCAGCGTGCCGTAACCACTGGCAGAGTGGAAGTAGCGGCGCGGGGCTTCGGTTTCATAGCATAACCAGGCGTAGTAAGTCGGTTGCGTGGAGTCGCCGACGATGATCACCTCGGGCAGCGCTTCGTTCAGCGCCGCGAAGAACGCCGCATACCTGGGGTTTGCTATCGAGCGCACGCCATCACGCAGCGCCTGGGAGCGCTCCGTGCCTTCGGCAACGGTTGCAACTGCTGCGGGAAGTGAAGCATTGATTGCTGCAAGGGCGTAGGCGGCGTCGCTGCAAATCGCCAATACCGGTTTCACGTTGCGAGTGAGTTGACGAGGGTCTATGTCGACGCGAATTAGTTTGCCACCAACCTGAACAGGACCGGCGAAGAAGTAGTCGTAGTCGGTTTCGCCAAACTCCGTACCCACCGCTAGAATTACGTCGGCCTCTTTCAGTTCCTGGCGGATAATATCGCAGGAACCCGAGCCCCCTACAGCCAGAGGATGGCCGTAGGGGATAACTCCTTTGGCATTGACGGTATTGATCACCGGCGCATTGAGCTTTTCCGCCACGGCGATCACCTCAGTAGAGGCCTTAACGGCACCGCCACCAATCGCAACCAGAGGGCGTTTGGCGTTTTTCAGCAACTCGGCGGCTGCGGCCACCGCGGCGGGTGCTGGTGCGGGAGCTGTTGCAAGGGGGAAGGGTTCAACGTCGAGGTGGTCGGCCTGCGTGGTGATCACATCAATGGGCAGTTCGATATGCACTGGGCCGGGCCGTTCACTGGCAAAGACTGCGAAGGCGCGCGCTAACACTTTGGGTAGCTGGTCGACGTGGCTTACCCGATGACTGAAGAGAGAGATGCTCGCAATCAGGTTGCTCTGGTTAGGCAGTTCGTGCAGAAAGCCTTCGCCCATACCCAGTTGCGGGCTGCGGTTAACGGAAGAGATCACCAGCATGGGAATCGAGTCTCCCATCGCTTGCCCCATAGCGGTCGCGATATTGGTCATACCGGGGCCGGAAATAATAAAACAGACGCCGGGTTTGCCGGTGGCGCGCGCGTAACCGTCGGCCATAAAACCGGCGCCCTGTTCATGGCGCGGCGTAATATGGCGGATGTTAGTTTGCGGTAAGCCACGATACAGCTCGATCGTGTGTACGCCGGGAATGCCGAAGGCAGTATCCACGCCGTAGTTTTCAAGAATCTTAACCAGTACCTCACCGCATGTGGCCATCTGCTCTCCCGTCGTTGTGTGCTGCCAGCAACGATTAACAATACCTGAGCGTGGCCGCTGCCGCCAGCGAAGCTAAGCAGGTCGAAAAACGAACCAAAAAGTGTGCGACACTATCCCGCCGGATTGAAGTGCTCGTGCAACAAATCGATAAAGACCCGAACACGCTGTGGCAGGTATTGGCGGTTGGGATATACAACCTGCAGATCGGCGGCGCTTGCGGTGCCGTGGCTGTCGAAATTCTGCGTGTAATCATCCAGCACAGTCACGAGTCGTTGTGCTTGCAGGTCAGCTTGCACATCCCAGATGGATTTCAACGCGATGCCCGCACCCTCAAGCGCCCATGTGCGCACTAACGCGCCATCGTTACAGGAACGTGCGGCCTTAATCGCAACCGTTTCTTGACCCTCCGCGGTTTGAAAATGCCAATTCGTTAGCGGTTCCATCGCTCGCACCATCACCAGGCAATCATGTTCGCTGAGATCCTGCGGCGTTTTGGGTAACCCTTTTCTTTTCAAGTAGGCGGGCGACGCGCACAGTACACGACGGCTCGCCGCCAATTTTTTTGCCACCAGCGAGCTGTCGGGCAGGTCGCCATAGCGCACACCCAGGTCAAATCCCTGCTCAGCCAGATTGACGATGCCATCCGTTAAATACAAGTGTGGTGTGATGTCCGGATGTTTTTTAACGAATGATGAGACCACAGGTGCGATGTGCTGTTGGCCCACGTCCGAGGGCGCGGTGACGCGCAACGGTCCAGCCAGCGACTCGCGGCCCGTTTGCAATTGCGCTTCTGCCTCGCCGATATCGGCAAGAATGCCCACGCAGGACTCGTAAAACTGGCGGCCCGCCTCGGTGGGTGCGACGTGGCGTGTGGTGCGAGTCAGCAAGCGTGTGCCGTAGCACGCTTCGAGGCGATTTATGCGCGCACTCATGCTGGCCGGTGATAACCCGACCTCACGCCCGGCTGCGGCGAGACCACCGTTTTTCACGACCCGCACGAACAGATCCATATCGCCCAATTTGTCCATATTATTCAGTATATCCGAATAGTGACTTTATATTACACGTTATTATCAAATTGTAGCTTAATGGTTAAGCTGTTTATCCACGCTTCGGACGCTGTCAGGTTCGAAATGTTGTTTGCCCAGGATAAGCAGGCGCTCACTTGTTAATGGCGTCACGCTAACCCTCATTCCCAATCAGGAGTCTCAGCATGAACAAGCAGGATTTATTCAGCAGCAAAACATTTGGCGCCAGCGCGGCGCCTAACAGAATCGTGATGGCGCCCATGACGCGTTCACGCAGCGCTCAACCCGGCGATATTCCAACGGATCTGATGGCCACCTACTATGCCCAGCGCGCCAGCGCCGGTTTTATTGTGACTGAAGCGACGCAGATCTCGGCGCAAGGCAAGGGCTATTCATTTACGCCGGGTATTTATTCAGACGAACAAGCGACCGGCTGGCGCAAAGTAACCGATGCCGTGCATGAGGCGGGCGGTCGAATTTTCTCGCAGCTTTGGCATGTGGGCCGCATGTCGCATGCATCCTTCCACGCTGACCGCACGCCGGTCGCCCCTTCGGCTCTGGCGCCAGATGCGCAAGTGTGGGTTGTTGGCACGGATGGCGTTGGACGCATGGTAGACTGCCCCGTGCCTCGCGCGCTCGCTGAAGATGAAATACAAGACATTATCGGAGACTACCGTCATGCCGCCGCCAGCGCCATGAGGGCCGGCTTCGATGGGATTGAAATTCACGGCGGCAATGGTTATTTGATCGACCAATTCTTGCGCCGCTCATCAAACAAACGTAGCGACGGTTATGGTGGCTCTATTGCGAACCGTATTCGCTTCGCGGTGGAAGTAGTCGAAGCCGTTAGCGAGGAAATCGGCGTTGACCGCGTAGGCATCCGCCTCGCGCCATTCATTACCCAGCGAGGGATGCATGATGAACAGGCCATCGACGCCATCCTGGCAGCCGCCAAAAAATTCAATGCAATTGGTATTGCCTATATACACCTGGCGGAAGCAGACTGGGATGACGCACCCACGGTGCCCGCTGCTTTTCGACACGCATTGCGTGAGTGCTTTAACGGTGCCATCGTTGTTGCGGGTAACTACACCGCAGAAAGCGGCAGCAAAATAATTGCTGATGGTTTGGTTGATTTTATCGCCTACGGCCGTAAATTTCTGGCCAATCCGGATTTGCCCCATCGGTTTCAATATGGCCTTGCGCTCAACGAAATTGCCGAGCCTGCAAATTTGTTTGGGGGTGACGAACGTGGTTATACCGATTATTCCACCTATGACGAAAAATCAGCGGCTTGAGAGGAGCGGCTATACCTGTGCAAGCGATCGGATGGCACAAATATTTTCCGATAGACGATGAAAAACTCATTTCATAAACCACAGCTAACCTGGTTCGCCCAACAGCTCTATCGTTAGACCGGGTGGTGACAGCGCCTATGCTTGAAGGAGATGACTAAGACGTAAACTGGCATTAATATAGCGTGCATATATTGTTATTGAGGATTGTAACCAGATGCGTAAAATCCGGAAACTCGGCATCGTTCAGGCGGCGGCGACTATAGCGCTGGCAACACAGGCTTATGCGGGTTCATATGACTCGTCACCGCAAGGGCAGGGAGTTGCAAGCCGCGTAGTGCAATCCAGCGCAACAAAAGACAGCCGCAAGGATATTGTTTTTCTCGGCGATAGCATCACTGCCGGCGGTACGTGGAACCAGTTCTTCCCCGAACATCGGGCATTAAACCGCGGTATTTCTGGCGACACTACCCAAGCTATTTTTGATCGCTTGCACACTTTGTACGCGCTGAACCCCAGAATTCTGTTTCTACTCGTTGGCGTTAACGATCTTAATGCGCAAGTTGCGATGGCAAAGACGGTTGAAAATTATCGAGCTATTCTGCAGCAGCTCAAACAGAACCTGCCCGCCACCGAAATCTATGTACAAAGCGTGTTGCCAGTCGATGACCGTTGTTGCTTTGCCAATAATCGAGATATCAGGCGCTTGAACGAGCAGCTGCGAGTTTTAGCTCAGGAGTTAGAGCTCAAATACATTGACCTGTATCCGGCGTTTACCGACGCTGATGGCCAACTGCGGCGGCGCCTGAGTCATGATGGAATCCACCTGCTGGCGGCCGGGTACCGTCTGTGGGTAAAACAAATTGCACCGGTCGTGGAGAAACACTTAAACGAATAGGCTGCATAACAATGAAAAACTCTGAATTCGCGCAGCATCTGACGAGAGGCGACTGGAGCTGGCGCAGGGTGTCGTTAGCGAACGTTTACCTGGCCAGGCGCGGGTGTTGCGTAGGTTGGCGATCCCATCGGTTGGCAAGGATTTTGCAAACAGCCGCTCGGCTCGCTGGCTCCTGCGCATGGCCTGTTGTATAACGTGGTGCTGAGCTACCATGAAGAGGCGCTTGATCGGCAGTCATCGCTGCCGTACTACCTTGCACAACCCGCTATTGCTAACTGTTTGCGGATTGCCTATGCTGATCGTGATATCGAGTTGAAGGAGTATAAAAATGAGTCTTGAAATCGCTTTTACGCTAGACGAGGAAGACTTGGACTACTTCCGTGAATTAATGGGGCGTGCACAGGAAAGTATTACCGACCTGGAGCAGAAAGATGCCGTCAAGAACGCGCAAGCGCTGCTCGATAGCATCCCTAGCGAGAGTCAACCGCGTTTCGTCCATCAGCGCTTTGAAAAGCTGCAACTGCTCATCGATATGTTGGATGATCCCGAATGGCCGTTAGAGGAAGACGAAAAACGCGACATCGCCAGCGCGCTGGTGTACTTCGAATACGCGCAGGACTTGATTCCCGATCACATTCCGGCGCTGGGTTATCTGGACGACGCGATACTGATCGAACTCGTCGTGCGCGAACTGGCGCCGGAAATTGACGCGTTTGAAGACTTTTGTTATTACCGCCGCAATGAAGAAAAACGCCGTGGACTCGAGGATAAGTCGATTACCCACGAGGAGTGGGTGGAAGCCAAGCGGGCGGAATTATTCCAGCGCATGCGTCGTCGTCGCAAACGCAGAACTAGTGGCGGCAGCGGCCGGCTCACGTCTTTTTCGCTGGGTTAGTTGGGTTGAGCACTTGCAAGGCAAGTGAGCTACAGGGATGTAGCTCATAAAGTTGCCCCCGGCGGTTTCGTCTTGACCCGGCGCCCGCGGGCTTGCAAGAATCAAGATGTGAGTTTGGATTTTTCCAGGTTTTGGAAATTAGTGCCTAATTAGCCTGTCGAACTTATTCGTTACACTACCCTAGATTCAGGGAGCTATCGAGATGGATATGCCTACCATGTTGCCAATACTGATCTCCTGGGTAACGTCGCTCTCGGGGTACCCCACACCCGATGAAGCACCGCGACTCGAGTACCGGTCGCATCGGTTTTTCGTCGAACACGTTTGTGGCAACAAAGAGTGCAACGCGCTTGGTTGGTACAACGATGCTGGTGTTATCTACGTCGACAAGAAATTCCGTTACGGAGCTTCGGAGTTCGCCCAGAGCTTGATCGTCCACGAGCTTGTACATTACCTTCAACATAAAAGTGGCAAGTTCGACACAAAGTCGTGCCGCGACAGCGCCGCGAGAGAGCTAGAGGCTTACCACATACAAAACAGGTACATCGTTGAGGCGCGGCTAAGCATCGACGTTGTCCGTCCCCCGCCTACCGTCTGCGATTACGCCAACGCGATGGTCAATGGCGAGCGATAGAATTCTGCCCTCGACTCGTGCCGCCTGGATGGTGCCACGTTTCTCCGCGAGCACTGCAAAGCCCTGTATTGAGCCCTAAGACATTAACGACGATCCGCGCCTTGCATCCGCTCGCTTCAGGTCGCGCGGAGGCGCCATAGGCTTGTTCAGGGGCCCCTTAGATACCAAAAGTATATTCCAATCCAGAAATGAGCCTGAAACAACCCTAATCCAGCCAGCTTGCT
>CAZJDL010000033.1:0-32160 GCA_964544755.1 uncultured Pseudomonadales bacterium | reverse complement strand
CAGAAAACATGGCCATGCAAAGAAGCTTGCGGCTTAACTAAGTGCCATTCGGCTTTAGTCTAATTGGTTTTGCATGCCAGCTGCGTATGATATGCGGCCTTACTATGACGACCAGGTTGATCCCGACGCTTGTCGCGAAGCTAATAAAATAGCCCAATGAAGGCAAGCAACGACTACCGCGCTAACCGATGTTACCCTACGAGTTTTTGAACTACACAATCACTGCACACCTATATTTGGAAAGGAAGATAGCGAATGAATGATCTTACCGCCGCGAACGCCGCAGCCCTGACCCCCAAGTCGGCAGAACCAGTCATTATAGACGACCGGACTGCAAATAATATTGACGAGCAGGTGCGCGCATTGTTCGCTAAGTTGACTCGCGGCATGTCATTACTGGAGCTCGCGCTCGCCTATCTCGACTGGCTGGGGCACCTAGCAATATCGCCGGGCAAGCGGCTGCAGCTGACCGAAAGCCTGATCCGCAAGCTGCTGCAACTAGGCGTCTACAATGCGCGCGCACTGCTCGGTCAGCAGCGTGACACGCCAGTAAGCTCCAGTAACCGACGCCTCAATGGCGAAGAGTGGCAACGCTGGCCGTTTAATGTGTTTGCAAAATCATGGCTCCTCACGCGCCAGTGGTCGCAGGAGGCCACTACCGGTGTAACGGGTGTCGACAAGGAACACCAACTGTTGGTTGCCTTTATGGCCGAACAAATTCTTGAAGCCGTATCACCAGCTAATTTTCCACTGACCAACCCGGAGATTCAACAAGTAACGAAGCAAGAGAAGGGCAGAAATTTCGTGCGCGGTATCGGGCACATTATTGGTGACTATAAACGGCAACGCACGGGGCAAGGTCCACCTGGCGCAGAGAACTTTCTGGTGGGCAAAAATGTTGCAGTCACTGAAGGTAAGGTTATCTACCAAAACAAATTGATGGAGCTGATCCAATACAAACCGGCCACAGCAAAAGTGGGGGCTGAGCCCGTTCTTATCGTACCCGCCTGGATTATGAAATACTATATTCTTGATTTATCGCCGAAGAATTCCATGGTGAAATACCTGCTGGAACAAGGCAAAACCGTGTTCATGATTTCATGGAAAAACCCCACCGAGGAGGAGCGCGACACATCCATGGAAGATTACCAAAACATGGGCATTATGGCAGCACTTGACGTGGTAAACGCGGTGCTGCCAAAGCGGAAAGTCAATACGGTCGGGTACTGCATAGGCGGCTCTTTGTTGTATATTGCCGCGGCGACAATGGCCCGCGACGGCGATGAGCGCTTGCAAAGCATCTCGATATTCGCCTCCCAGGCGGATTTCAGTGAAGCCGGTGAGATCCGTCGCTTTCTCGGCGAAAGTATTTTTGCGTCGCTGCACGCGTTGATGCGGAAACGCGGCTATTTGGGGATTGAAAGCATGGGGGGAGCCTTCCGGGCGTTGCGCTCTGCCGACCTGATCTGGGCCCCGGCAGTAGACCGCTACCTGCTTGGCAAGAAGTCCTCCGTTAACGATCTGATGTCCTGGAACGCCGACGGTACGCGCATGCCATACACCATGCACAGCCAATATCTGCGTAAACTGTACATGGATAACGATCTTGCTGAAGGGCGTTACGTGGTGGACGGCAAACCGATTTCCATCAGCGACATTAATGTTCCGCTGTTCGTGGTAGGCACGATGACCGATCACGTCGCACCGTGGCAGTCGGTCTACAAGATCCACGGTTTGAATCAAACCACTGAGGTGACGTTTTTGCTGACCTCCGGCGGCCACAATGCCGGCATCATCAGTGGGCCCAGCCATCCTCGGCGCAGCTACCAGCTACATACGCGTAAATCCGGCGACAAGCATATCGATCCGGATACATGGTTTACAACCGTGGAACGCCACGCGGGCTCCTGGTGGCCAGCCTGGAACTCCTGGCTGGACAAGCAGATGAGCAGATCCGCCAAGCCGCCGTCAATGGGAGCGTCGCGCAAGGGCTACAAGGCGTTGCGCGATGCGCCCGGGGAATACGTTCTGCAGCGCTAACGATTGCCCGGTAAATAGCACGAATTTCGCTTGCGCGTGTGATCAGCTACATCGAAGCCGTTTAACCTATGTCGGCTTTAGCGTGAACAAGAACCGACTGCCGCGACCCGGCTCGCTTGCAAGCCAAATACGTCCACCGTGATGCTCGACAATCAACTTGCAAATTGCCAGCCCCAGGCCCGAGCCTTTGGGTTTACCCTGTTGTTGGTCGCTGACCTGCTGAAACTTTTCGAACAGCGTGGCGTGGTGTTTGGCTTCAATTCCCACGCCGTTGTCAGCGACGCAAACCCTTAATTCTTGTTGCTCTCTGGTCAGGCTGATCCGCACATCGCCCTGGCCGTGCTCGCAGAATTTCACCGCATTGGACAGCAGATTAATGATCACTTGCAGAATGCGATCCCGATCAATAGTGGCCACTGCGGGGTCCGTGGGCAGCGCCTTGTGCAGCTCGATACCGCGTTCCTGGCAGAGCTGAAACACCGAATGGATTGCATCTTCGATGACTTGACGCAGGTCGGTCTGTTGCATATTCCAGTCCATGCGGCCCGATTCAATTTTGGCCAGGTCCAGCACATCGTTGGTCAAACGGGTCAGGCGTTCGGTTTCACTGACGACTATTTGCAAAAAATTCTGCCTCTGCTCCAAATCAAGGTCTGGTTCGCTGAGCAAAATCTCCGAAAAGGCGCGTATGGATGTTAGCGGCGTGCGCAACTCGTGACTTACGGTCGACACGAAATCATCTTTAAGCCGGTCGAGTTCTTGCAACCGTTGGTTGGCGGCGCGTAATTCCTTACCGACGGCCTCAAGCTCTTCGGTTTTGTGTTCCAGTCGGTGACTATATTCCCTCACCTGTGACGTCTCATCCAGAATGTGCATCACGTCTTCGATATCCAGCGTCTGGCCCTTGAACAGGGTAGAGACCATGACCCGCGCACCAGCAGCACCGATGACGCCGGCCAGCAAGTGCTCAGTGAAACTCACCAGGTGGGTGTGAGGCTCGGCGACTTTTTGCCGGGAAAAATCAATGCCTTGTTGCCTCGCATATTTTGCAAAGGCTCGCTGTGCCGGCTGCTCGCCGATAAAACGCGCAACCAAAGCCTGCAAATCAGCAATCAACACCGTGCCACGCCAGATGTCAGCTTTGCGCTGACCTGTTGTGTCTGCAAACACATTGACAAAGATCCGCGCTTGAATTGCACCGGCACGGCCAAATAGTGATACCGCGACCAATAGCAGCGCATTAGCAGACACAGCCAGCTGGCTGTGCGGATATGCGCTTCGTCGACATTTTCGGCCACCGTGACCTGAAACTGGCGCGGTAAAAACATGATGGCAAACATGGAAATGACCGTTAGCGAAAACCAGCTCGCGTAGCCGCCTGGCGGCGGATGATTATGGACCAGAGTATAAACAGGTACAGATACAACAACGGCAAACCAAGCAACAGGGTTTGATTCGAGAAAATTGCCAGCCACGGTTAATTCACCACCAGCAGCAGGCAGGGCGCAAGCAGCAAAATACGTCGATTGTTTGAGTTCATACACGAACCGGCCGCGGTTATTTAACTTTGATTAACGATAAGCGTCTAGCGCGTCCTGCAGACTAATGATGCCGCGCGCTTCCAACAGATCGATCAGAGCCAGCAGTACTTTGGCGGTAGCCAGGCTATCGCCAAGCGCCGAATGGCGGCCAAAGATGTCGACCCCGAGCCGGCCGGTGATGGCATCCAGCGATTGCTCAACTTCGTGACCGTGCACACATACCGACAGCATCAAGGTGTCCAATATCTGATTGTCGAAGCGCACTCCAGTGTGCGCTTCCCGGCGGCGCAGGAATTTCATATCGAACCAGGCATTGTGCGCCACCAGCACCGCGTCGCCGACAAAATCGCGAAACTGCGGTAACACGGCATCAAGCAGCGGCGCGTCTTCTACCTGCTCATCGGTAATGCCGTGAAAACGGATAGAGTCTTTGGGAATGCCGCGGCCCGGATTGACCAGTTGGTCGAAAGATTCGGCCGACAGAATACGCTGGCTCACCACCCGTACACCGGCGATAGAAATCACCTCATCGCCTTCTTCCGGATTCAAGCCGGTGGTTTCCGTATCGAACACGACGTAGTCGAGATCACGCAGGCGTTTTTGGCGGACGGCATTATTGGCCGCATCGCTCTTGTTTAAGTCGAAATCGTACACCATGGGTCTGGGCGGCAACTTTGGCGGCTCAGCCTCCCACTGGCGCACTGACACGGGCAGGGGAATTCTGAGAATAGCGCAATCGCCAATGCGCGGATGCGGCTGGCTCCAGATCTCGCTGCCATGCTGGCGCAGCACATCGTAGACCGTCGGCGACCCTACCACATCCGCCAACACCTCTTCCTGCCAACCGAGTAGCGTCGCGCTGGCTAGCACCGTGCCGGTCCAGGTCAGATCAAGATAGACGCTGTTATCGCCTCGTAGCGCCTCCAGATCAAAAGCCGTGACGCCAAGTTCCGCATGCACACGGTGCAACAAGAATTCGACCAACACCACCATGGCGTGACTGTCGAGCGCCAGCCAAAGCGGTGTACCGGTCATGGTCACTTGCAATGTGCCCGCCTGCGCCAAGCGTCGCGCAATCGTGTTAACCAAGTCTGAGGAATAGATATCGGTCGTCTGCCATTCACCGCCAATAAGATTGCGCGAGCCGGTCGCCACAGCATCCATCAGGTCGCTGAGCTTGCAGCTCTCGTCGACGATGAGCCGCGAAAATGCCATGCGCTGCGCGGTTGGCATATCGTCAAAAGCGACAATATTTTCCGCCGCCGCACGCAGATTTGCCAACGGCGCGCGCAGTTGTTCCAGCGTGGTATTCAATAGCCGGTTGCGCTCGCGCACCATACGATGACGCGCTGTCACGTCATCGAAGGTCAATACGAAACCCTGTGAGTTGACGCCAGCGTCCTCGGGCGCGTCATGCACTTGCGGCAGCAAGCCCAGATGGCAATACAGCAAGCGCTCCTTGTTCACCACCGAGCAGATAAACCCGGCGGCCCCGGCTTTCAATTCCCGCGTGTCACCTGATTTCAGCATTTCAATCGAGTGTTCAACGGGCTCCTTCGGCAGCAATTCATACAATGATCGACCCAAACCGAGGGCTGGATGGTGGTCCAGTATGCGGGCCGCCGATGGACTATAGAGCAGCAGCCTGGCATTTTCGTCGCAAACGAAAACGCCTTCCTTCAACCCGCGTATCACTTGTTCCAGTTGCATTTTCTGCGCGTCAACGGACTGCGCACCGGTTTTCAAGGCAAGCGCGATCTCTCTTCTGGCCTTTGCGATTTCATCGCCCAGGGCGTGGATAGCCTCGGGTACGGCGCCCAGCTCGTGATCAGATGTTAGTTCGAGCTGGTGGACGGCATGCGTCTGCACGATGATATCGGCACCGCGCTTGACGCTGGCCAGCGGCCGCAGGATGGTCTTTTCGATGCGCCGCCATAGCAGCAGTTCGAGCGCTGCGAACGCGAGTACCAGGCCGGCAATAATCCACGCAAATTGGGATGGTGCTAGCGATTCCGGCAGATAGCTCAACACTAACAAAGCGACAAGTGCGGCGATCATTTGCAGCGCTATTACTAGCCACAGCGCCGATCTACTCACCCAGGATAGCCCGCACCTTGTCGATTACATCCTGCATTGCAAACGGTTTGGTAATGTAATCGTCGGCACCCAGGGCGATGCCCTTTTCGCGTTCGACGTCGCGGCCCTTGGCGGTCAGCATAATGACCCGCACGGCTGCCCAGTCAGGGTTTGCACGCAAGGTCTGGCACACATCAAAGCCGTCACGCCGGGGCATATTCACATCCAACAGCACCAGATTGGGCGGCGCGGCAGCGATACACTGCAATGCGGCCCCGCCATCGGCAGCCGTTTCCACCTGGTAACCGGCGCGCTGCATCAAAAATTCCAGCGACAGCACAATATTGGGTTCGTCGTCAACAAGAAGAATTTTTTTTAGCATGCCGTCGCACCTGTTGTTTGCTTAACTTTATGACCCTAGTGCACTGTAACGAATAAAGTGTACATACCAGCTTGGCAAATTCAAATCGCTCCGTTTATATTGGGCAACTAAGCCCCTTTTATCCGTATCCGCAGATTTCCACAATGAATAAAACAATACAACGCATCTTGCTCGTTTCGTTCACCATCCTCAACACTCTGCTGTTGTATTTGTTTCTTTTGCAACTGCCGTATGGCGTGGATACATTTGTCTCCAGCCTGACCCATTGGTCAGACATGAGTCCACGGATAGGTACGGTCGCTGCCATAGCCTTTGCTATCGCGGCCATCGCCTTACTCCTGGTAGAACGACTGCCGACTAAGTGGAAGAGCAGTCTGGCCTATTTTCGGCGCCACTACGCGCATCCGGGACACCGTGCCTTTTTTGGTGGTGGCAAGAACCCCGGCTTTGACCGCAAGCCGCTGCTGCAAGCCTACCCTGAGATCCATGACTCCGCCTACAACCCGCAGGTGCAGATGCAGGTTTGGAAGCGCCTGTACCAGCAGAATGCTACAGCGGATCTGGTAGCCGGCACCGCGGGCAGTTGGCGCTTGTTGCGCAATCTGTACCTGGTCAGTGTGGTTTTCCTGCTTAGCTTCATCGTCGCCTGGCCGCTAAACCTCGGCGTGCCAGCAGCGCTGGCCATGGCGTACCTATTCATTTATGGAGCGCAGGCCCTGTTCCTGCTGTTTAGCGCCCGCAAAACTGGCGAGCGGCTGGCGAACAATGTGATGGCTGCAGCTTTGGGTATTGAGTAAAAAGAGGGCTCAGTCCTTTTACACTGCGGCACACTGTACATCCTGTCCATAAAAGAACCCCGCACGCAGGCGGGGTTCTTGGTTACAACTCACCACTCGACATGCTAGTGAGTTGCGGTTCCAGCTCCTCTCGGCGTGCGCACGTCTTCCACCAAATGCTGGATATGATCCGGCACTGGCGATGTCATGGTCGAAACCAGGAAGGCGGTACCAAAGTTCAATAAGGCGCCGACCGCGCCGAAGGCTTCCGGTTGAATGCCGAATAGCCAGTTGTCAGGCGTATTGGCAAAGGTTTCGGTTCCAGGCACGAAGAACCAGCCTTTAAACAGGAAGATGTAGAGCACGGTACTGCCCAGCCCCACCAACATGCCCGCGACCGCCCCGGTGTTGTTCACCTTCTTCGAGAAAATGCCCATCATTAACGCCGGGAAGATCGACGCCGCTGCGAGGCCGAAGGCTAGCGCCACCACCTGTGCCGCAAAGCCGGGGGGATTCAAGCCCAGGTAACCGGCCACCACAATCGCGCCCGCCATGGCGATGCGCGCCGCCAGCAGCTCCTGCTTCTCATTGATGTGCTTCATGAACATGCCCTTGAGCAGGTCGTGCGAAATGGACGATGAGATCGCCAACAACAGTCCAGCCGCGGTAGACAGCGCGGCGGCGAGGCCACCGGCGGCCACCAGGGCAATTACCCAGTTAGGCAATTGAGCAATCTCGGGGTTGGCCAGCACCATGATGTCGCGATCCACTTTTACCATCTCGTTGCCTTTCCAGCCCCACTGCTCGGCCTTGGCGGAAAACTCGGTATTCGTGTCGTCGTAGTACTGGATACGGCCATCGCCGTTCTTGTCTTCAAACTGCAGTAAGCCGGTTTTCTCCCAGTTCTTAAACCACTGCGGGCGCTCCTCGTACACCAGGTTGCCGTCGGCCGAACCCACTGCGCCGGTTTGAATAGTGTTGGTGATGTTAAGCCGGGCCATGGCGCCAACGGCAGGCGCCGTGGTGTACAGAATCGCGATAAACACCAGCGCCCAGCCAGCGGAAGAGCGTGCGTCCTTGACCTTGGGTACGGTGAAAAAGCGTACGATTACATGTGGCAGACCGGCCGTGCCGATCATCAGTGACATCGTGAACGCCACCATGTTGAGGGTGGTCGTTTTCTGCTCGGTGTAGGCTGCAAAGCCAAGGTCGGTTATGACCTGGTTCAACCGCTCCAGCATAAAGGCGCCACTGCCATCGGCCATTGTGGCGCCCAGTCCGATTTGCGGCAACAGGCTATCGGTCAGATTCAGCGAGATGAATATTGCCGGTACGGTATAGGCAAAAATCAGCACACAATACTGCGCAATCTGAGTGTAGGTTACACCCTTCATACCTCCCAGCACGGCGTAGAAGAATACGATGATCATACCGGTGTATAGCCCGGTGTCGTATTCCAACTCCAGGAAACGCGAGAAGGCAACGCCTATGCCCTTCATTTGGCCGATAACGTACGTGATCGATGCGACAATCAAGCAGATCACAGCCACCAGACGCGCTGTCTGCGAATAGTAACGGTCACCGATGAACTCGGGCACGGTAAACTTGCCAAACTTGCGCAGGTAGGGCGCCAGCAACATGGCGAGTAGCACATAACCACCGGTCCAGCCCATCAGGTAGATGGACGCGTCAAAACCCATGAAGGCGATCAATCCCGCCATCGAGATAAACGAGGCTGCCGACATCCAGTCGGCGCCGGTTGCCATGCCATTAAGCACCGGGTGCACACCACGGCCGGCGGCGTAAAATTCGCTGGTGCTACTCGCGCGCGCCCAAAAAGCGATGCCAATGTAAAGCGCGAAGGTCGCGCCTACAACGATATACGTCATAGTTGTCAGGTCCATGATCTTATCCTCTTAGTCTTCGTGGACGTCAAATTTGCGGTCCAGCACACCCATGCGCTGAACATAGAAAAAGATCAACCCCACGAATGCGTAAATGGATCCTTGCTGGGCAAACCAAAAGCCCAACGGGTAACCGCCGATGTGAATAGCATCCAGCATGGGCCGCAAGATGATGCCGAAGCCGAACGATACGATGAACCAAATAACCAGGCAGATCGCCATTAGTCTTCTATTGGCCTTCCAATAGGCCTCGCCTGAAGTGTCTTCTGTACGCATGTGAGTGCTCCTGGGGTTTTACCCGTTTGATTATGGCAAAAGCATGCGTCGCACTGGCTTTTACCTTTATTCTGCTAGCCTATAGTGTGCCGCGCCGGAGTATTGCGGTATTAGCGGAAGGTCTAAAAATATACCGACCGTGGCAAAGCGCGAGTCATTGCCCATGCTCAATCTGGGCGTAACAGATTGAGTGCAGTTTGCCTGTGCGGCAGACCTGCAGACCCATGAGCGGCGACCCGCCAACGCAGCGCCGAATCGTCTTGGCCACACACGAAATTATTGCCATATTGCAGCGCAGTAAGCTGCAACGGCATCAAAACCGCTGCCCAATAAAGTCCTGTATGTCCTTAATAGCCATGAATGCTTCTTTTAGTCGGTGATTTTCCAGCGCCGACAACTCCAGCAGGCGAATCTTGTTGTCGGCCACCGCACCGGTCTTGATGTCAGCCAGCTGCTCGCGTAGGCGTAGTTGCAATAGGAAACGGTAGGTCTCAGCGATGGACTCGGCCGCGTCGCGGCTTAGTTTGCCGGCGGCCATTGCGCCCTCGAGGCGCTCAAAGGTCGAGCGCGAGCGCACGCCGGCCTCCAGTGCGAAGAACCGCGCAATGGCAACAATGGCGGCCACCCCGCCCTTTTTCAAGTCCACCTCTCCGCGTTTGGTACGGATGCGGCGAAACATGGTTAACGGTGGCGGAAACTCCAGCGCCATCTGCGACATATGCGCCAGGAAGATACTTTTCGAGCCGGTTCCGAACAATACGCGTTCAAGAACTGCCAATGACAAGTCGCCGTGCAACACGCGGAAATCAAAAAAAACACAGGCTTCGAGCAATGCCTTTGGGTCGGGCGAACTCACCCAACTCTCAAACAGCGCCGCCCAGTCAGCCAGCGGCTTGCACCAGTTGGTCGCCATATACCCTCCCGGGCAGGACGGTATGCCGGCATGGATAAGGCCATTGACAGCCTTGTCGGCCAGCGCCTTGAAGTAGTGCCGTGCTGCCGCCGAATCCTCTTTGTAAACCAGTGCATTATCCTGATCGGTCAGTAACATTTGCTCCATGCGTCCTTCAGACCCAAACACAATCCAGGCGTATTCGGTCGGCGGCGGCCCTAACTCTTTTTCGGCCATTTCTAACAAGCGCCGAATCAGTGTTGCGTTTAGACTGGCAACCGTACGGCCAATTTGCGCCACGTCCAGGCCGCCCTTGAACAGGGTCTCTACCGTACTTGCAACGTTCAACGCGTAGCGACTAAGTGAATTGTCGGGTTTGTCGAGGTGCTCCAGCTCGCGCAGGAAATACAGCGGATTGCGGGCCTGGTGGCGCAGCAAGTCGTCGGCGCTTATGACGCCAACAATTTGTCCATTCTGCTCCAGCGCCAGATGATGCACATCGTGTTCCAGCATATACAGCAGCGCGGCGTAAACCGGTGTATCCACCGACTGCGTGCGCACCGGCTGCGTCATCACGTCGGTCACCGGAGTTTCCGGGCCGCGGTTTTCGGCCAGCACTCGAACCAGAAAATCGCGATCGGTGATTATGCCCGGTGGTTCGCTGGTTACCAGCGCCGCGTCTACGGAGGCTGTGCGCATTGTCGCGGCCACGACAGCCACGGTAGCGGCTGGCTCCACCACAACCGGAGCATGGGCAATTAAATCGCCGATCAAGGTGGTGAAATCGCCGCTAAGGGAGGGCATTTCAACTTGCGATGTGCGGCGTAAGCCCTCGCTCAGGTTTTTCAGAAAAAACTCGGCGAAGGCAGCGTTTTCTATAAGCGTGCGGAATACCTGTTCGGGAATTCGGTATAGCAAAACATCGTCTTCAGCCACTACGTCGAATGACGATGCGTCCTTGTTCAGCATCGAGGGATAGCCGAAGATTCCACCCGGCGCCAACACCTGAGTTACCTGACCGTTGTGCACAAAGCGTATGGCGCCAGTACGAATGACATAAAGGTGCTGGCTGGGCGGGCCATTCTGGGCCAGTACATGCGTGCCCGACCTGACCTGTTGCGCTTCGAGGTGCTGCCCCACCAGCTGCAACTGCAATTCGGTCAGGCAATCAAACGGCGGCAGGGCTTGAATAAAATGTAGTTGCTCGTCGGGGTTTTCTTGTTCAGTATTCATCACTAACACATCGCCTACGCATTTAGCGGCACGCTTGCCGGTAATACGCCAAAGTGCCCGTCGTCCACCAGCTTTAGCAATTCCTGGTCAAGGTCGGTGTCAGTATATTCCAGCCGAATGCCGGCCGCATGCAAGCGCTTGAGGCCTTTACCGCAGGTCATCGGATCGTGGTCTATCAGGCCAACCACTACGCAGGCAATACCGGCGCGTGGTATCAGTTTAGAACACACTTCCGCGGGCTCCACAGTCGCGCCGATGTAGCGTTCCGCACAAGGTTCAAGCGTGACGTACAGTGTCGCGCCTTGCGCATTTACGTCAGCGTTTTGCAGCGCGACTTGTTCGGCATGCCGAACTCGCCAGCGTGGTGGCGCTTCGCGTATTTTGTTCACGCAACGATGCCCGCAACCAATAATTTCGCCATCTTTAACCACCACGGCGCCAACGGTGGGGTAAAGACCGGACTGGCGCGCCTCGGCAATCGCTGCCGCCATAAAACCATGTTTTGTCGCGGCGTCGATTCGCGTCGAAAAAAGAGGCATCAGCTCCGGCGCAACATTTGCCCAGGCGTAACGGTGCGGAGCTTTGATATTCGTGCTCTGCCCGACACGATCAGCACACCGCGCTACGGCGCGCGTCAAGTTTGCCAGTAGCAATTTTAGGCGCTTCTTGAGCTTGGTCATCGTGCATTTATATTAACGCGACTATAAAACCTGTATTCGACCCCGTGCACTGTCTTGCACATAAAAAACCCCGATTCAAACTGCGAATCGGGGGGGCTAAGGCTTTGTGGAGATCCACAGATGACGAGGAAAGCAGCCTGGCTATGCAGCGTTAAGCTGCGCAGGGTCAAAAAACGTACTTGCCGGAAAACTGAAGGCGATTCAAATCACCGTCATCGCCCGCTTCATTTTCCCGGGTGGCCAACCCATACTCAACGCCAACGGTAAGCTTGGGATTTGGCGAAAACAGCAGGTTGACGTGTACACTCTGCGCCTCTTTGGTGACAGCTCCGCCGGTCAGGTTGTCGTCATTGTCGGCGGCAAACGTCGATAAGGTCAGGTTGGAACGCCATTGTTCACTCCAGAGATGCCGGTACGACACAAACCCGGACAGGGAGTCAATGGTTTCCAGATCGCCACTTTCATCTACCACTACGCCATTGGCGGTATTCAGACCAACATAACGCCCCAGCCCGGTACCGCCGGTGACCATAAAGCGCAGATCGTCCTTGCCGAACATGAATTTACCCGACACGCTGATGCCGAAGCCGGTTTGATCATCATCCACGTTGACGGCAGGGTCGTTATCCTCGTAACTCAGTTGCCGGACAATCGCGGCAGCAGTCAACCAGCCCCAATCCCGGGTATGCGTGTAACGAACCACAATTTCCGGAATGTTGTTGTCATCGGTGACGATACGTCCGCCGCCGCCAAACGGCGTAACAGTTGTTTCCGGGTTTTCCAGCGCTAGCTGCCAGCTGCCTTGGGTGTAACGGATTTGCGTCTGGCGTGCAAACACAGTGCCTTCGGCAGGGCCGATGAAGTCCAGGCTTTCAGGCAATGCACCGACATCCTGGAAGGTTGACCAGGTCTGCCCCATCAGCCAGTTATCGTATTTGATAAACGCATGCCGCACGCGTGGATTATAGCTGTTACTGACTCTCTCGTTACCATCGCCGTCGCCTGACAACAGAAAATCCATTTCGAAATAGCTGCTCAGCTTGCTGCCGCCAATATCGGTATCGGTCTTCAGGAAAAAGCGTGACTGCTTGGCGTGCATATCGAGGTCGGCGTCTTCATCGTCACCACCGATCGGAATGGTACCTGGAATATAAAAGTCGCGCCCTGCACTGCCAGCGGCCAGATCGCCATCGCTGTAATCACTGTAGATGGCGTCAGCTTTCACGTAGCCGCCGAATGTCACCGTGGTTGCAGCGCCTTCGCCGGACTGCAGTTTGGTGGCGCCAAGCTCGGCCCTCTCTTTCTCTTTCACCACCTTAATAGTTTCTATGCTTTGGTCCTGCTGCGTTACCTGGCCCTCAAGCTGCTGCACAATAGCCTCTAATTGCCTGATACGCTCCTCCAACTCCCCGTTCGTTGCCGAAAGCGCAGAGCAGGGAATTGTAAGCAAAACAAGCGGGCAAATAAAAGAACGGGGTAACTTGCGGTTGAGCGTGCTGTTAGTCATTGCGACTCCCCAAGTACTGGTTAGGTTATTCGTGGCCGATATGATGTGGGTTTGGCGCAACCAACGGTATTAGAGGAAGGTCTATATTTGCCGGGTTTTCCTGGCAGTTTCGACATTGTGTCGCAATAAAATAGACTACTGGCGAATTACACATCGTGCGCAAAATGGTGTCTTGCAGCACACCGTGTGGCGCATTACTATGCACTACACGCATAACAAAAAGTCGCTGCTATGTTTGTCGTTAAAAAAATTATTATTGCCGACGATCACCCATTGTTTCGCGAAGCCTTGCAGCACTCGATCGAGCCCGCTTTCGAGGATATCAAGATAGTCAATGCGGATGCCTTCGACACGCTTCAGCGTGTCGTACGCAACCACGATGACAGCGACCTGATCATGCTCGACCTGCATATGCCTGGCGCGGTGGGCTTTTCTGCGTTGCACTATCTGGGCTTGCAATACCCGCAAATTCCGGTGGCCATGATATCGGCCAGCGAGGGGCCGGAGGTTGTGGCCCGCGCAATGGAGTTTGGCGCGGCCGGGTTTATCCCCAAGTCCGCTGAAATTTCAACAATTGTCAGCGCGATCAAGCAAATAATCGCCGGCGAACGCTGGTTACCCAATGGCATGCAGGAACAAATCAACCGACTCGACCGCTTTGGCGCTGACTTCGGCACGCGCGTGTCCACGCTAACGCCGAAACAGTTTCGCATTCTGATGATGCTGACCGAAGGTAATCTCAACAAACAAATGGCTGATGGAATTGGTGTCTCGGAAGCCACCATCAAGGCACACTTGACCGAGGTCTACAAGAAGCTGGGCGTAAGTAACCGCACCCAGGCGGCCACCATTGCGGCCAAACATCTGCAAGTGGAGCCGATCGGCTTAGCTGACAAGCCGACTTCTATTTTGCATTAGCAGGTTTCTGATCAAATTGCGCAAGGCGCCAGGGTTTATCGGCTTGCGCAGATATCGGTAAGCGGCATCCTGCGCCGCGTCTTTCACTTCTTCGCTAACGTCCGCGGTAATAAGCACACCCGGTATCCGCCGGCCGAAATACTGTTGCAGTGTATTCATCACGTTGATACCTGTCGCCCCGTGATCTAGATGGTAATCGACCAGCATGATATTGGGAACGCCCTTATTGCGCGCCAACCAGAGGACGGCGTCATCCTGTGAGCGTGCCGCAACGACCTGGTAAGACCAACCGGACATCAGAGTTTGCATCGCATCTAGTACCTGCTGGTCATTGTCGATACACAATATCAGCACATCAGATAAGTTTCCGTCGGCCTGCACGATGCCAAGACCTTGCTGCGGCTCGACTGCACCCGCCTGTTGCGCCTGCTCGGCGCTCACCGGCACTTCCAGCGCAAACACTGTGCCCTTACCGGGCGTAGAGCGCACGCTGATCGGATGCCCCAGTATGCCGCCAATGCGCTTGGCGATCGACAGCCCCAGCCCTGTGCCCTGGTCGTACGTATCGCGACGTTGGTCCAGGCGCTCAAACTCGTCAAATATTTTCTGCAGGTTCTTCGCGGCAATACCACGACCGGTATCCCAAACTTCGATGCGCAGCATGGGTTCCGCCGGGTTCGAAAACAGCCGTCGGCAGCCAATCAGCACGCGTCCCTTTGACGTGTAGCGCAGCGCATTGGACAGGAAGTTCTGCAAAATACGCCGTAATAAATGCGCGTCACTGCTAACATTTAGCGCACATGGCTGCGCGCGCAGCCGAATATTGCGCTGCTCGGCGATAACCGAAAATTCCTCTTTTAACTTGTCCAGCACGTCGTTGACTGCAAAGGTCTCGATATTGGCTTCGAGGGCGCCGCTGTCGAGCTTGGAGATATCTACCAGTGTGCTTAACATTTCCTCCGCTGATTGCAGCGCTCTATTGACGCGGTCGGTTAAGCCCCCCGGATCATCGGTAGTTTGCTGCAATGCCGATGTAAACAACCGGGCCGCATTTAACGGCTGCATCAAGTCATGATTTACTGCGGCCAAAAAACGTGTTTTATCGATATTTACGGCACGCAATTCATCGTTAAGCAACGACAACTCGCGGGTGCGCTCGCGCACCCGCTGCTCGAGGTTTTCGTTAATCTCGATTAATTCTTGCTGGGTTTTTTTGTGCTCGGTAATATCGTTGAAACTGGTAACGAAACCACCGCCCGGCATGGGTCGGCCATGCATCTCCACCACCATGCCATTCTGGCGGCAACGTTGAAAACGATGCGGCGTCCCGGCCTTGACGTAGTTCAACCGCTTGTTGACATGCTTTTCAATGTCACCAGGCCCACATTCGCCGCGTTCTGCGTTGTAGCGAATAATTTCCGCAATCGGCCGGCCCACATAAATGAGACCAGCCGGGTATTCGAACATTTCCAGGTAGCGCGTATTCCAGGCGACAAGGCGCTGGTTCTTGTCTGCCACGCTGATGCCCTGGTCGATGTTCTCGATCGTCGCGTGCAATAAGTCCCGATTGAACTGTACCGCCTGCGAGGCTTCATCGACGATTCTGACGATATCTTCAATGGGCATATCTTTTTTCTTCAGCGTTGAAGAAATAACCAGCCGTGCCGACGAAGCGCCAATTGCGCCCGCCAGCAAGTGTTCGGTAAACCGCACCAGCTCTGCGTCGGCCTTTTCTGACGCCAACAGCGAAGACTCTATTTTCCGTGCGTAGTTGGCAAAGGCTGTGCGGCTGTTCTCCTCGCCAATAAAGCGCTCCGCCAATACGCGCAGCTCACCGACTTCGGCTGAGCTCCACCACGGCAAGCGTTCCAGCGCGCTGCCGGATGCCAGGGAATGCGTAAAATTGGCGGCCTGAATGCGGTCGATCAGGCGCGACGAGGCCCCCAGCGAAAAATATATGTAGCCCAATGTATTCGCCAGCATACTCCATATGAGACCGTGGGTAATCGGGTCATAGCCTTCGAAGCCGAACAATTGGTAGGGCCGCAGCGCTTGCACGTTCCATAATCCGTTCTCGATAAAACCTTCCGTTACCCAGCCGGCTTGCGCCAGCGATGGTAAAAACAGACAATAAAACCAGACTGCAAACCCCGCGATCAAACCACAAACTGCACCATTGCGATGACCGTGCCGCCAGTAAACACCACCAATAATGGCCGGCGCGAATTGCAAAGCGGCCACGAAGGCAATCAAGCCAATCGACGCCAGCGCCTCGATATCACTGATGTAGCGGTAATACAGGTAACTGAGAAACAATATTGCCACGATGGCGCCGCGGCGGATAGCCAGCAGCAGGCCAGTCATATCTTGGCGTTGTTTCAACTGTAAGCGCGACACCTTGAACAACAGCGGCATGATAATATCGTTACAAACCATGGTACTGAGTGCAATAACCGCGACAATTACCATGCTGGTCGCCGCTGAAAGACCGCCGATAAATGCCAACAACGTCAAAAGGGTGTTTTCTGACTGCATCGGAATGGCCAATACATACATGTCGGGATTGACCACCTGGCCTTTGAAAACCAGAGACCCTGCAACCGCAATAGGAACAACAACCAGGCAGGTGGCAATCAGGTACAACGGAAACAGACGACGCGCCACTTTTAGATGTGCAGTATCGGTATTTTCTACAAAGGTCACATGAAACTGCCGCGGCAAACAAAAAATAGCCGCCGCAGCTAGCAGCATCTGCCCCAAAAACCCGGCTTGTAGCAAGTCTTGCTGCAACGACGGCGCAACCAGCAGGCGCTTGATGTCGGCGGTACTGCTGGCCTGCCGCGCCAGATCGTCAAAGCCATTATAAACGCCATACACCGAAAACAAGCAAACACAAATGAGCGCGAACAGCTTAACCACCGATTCAAAGGCGATGGCCAGAATAATCCCTTCATGGTGCTCCGAGGCGTTGACATAGCGGGTGCCAAACAAAATAGTGAACAACGCCATCACCATCGCCACAATCAGGCCGGTACTGTTCCACAGTGAAGACGATAATGGCAGCAGCTGGGCGGTAACGGTATTGCTCGCCACCACCTGATAGCTCAAGGCCACCGCTCTTAGCTGCAAGGCGATATAGGGCAGGGTGCCCAGGATGGCAATGACGGTGACAAACGCGGCGATGCCCTGCGTTTTGCCATAACGAGAAGAAATGAAGTCAGCAATTGTAGTGATGTTGTGTTCTTTACTGACCGTTAGCACTTTATTAAGAAAGTGGTAACCGAACACAAACGTCAGTATTGGCCCGAGATAAATCGCCAGATATTTCCAGCCACCGGTTGCGGCCGTGCCGACCGCCCCGTAATAGGTCCATGATGTGCAATACACCCCCAAAGACAGGCTGAATATCAGCGCTCGATGCGCAAACGGCCGACCCTGCTGCATACGTTTGTCGCCAAAGTAAGCAATGCCAAACAGTAAGCCGATATACGCCAGCGAACACAGAATCAGTAGCCAGCCTTGCAACATTTGGGTTATTTTCCGCGTGCGCTTATATTCATCGAGTCATTCTAGAACATGTGCTAGCGCTATAAAAATAGACCATTGTCTATGCAAATTCGGCTTGAAAGTCTGGGCAGAGGATATAAAGTAGTTAGCCTCCCAGAAGTAACAGCTAATAGCGGCCAGGAACCCACCATGCTTGCGACAATGACCCACCCAATCAGAGATGCGTTCAAAGCCAAGGCACACATTTCCGAAGAACAATACTGCGCTATGTACAATGCCTCTATTGAGGACGTTGATGCGTTTTGGGCAGCACAAGCAAAGCAATTTCTCGCCTGGGACAAACCGTTCGAGTCGGTCTGCGAATACAATTTTGAAGCCGGCCAGGCAAGCTGGTTCGGCGGCGGCAAGCTAAACGTCAGCGTCAATTGCATAGACCGCCACCTGCCCGAGCGCGCCGATCAGGTCGCGATTATATGGGAAGGCGACAACCCGGAAGACAGCCGCAACATCAGCTACCGTGAGCTGCACAAACAGGTTTGCATGGTGGCCAATGTGCTCAAGCAGCGCGGCGTTAAAAAAGGCGACCGGGTCTGTATTTATCTACCGATGATTCCGGAAGCGGCCTACGCGATGTTGGCCTGTACCCGCATCGGCGCGGTACACTCCATTGTGTTTGGCGGCTTCTCGCCGGAGGCGCTGAAGGATCGCATTCTCAATTCCGATTGCCAGACCCTTATCACGGCCGACGAAAGCGTGCGCGGTGGCAAAAATGTGCCCCTCAAAGCGAACGCAGACAAGGCGCTGAGCGAATGCCCGAATGTCAGCACCTGTTTGGTTGTAAAACGCACGGGGGGTCGTATTGAGTGGCACAGCAAGCGCGACTTGTGGCTGCACGAGGCGGTCGAGCAAGTTGACACCGACTGCGCGCCCGAGTCCATGGACGCCGAAGACCCGCTGTTTATTCTGTATACCTCCGGCTCCACCGGCAAACCCAAAGGCGTATTGCATACCACCGGTGGTTACCTGTTGCAGGCCGCGATGACACACAAATACGTATTCGACTACCACGACGGCGATATTTACTGGTGTACGGCCGACGTTGGCTGGGTTACCGGCCATTCCTATATTGTCTATGGGCCGCTGGCGAATGGCGCAACCACGTTGATTTTCGAAGGCATACCCACCTTCCCGGATGCCTCGCGTTTCTGGCAGGTAATCGACAAGCACCAGGTCAATATCTTCTACACTGCGCCGACGGCCCTGCGTGCATTGATGAGCAAGGGTGACGATTTTGTTAACAGTACTTCGCGCAGCTCGCTTAAACTGTTAGGCACGGTAGGCGAGCCGATCAATCCGGAAGCCTGGGAATGGTATAACCAGGTCGTCGGCGACAGCCGCTGCCCTATTGTTGATACCTGGTGGCAAACCGAAACCGGCGGCATCATGATTACGCCGCTACCGGGTGCTACCGCACTGAAGCCGGGTTCCGCCACCCGGCCGTTCTTCGGCGTTAAACCCGAGTTGCTGGACACAGAAGGCAATATCGTTGCGGGGGCGGGCGAAGGCAACCTGGTGATTTCACAGTCCTGGCCGGGCCAGATACGGTCGATCTATGGCGATCATCAACGCATGATCGCCACTTATTTTTCGACCTACCCGGGTTATTATTTCACCGGTGACGGCGCACGCCGTGACGAAGACGGTTATTTCTGGATTACCGGCCGGGTAGACGACGTGCTGAATGTGTCGGGCCATCGCATGGGTACCGCCGAAGTGGAGAGTGCACTGGTATTGCACAACGCCGTCGCCGAAGCTGCCGTGGTGGGCTACCCGCACGCCATCAAAGGGCAGGGCATTTACGCCTTCGTTACGCTGATGCACGATGTTGAACCTACGGAAGCGCTACGCGCCGAACTGGTCAATATGGTCAAGAAGGAAATCGGCCCGATTGCGAAGCCGGACCTGATTCAGTGGGCGCCCGGACTACCGAAAACCCGATCCGGTAAGATCATGCGCCGTATATTGCGCAAAGTCGCCGCCAACGAGCTGGAAAACCTCGGTGATACCAGCACGTTGGCCGACCCCTCGGTGGTCGATGAAATCATCGATAACCGCATGCAGCGATAGCGGATACTAAAGGACCCCCTCAGTATCCCGCCCGCCCGTGGCCTCGGGTGCGGTTATTGTGTGCATCGTAGTTTGTTATAATAGTAGTAAGCTATAATCGCCGGCAGCTCGCTGCGGCTAATAACACCTCAAGCTGGGAAAACCCTATGGCGAACGAAGGCTACCACGAACCGATCAACGAATTGTCGGACGCCACGCGTGACATGCATCGCGCCATTACGTCGTTAATGGAGGAGCTGGAAGCCGTTGACTGGTATAACCAGCGTGTCTATGCCTGCAAAGACGACGATTTGCAGGCCATTCTGGCGCACAACCGCGATGAAGAAAAAGAACATGCAGCGATGGTGTTGGAGTGGATACGACGCCAAGACCCAACGTTTAGCCACGAACTTAAAGACTTTCTATTTAGCAACAAGCCGATCGCGCATAAGTGACACCACATAGACGGGCTGCTTCAAAGCGTTAAACCGCCAACACCGTCTTGTCATTCAACAACTCGCATAAGGCATCGAACGGCACCGCCGGGCTAAAGTAGTAGCCCTGCAATTGATTGCAGCCATTTTGCTGCAAGAAAAGGGCCTGCTCGAGCGCGTCGGCACCGTCGGCAATCACCGTAAGCTCGAGGCTTTTGGCCAGATTGATCATCGCCTCGACAATGCGCGCATCGGCGCCGCTGTGTTGCAGGCTTTGCACCAGGCTCCGGTCGATTTTCACCGCCGAAATCGGCAGCCGTTGCAGTTGCGGAAACGAAGAATAACCGGTGCCAAAATCGTCCACTAAAAACACCGGCCCCAGTCTATTCACCTCCAGCATGGTGTTGCTCAACTGTTTGACTTGCGCCATCAGCGCCGATTCGTTCAGTTCAAATTCCAGTCGCCGCGCATCAATGCCACTGTGGGCAATGATATGACGCAATTCGCTCAGGAAGTTTTCATCCTGCAGTGATTTTACCGACAGGTGCATTGCAATCTTTAACGCCGAGACACTCAGCTCATCTAGCGCGGCCAGGGCCTGGCAGGCTTCGCGCATCACCCAGTGATCGAGCTGTATGGTCAAGCCCGTGTTATCCGCGACCGTTAAAAAATCTTCCGGTTGCAGCAGCCCGCGCTCAGGATGCAGCCAGCGCAGCAGGCCTTCTACCGCGATGACCTTACGACTGCTCAGATCCACCCGTGGTTGAAAATAGAGTTGCAGCTCGTTCGCTTGCAGCGCGCTACGCAGTTCATCCACAATGTTCTGCTGATTGGCCACCTCGGCGCTCATCTCGTCGGTATAGAAGCGATAAGCACTGCCGCGCACCTGCTTGGCCTGGTACATGGCCATGTCGGCATTCTTGAGCAGGGTGTCAACGGTTTTGCCGTCTTCCGGGAATTGCGCGATACCGATACTACAACCGAGCAAAATCTGGTTACCCGCTATAGGAAACGGCTTGCCAATGGCTTGCACAATCTTCTTGGTAACGTTGACGATATCGGCTATGGAGTGGACATCTTCCAATACCACGGTAAATTCATCGCCGCCCAGGCGCGCCAGGCTGTCGGTCTTGCGCATGCAGGCCGACAGGCGTGCGGCAATGATTGCGATTAAGCGGTCGCCGGCGGCATGGCCGTAGGTATCGTTGATGTTTTTGAAGCCATCAAAATCCAGAAACAACAGAGCGACCGAATGGTTACCACGCTCGGCGCGCTGGAGGGCCTGCTCCAAGCGGTCGCAGAACAACACCCGATTCGGCACGCCGCTGAGCGCATCGTAATGCGCCAATTTCGCCAGCTTTAATTCGCCCTCCTTGCGGTCCAGCGCATAACGAATGGCGCGATCCAATGCGTAAGTGTCGATCTGGCCTGTGATCAGGTAATCGGCAGCGCCGGCCTTGATAGCGGCCTGATCAAGCTCAATATCCATCTGCCCGGTCATCACAATGATAGGTGCCGTACAACCCTGATGCCTGGCGTTAGCGAGCAAACGCTGGCCGGCTCGCGGGGAGTAGTCGAGCAGAATCACATCGTGCAACTGACTGAGCATAGCCTCCATGGCATGACTCTTGTCGCTGCACCAGGTCAATTGATAACGCCGCGCGCTGATGGCAGCCAAAATATGGCTTAAGCGAGTGTACTCTTTTTGCGAGTCATTAATGAGAAGAATTCGAATTTGCGGATCGGCTGCGGGAGGCCGTATTTCGCTGTCTTTTTGCAGTACTGAGGGCATACAAAACTATCGTACATTTATCCCAACTTTGCAATCGACAACCGCTATCTTACCGATTGATTTTTTATTCTGTGGCAACCCCTATTCCGCGCCGAAGATATTGTTACAATGCGTGCCTTTTGCGCTACCGTCGATGTCTCGCCTTAACTCCCAGCAACGCGAAGCTATACGCTACATCGACGGCCCACTGCTGGTGCTTGCTGGCGCTGGCAGTGGCAAAACGCGCGTTATTATCGAAAAAATCGCTTACCTGATTCAGCACTGCGGTCATCCCGCCAAGCGCATAACCGCCGTTACGTTTACCAATAAAGCCGCGCAGGAAATAACCCGGCGCGTGCGCGCCAGCCTCGGCAAACGCGCAACGGGCCTGAAAGTTTCCACCTTTCACGCGCTGGGCCTCACCATCATCCGCTCCGAGCTCGCGGCATTAAATCTGAAACGCGGCTTTTCTATTTTTGATGGGCAGGATTCATTGGCCTTGTTGCAAGACCTGGCACTACAAAACCAGATGGCCAGCGCGGATATCACCAGCACCTGTCAGCAGTTGATCTCGCAGTGGAAGAATGACCTGCTCGACCCGCAGCAGATTTCCCAACTGGCCGGCAACGGTGTCGAACAACAAGCCGCCGCGCTGTACGCGCAATACGAGCGCAGCTTGCAGGCCTATAACGCGGTCGACTTCGACGACTTGATCAGCAAACCGGTACGCTTGCTGCGCACCAACGCTACCGCGCGCGAACGCTGGCAAAATAATATTCACTACATGCTGGCCGATGAGTACCAAGACACCAATACCAGCCAATACCAGCTGCTGCGCTTGCTCACCGGCAGCCGCGCCGCGTTTACTGTAGTCGGTGACGACGACCAGTCTATTTACTCCTGGCGCGGCGCCCGCCCGGAAAACCTTGATATTCTGCAAAGCGACTACCCGCGACTTAAAGTCGTTAAGCTGGAGCAAAACTATCGCTCCACGCAAACCATCCTGAGCGCGGCCAATCATCTGATCGCCAACAACCCGCACAACTTCGAGAAACGCCTGTGGAGCAAGCTCGGCCTGGGCGACAACGTTCACATTGAGCGTCGTGCCGACGAGAATGACGAAGTCGAGTGCATCGTTAACGAGATTTTTGACCGCCGCCTGCGGCATCGATGCGAGCTACAGGACTTCGCCGTGCTATATCGGAGTAACCATCAGGCACGCCTGCTCGAATTGCGCCTGCAAGCAGAACAACTGCCGTACCGCATCAGCGGCGGCACCTCGTTCTTCTCTCGCAACGAGATCAAGGATTTGATGGCGTATCTGCGCCTGTTGATCAACCCTGCCGATGACAGCGCGCTGTTACGTGTTATTAACACGCCGCGCCGCGGTATCGGCGCGCAAACGCTGGAAAATCTCGCGGCCTACGCCCAAACGCGCGACAATGGCTTGTTAACGGCCTGTACTGAAATAGGCTTGACCCACCTGTTACAGGGCAAGGCCTTACGCAAAGTTCAGGACTTCGGCCACTGGATGGAAGCACGGCAGCGCGCTCTGCCTAGCGAGCCGGTAGCAACCATAAAGCAACTGCTCTCTGATATTGATTACCAGGACTGGCTGCTGCAAAACAGCAGTTCAACCACAACCGCCGAGCGGCGCTGGGCGAACGTGCAATTTTTACTAAACGCGATCGAAAAAGATGTGAGTGCCGGCGGTGACGACGCCGATATAGAAAAAATTATCGCCAAGCTGGTATTGCGCGACCTGCTCGACCAGCAGGAAAAGGAAGAGGATTTCGACCGCATTCAATTGCTGACCCTACACGCGGCCAAGGGCTTGGAATTCAAACACGTGTTTATCATCGGCTTCGAAGAAGAACTATTGCCGCATCGCAACAGCGTCGAGCCTGCCGCCATCGAGGAAGAACGACGCCTGGCCTATGTCGGCATGACCCGCGCACAGCAGACGCTAACCCTGAGTTATGCCGCCAGGCGCAACAAATACGGCAAGATCGTCGCCTGCGAACCCAGCCGCTTCCTCAGCGAACTGCCCGAGCAGTATATTCTCTGGCCGGCGAAAACCGCGCTCAGCCCCGAGCAGAACAAGGCGCGCGGCAAACAAACAATGGGTAGCTTGAAGGCTTTGTTTGATTAGCGCGCCGCTGCGGTTTCTAGGTTAAACTACAGCTCCAGTAGCCAAACTCCGCAACAGTAATGAAAAAACTGTCACATGAAGCCGAGTTAGTTAAAGAAGCACTGCGCGTGGGCGCGATCTATGCGAAGAAGCGCGGCGCCGGAGAGATCGAAGCAACCGACTCGGCGAAACTGAAAATTACCTATATCTACCGCTTGCTGGTCCACGACAAGCTGATTCAACCGTTAGCGAGAGGCCAGGACAACGAAACCCATATGAAACACAAGCTGGCGCTGTGGATGCAGCGCCAGTTACCGCAAGATCATCCGCTACTCAAATAAGAATCGGGCAGCAACAGCCAGCGGCTACTGGCTTTTATCGACCATGTAATCAACAACTGCCTGCATCTCTTCGTCGGAGCAGTCCATACACAGGCCCTTGGCCGGCATCGCGTTGACGCCATTGATGGCATTGGCGTACAAAGTGTCGATGCCCTTGTCCAGCCGCGGTTTCCACGCATCTGCATCACCAAATTTAGGTGCACCGCCGACACCGGCATCATGACAAGTCGTGCAGCTCGCCTTATAAATGTCCTCGCCGGATCGCGCGCCACTGCTCGCGCCGCTCGCTGCGGTCGCAACTACCGCCGTCGCGCACGGATCGCCCTCCACACACACTTCACCCGCCGGCTTGAGACGCTCGGCAATTTCCTGGTCGGTTTTTTCCGACGCATGGGCGACAATCGCACCCGCGAGAATGACAGAACTGACGACATTCAGATAAACACGTTTCACTTGATACCTCTTTTTTTCCACACTGCGCAGCCAAAATAAGCTGCGCATTATAGCGCCTGCAGAGCAAGACTTAAATCACGTCATATGCGATTAGACTAGCTCTGCCCAGATCGGTATTATGCGCCCTCGCCGCGCCCGTAGCTCAGCTGGATAGAGTAGCGGATTCCGATTCCGTTGGTCGGGGGTTCAAATCCCTCCGGGCGCGCCAGCCAACAAAATCGTCTGCAACGACTTTATGCGGCGCTGCCCTGTAGCTCACTTGCTTCGCAGGCCGGCAAAGCGGTTGCAGTGTGTTCCAGACGAACGGAAGGATCGCGTTGGCCGGCCCCGAAGGGACGACTGTCAGGACGACACGTGCACTTGCGCTAATTGCCGTAAATTTGTCGCATTTCCGCCCCCGTTGGTCGTATTTGCCCCCGCCTCGCTGGTTTAAATTTCATCCATTGACTAAATTTTAGAAACGGTGTGTAGTTCACATGGAACTTGTGAATATCACACACCCTTTGGTCTAGTGGAGACGTCCTTGCAAACCGAAGTAGCAGATGCGCGTGTACGGCGCAGAATTCCTTTAGCGTTAAAATTGTCGGCCAGCGTGTCTCTGCTGATGCTCGGCTGCGTAAGCGTGCTTGCGGTATTTCTGCTCAACCACCAATCGCGCCTTATCCGCGCCCACGCGGACGATTTCAGCACGCTCATCACCGAACAATTGGCCAGCACCGCGGTGGAGCCCTTGTTCACCGACGAGCGTTACGAGTTGGAAGCCCTGGTGCGCCATATCGCCGCTAACGAGCGTATCTTAGGCGCCGCTATTCTAAATCGCGACGGCGAGCAGGTGGCGCTAGCGGGTTATACGCCAAGCTTTGACGCGCTGGATACCAGCAAGCCCTACCAGGAACTGGCGCCCGACCAACTACCGTTGATACCCGGCAAGGATTTCGTGCGCGCTGCGCCGGTGTCGGTGCATATCGAACCGATCAGGTTTAAAGGCGTGTTGGCCGGCTACGCCGTCGCCAGTTATTCGCAAGACGCTATTGTGCGCGGCTACAAACATTCATTGAAGCTGCTGGCCTTCATAACCGGTTTGATGATGATCGCCATGTGTTTAGTGGTTTTCTCCCTCAGCAAGCGCGTCACGCGACCGCTGACTGCGCTGGTGCAAGCCACCGAGGCTATCGATCGCGGCGACTTCACCCGCATCGAGGAACGCCGTAACGATGAGATTGGGCAACTGATTAACGCAGTCAACCACATGGGGCAGGGCTTGTTAAATCGTACACAAGTCGAAAACGTGATGGGGCAACTGCTGGCCAAGGACGTGGCCGCGCAGGTATTAAACAAACTCGATACCATTCAGGTCGGCGGCGAGCAAGTATATGCGACCGTATTGTTTGCCGACATCGTTGGCTTTACCGAAATTTCGGAGCGTTTATCGCCGCAGGAAGTCAGCGAGCTGTTGAACGAGTACTTTACCTACCTGGACTCCTGCGCGCGTTTTTATTTCGGCACCATCGACAAATATATTGGCGATTGCGTCATGGTGGTATTTGGTTCACCGAAGCCAGACCCTGACCACCAGTACCATGCGGTATCGTGCGCGGTGTTGATGCAGAAACTGATGCAACGGCTTAATGAGCAGCGCCGGCGACAAGGAAAATTTACCGTCAATCTGCGTATCGGCATCAACAGCGGGAAGATGTTGGCCGGACTGTTGGGCTCCAATGACCGGCTCGAGTATACGGTGGTCGGCGACTCGGTAAATATCGCATCACGGCTGTGTAATGAAGCCGCCAGCGGGCAGATCATCATCCAGGAATCGTTGTACGACGAAATCCGGCAGCAGCACAACATTTGCGTAGAACAACACAAGAAAATCAAGCTGCGCGGCAAGTCGGTGCCAATCAACGTCTACAACGTGTACGCCGCGGAACAGGCACACCCGATGGCGATGGAAAACCTGATCGAAGATGTCATCAGCCATCGCCGGGCCGCTTGATGTCAGCGCTTGGTACGCTGACCCGCGTATTGCCCCTGGCGCTGCTAATGTTGGCTGGCTGTGCCACACAACTACGCACAGTCAGCGATCTGTCTGCACACGTCGAGCAACTGACAAGCGAGCATCACTACGGTGCGGCGCGGCTGTCAATTGGCAGATTTTCTGCGCCCGGCACCGCTGCTGCCCACAATACCGGACAACTCGACCAACTGCGTAAAATTGTTGCGGCAGCCGCCGCTCGCTACGAGTCCGACACGATCAACGCCGCCCGCGAGCTGGTGACGCAGGACAACTGGCATGCCGCGCAGCAGATGTATCATGATGCACAGCGGCGTTACCCGGAGAGTCAGGCACTAGTCAACGCACAAAAAGAGTTTAAGGCACGGCGCGATGCGCACATTGCACATTTACGCATTATCCAATATGCGGAAAAGGCCGCTTATTTAAACACCGAAATAAAGCAGTTGGAGAAAATCAACGCAGCGACCCCGTTCAATCTCGACGCAAAGCGTGAACTGGCGCGGCAAAAAGACCAGCGGCGGCTGATCGCCAGCGCGTTGTTAGACGCCGGTGAGCGCCAGTTGGCGGCAAAAAACCACACCGAGGCGCGGCGCTATTTGACCTTATCCCACAACTTAATCGCCAATGCAGCCGCGCAGCAGGCATTGCGTCGGCTGCCGCGTCCGCCCAAGCGGCGCCCTAAAAAGGCCAAAACACCAGCGCAACCCAAGCCCATCGCGGTCGTTGCGCCCGTCCCGGTAACACGACCGGACACCAATGTCGATGCCGACGCTGAATTCAAGCAAGCACTGGCGGCCTATCGCGCCGCCCGTCGGCAAGGTGACTTGCGGCACGCTCAATACCAGCTAGCGCAGGCTCTTACCCTGCAGCCAAGCAACAGCAAGCTGCTCGAAGAACGGAAAGCGCTGGCTACGGTGGTCGAAAAACACGTGCAGCAGAAACTTGAGAACGGTAAGTCCTTATACAGTGTGGGTGAAATTGATGCGGCCATTGCCGCCTGGCAAGCCGCCGCCGAACTGGCGCCCCAGAACCAGGCGCTGCAACAGCGGCTGGAGCGCGCGCAGAAATTCCGCCAGCGCTATGAGGAATTAAAGAACTAGCCGCTGAAGGCCCTTGTTTTATTTATGTTTTTTGGTATTAGGGCCTGCTAACAAGCCCTAACGGGGTGCCGCAGGCAAGCACGCAAAATACTAATTAGCCTGCACCTTGCGGCGATCTTTTCCTTTGGTTCTGCGGTTAATGTCTGCGGGGACATCTGCCGGTTCCGTGCGGCGATCCAGTTTCTTCCGCTCTTCCAAAGCATCTTCGATTTTTTTGACTTGATCAGGAGTGATTTTGTGCTCGCTCATATTTCGGTCTCCATTGCTGCCTTTCAGCAACCGCAGTGCGCGACCGCGCCCACGATACGGCTAAAATCTTCGCTTTTTTAAAACTATAGTTGAAGCTGCAAAATGTGCAAATCGTTGCGCTACAGATTTCACTAACTTCAACAACTTCCGCCCGTTCAGGGCTGGCCCACAACGCGGCACCGCAGCGCCAATGAATTGACGCATAATAACATGCCCACGCTGTTGCGACAGCTACCGTAATACACATTGATTACGGCCATTGTCTTTTGCCTGGTAGAGCGCCTGATCGGCACGCGCGAATGCTGTTTCCAGCGTGTCACCTGCGATCAGCTCGGTCACCCCGAATGACATCGTGATTTGCACCGGCTGTTCGGTGAAATGAAAGCCGCACTCCGAGACTTGCTGACGTACCGAGTCCATGGTCCTTATCGCATTGTCGCGCGTTGTTTCCGGCAACAAAAACACAATCTCCTCACCACCGTAGCGCGCGATAAAATCAGTCTGCCGCAGACGATGGCTCAACAATTGTGCGATGACGCTTAGCACTTTGTCGCCGGCCAGATGGCCGTAGGTATCATTCACGTTTTTAAACAAGTCGATATCGCCGATCACGAGTGACAACGGCCGCTCGTAACGCTGCCAACGCTTGAATTCGAGTACCGAGCGTTCGTTGTAGGCTTGCCGGTTAGGCAGTTTGGTCAACGGATCCAGCAGGGCCTTCTGCTTTTGCCGTTGCAGCAGTTCGCGCGCGGTGGTGGCTTCCTTTTGCAAGCTTTCGACGCGCTCGGCCAGGCTGGTCAAATGGCCCTTCAGAGCGCTTTGCGCACTCTGTTCCGCAGCGGTGAATGTGGACAAGCGCCCGCTAATGGCTTCAAGCCCCTGACTGACTGCCGTTTTCAGCGTGTCCAGATCGGCGCTTTGGTCGATCAGGCGGCTCAGTTCGGCAATCTCAAGGCTCACCGATTCGCTCAGATGCTGGCCGCCACCCACCCGCAGCACAGCATCGCCCTGCGTTGCCGATTCTATGCTGAGATGCATCTGGGCGAGCTGCTCAAACAACTGTTTCAGGTATTTTTCAAAGTCTTGCTGCCCATCAAACAGCGCCGATAGCACAACCAAGCTGAGTTCTTCGAGGGTCGGTACCAGTTCGTACCAGTTCAAGCCTTGCTGGATAGCGCGCTGCACGCGGGCGACACTGTCGAGCGCGTCGACCGGCGGTTTGATGTGCTCAAGCAGGTCTTGCAACACGACTGTGATGGCGTCGCCAACGACCGAATACGGTTCCTCCGGCCTGGCTTCAAGGCCTTGCCCGGCGCTGGCGTCCGGCGCTGGCTCGGCCTGCGCAAACAATTCAACCAGCAGCGCTTGCAGTTGCGCCAGCATCCCGCCGAGCTGCGCCGCTGATACGCCGCGCGCCACATCTGCGCGCAGTTTCTCTATGGTCGCCAGCCGCTGGTCAGGAACGGTGCCGGCCAGCAGGTCAAGAATTTCGCCTAAGGCGTCGCTCCATTGCACCGCCCGGGTAGACTTTGCCAACTCAATGGTGCTGACGGTTTGTTCGATATCGCGAATAACTTGCAGCAGGCCGCGGGTAACGTCTTTGTTCCGCAGTTCTTTTTTGAGGGATTCGAGGAGTTCGTCGAGGCGTTGATCGGTGCCTTGCGCTACCGTGCCAACCCGAATAACGGTGTGCTGCAGCAGGTCCAGTTTTTTCCGGTAACGGTCTTCGTTAGCCGCTTGCTCGCGCACCAGCGCACGATACTTTTCTTGCCAATGCGCGCTTGATTTTTCTGGTTCTGCCATCCCCGCATACCCGCTGACTTAAAACGATAAGTATAGACAAAGCTGGGAATGACGCGCGCAGGCACGCCGAATGACTAGGAGGCTGTCCGAGAATAGAAGCCGTAGCGAGGGAAAGCTGATTTGAGCCACATTTTTCCATTATTTGAGGCGAATAGTTGTGCTATTTAACGAAAATAAGGGGGAAATGTGGCCAAATTCAGCTTTTCCGCAGTAGGCTCTCTGTTCTCGGACAGCCTTCTAGAGGCTGCTAACCCAATTTTCAGGCGCAACAACGTTGGCAGCCCCTTGGCGACGCGCTGAATGTACAGTTTATTCGTTACAGGACACTAGCTTGCGGCGCGTTCCCTGGCGATCAGGAAATTGACTACATCAAGCATCTCTTGCTGGCCACCAGCCATCTTGGCGGTGACGCGATATTTGCCGTTGACGACGATCTCGGGCGTGCCGGTGATCTTGTAGCTGCGCGAACGCGAGTCAGCCAAACGTACACCGCTGGTCACGCTAAACGAGTTGTAAACCTTTTTAAATTTTTCAGTGTCAACGCCATGCCCGGCAAAGAAGTCGGCGAGCTCCTCTTCAGTCGCTAGTTTTCTGCGTTCCACATTCAGCGCTTCGAACAACGGTATATGCACCTTGTCGAGAATGCCCAGAGTTTTGGCTGCATAGAACGCCCGCGCATGGACGGTCATCACATCGCGCCACATCGCCGGCGAGCGCCAAAAATCGACGTCGTCTTGCACCTTGCCAACCCATTTATCGACCATGGGTTCAAAATGAAAGCAATGCAAGCAGCCGTACCAAAACAATTCCACCACTTCTATTTTATTCGGGTCACGCGTTTTAACCGGCTCAGACAGCACTGCGTAATGCTCGCCAGCTTGGTAAGCTTCTTCAGCAGCTTGTTGCGCACACGCGATGAGTGGCAACAATACTGCCCCAACGAAGATAGCTCTAATCGTAGTTTTCAACTGCATAGGGTCACCTTTACAACGTTTTAACGCAAACCTGAAGCGTAACTGGAAACGGCTTTGATTTCCACTGCGGTCATTCGTTCAGTAATTGCGCGCATCACGGCGTCGGCGTCGTTACTGCGTTCACCTTTTTGGAATTGGCCCATTTGTTGTTCGATATAATCGGCGAACTGGCCACTCAAGCGCGGAAACCCTGCCGGCGCGTTACCGGCGGCCGTGGGCGAATGGCAACCGGTGCAGGCGGCAATGCCCTGCTTTTTAATGCCGGCGCGATAAATGCTCTCCCCCAGCTCAACGAGGTCCTTCTTCGCTGCGCTGCCAGACATGGTCTGCGCCGCAAAATGGCTGGCGATATCCTCCAAATCCTGGTCGCTCATTTTGTCCAGCTGGCCGGCCATTTGCGCCACCGGCCGAGCACCGCTTTGTATTTCCTGTAACTGCTTGAGCAGGTATTTTTCACCCTGGCCCGCCAATTTCGGAAACGTGGGCGCAGGGCTATTGCCGTCTGCGCCGTGACAGGCGACGCACTGCTCGGCTTTGGTTTTGCCCGCTTGCGGGTCGCCCTCGGCCAGTGCCAGGCCCGCGGTAGTTAGTAAACAGAGATTAACGGCCAATATAAACTTGTTCATGATGCAGAGCACGATTCCTGGTTGGCTGGTGAATAGTTGGGACTGATTGTTGCGCAGTAGACATGTGCTTAATAAACGCCGCGTAGCCCTCTTCCAAGTAATCCTTGCACATACTTTTCGGTGGCATGGCGTTCGGGCCTTTGGCGATGGCTGCGTCCATGCCCTTTTGCTGGTGCAAGTCCCAGACAGCCACAGCATGGCTCGCCGCACAACTTTTATTGTAGGTTTTTTCAACATTTTTCCCCTCTGCGACGCTGGCTGTGGACAAACCGCATGCGACCAGTGCAACAGACAACACCCTTATGGTGGGGTACATACATACTCCTGCTGAATAACATGGGAGCAAAAGCTAGCCGCATTATATACGAACTGTGCGGGCTTCAAAACCAGCAGAGTTTTCCAATACAGAATGAGTCTGAAAAGTCC
>CAZJDL010000032.1:0-32435 GCA_964544755.1 uncultured Pseudomonadales bacterium | reverse complement strand
GCATTACTGGAAAACGAATCTGCGGTTACGCGCGGCTCATCCACATTTTCCGGGTAGTCAGGCACCTGCGACAGCGCATTATTGACCAGTATGAACGCTTCGTTGATATTCGTTCCAAACGGAAACTCCAACTCTATGGAGGCGCTACCAAAGGAGGCGGTCGAATACATGCGCTTGAGGCCGGTGATGCTGCGCAGGTACTCCTCCTGCTCCAACAAAATTTCCTGTTCCATGTCTTGCGGGGTAGCGCCGGGCCAACGGGTTTCAACAGAGATAATGCGCGGGTCAAGATCAGGAACCATCTGCACGGGTACACGAAACACGGCAGCCAGGCCAAATAGGCTGATAATAAGAACGCCAACCAGCAGAACAATGGGTTTTTCCAGCGCGAAGCGGAACATTAGCCAGCCGGCTCGATCGTAACCGGCTGGCCGGCGCGCAAGCTTTCGTTGCCCAAAATAACGACCGGATCGCCGGCTTTGAGTTGGCCGGAGTTGATTTCAACGTGATTGTTCGCGCTGCGGCCGACCGTAACGGCGATAGGCTGGGCCACACTGGCATCCCTTTCAGGCCGCACAACCCATACCAGCGTACTGCCGTCGGTTCGCCGCACGAGCGCATCGGCTGGCACCTGCAACACTGCTCCCGTTTGCGCATCGCTGAGGGAAAACTCGGCGCGCACCGCCATGCCCGGCACTAGCGACCAATCGGGATTGGGAATCTTAAGCCGGGCCAAAAAGGTGCGGCTGTCAGGATCGCTTACCGGGACGATGCGTTCAATCTTCGTACTGATGTCCAGATCGGCTTGGAAACCCGGTACCAGTTGCACGCCGGCCCCCACCCGCAACCGGCCAAAATAACGCTCGGGCACGCGCACTTCAATGAACAGCGGATCCATTTGCGCCAATCGAAACGCGGCGCTATCGGCCCTGACCCATTGACCCGTCTCGGTCAACTTTTCTGCAATAACACCCGTGAAAGGCGCCTTCAGGGTATGCCGTTGCAGCTGCTCTTGCTGCACTTGGCGTTGGGCGCTGAGTTGCGCCGTGCGGGCTTTGCTGGCCGCCGCCTGCGCAATACGTGTTTCATATTCAGTCTGGGAAATATTCTTGTTGTTTACCAGTTTCTTCGCTTCTTTCGCAAGCCGCGCTGCATCGCGGTAAAGAAAATCGGCTTCTTCCGCGGCAGCCGTTAGCCTTTGCAACTCCAGGCCAGCGATGCGGGCGTCAAACTCAAGCAGCGGATCACCCGCGTGCACCCGGTCGCCCACATCAACCAGCAGCTTCTCCACGTAGCCATCGACGCGTGTTGCGAGCGCGGAAGATTGCGGCGACGTAGTGGTGCCGGACAACAGCAACTTCTCCACCATCGGCGCACTGACAACGGGTGCGACCAGTACCTTCAACGCCGGCGCTGCCGCAACCAGATAAGGAAGCACGAGCACGACGGCAATCACACTGCATTTTGACAGGCGCGGTGCTAGCCGGTTGTGTTTGAGCCACTGCATGACGTTATTGCCGTTTGCTTGGATACAATCCAGTATTCGCGGTAGCTGGTGAGCCGCGTTTACATTAACAGAACGAGTATACTGTTTCACCCTATTCGCTTGTGTGGCAGCCAACCAAGTTAACCAGCATGGAAAACAGCACATGGCCATCAGCGCATTTGAACTGTTCAGCATCGGTATCGGCCCTTCCAGTTCACACACCGTGGGGCCAATGCGCGCCGCGCTGTATTTCGCGCAAAATCTGCGGCGTACTGGCCAACTGCAACAAGTGGCGCGCGTTAAAGCGGAGATGTTTGGCTCGCTGGGCGCTACCGGCAAAGGCCACGGCACACCGGCCGCTGTGTTAATGGGGCTTGAAGGCGAGGCGCCGGAGAATATCGACATTACGGCCATGCCCCGACGGCTGGAAAGTATACGCACTGAACACAAGCTTATATTGCTGGGCACACATACGATCCGTTTTGAGCGCGCCCACGATCTGCTGTTTCATCGCAAGCAAAGCCTGCCTTACCATCCTAACGGCATGATCTTTACCGCCTTCGACGAAGCACGACAGGTGCTTACTTCGACCACCTATTTTTCCGTTGGTGGCGGCTTTGTTGTCGATGAAAGCGCCGCGCTTGAAAATAGAATTTTTGAAGACCAGACCAAGCTCCCCTACCCGTTTACAACCGGCGCCGAACTACTCGCGCTATGCGATCAACACGGTAAATCCGTCAGCGATATTATGCTGGCGAATGAACAAGTGTGGCACAGCGAGGATGAAATACACGAGCGCCTGCTGCACATCTGGCAGGCGATGCAAGACTGCGTTAAAAACGGCTGCCTGAACGAAGGGATATTGCCCGGCGGGCTAAAAGTAAAACGCAGAGCGCCCGGGCTGTACCAACAACTGATGAACCGACCCGAATCCGCCTTGATCGACCCGCTGGCGATCACCGATTGGGTCACGCTGTACGCACTTGCCGTCAACGAAGAAAATGCAGCGGGCGGGCGCGTGGTAACCGCACCAACCAACGGCGCGGCAGGCATCATACCCGCCGTATTGCATTATTACGCGAGATTTCACCGCGGCTCGAACGAAGCAGGCGTGGTGCGCTTTCTGCTGACCGCAGCCGCCATCGGTATTTTGTACAAAGAGAACGCATCGATCAGCGGCGCGGAAGTCGGCTGCCAAGGCGAGGTCGGTTCCGCCTGCTCAATGGCCGCCGGCGCGCTAACGGAAGTACTCGGCGGCACACCAGAGCAAGTCGAAAACGCGGCTGAAATAGGCATGGAGCATAACCTCGGCCTCACCTGCGACCCAATCGGCGGGCTCGTTCAAGTGCCGTGCATCGAGCGCAATGCGATGGCCTCCATCAAGGCGATCACCGCGTCGCGGTTGGCCTTGCGCGGTGACGGTACACACTTTGTTTCGTTGGACAAGGTGATAAAAACCATGCGCGATACGGGTCGTGACATGCAGGATAAATATAAGGAAACCGCCAGGGGCGGGCTGGCAATCAATGTTGTTGAGGTGCCGGTTAATATTATTGAGTGTTAACGTTCAGCGGATGACCGGGCGGAAGGCCCCGGAATGGCGAGGCCTAATTGCAAAAACCCGGTTTCAGAGAGCCGGTTTTTTTAGTCTAACAGAGAACGCAGGGATTCGAACCTTGGATACCGATAGTCATCCGCTTGTGCATAGACGACGTTGCAACTGTTGCCACGGATGACCATGTGCACCGGGACGTCCGGTAAGAAATATCGAGGTTTTCGAGGCATGGAACCTATCCCGCTCTATGTACCTGGATAGGGTAAGCACAACAGATTTATCATCTAAAGGGTAGTGTTCCCTTATTCTGTATTCTGTGGCCCCTTATTCTGTGTGTGTCACGGTCTAAAAGCCTTGAGTTTCAATTCATTCACCACCTTGAAATGTTTCACGTTGCTAGAAACAAGGGTCATATTATTTTCAACTGCTGTAGCAGCAACAATGGCATCACCAGCTCTCATATTTGATGAAAGAGCATATTCTCCTACATAAATCAGCGCCCGGTGCCCTATATTCTCAGTGAGCGGCAAAATAGAAAACTCAAATTCGCTAATAAAATCCTTCACATATTTGTGATGAGTTTTATTCTTCGCTCCTTGTAGTAGCTCCATATAACCTTGTATCGAAAGGTATCTATTTTCATCTTTTTCAATAATCTTAGCTGCCTTTTTATTTCCCCTCTGAACCCATATCAAAATATCCGTATCATAGATCATGCCGTGGCTTTCTCAGGTTTTCTAACTCTTCCAATACCGTTTCTTCGGGCTCTCCATACATACCAAAAAACGGGTGATCTTCAATTTTCAATTCTGACTTTTCTCTAGCAGGCTTGATTACCCCTCTGATTTTCCCATGATAGAGAACAGTAACGCTCTCATTTCTATCAAGTGCCTTCAGAATTTCATTCGTTTTATACCGTAGATCTACTATTGACGCTTTCATAATCACCTCTGAAACACGGCTTAATATGACTACCTATTATAGGCATTTTATTACTTTTATCAAGAACAATACTAGTCTCGAAGACCCAATAGATTGCAGTGACATAGGGGTTCCGAGCCATGGAATCTATCCCGCTCTATGCGGTCTGGATAGGGTAAGCACAACAGATTTATCCTCTAAAGGGTACTGATCCCTGATTCTGAAGCTCAAACATAGATATCTGCTATAAACGGGAAGGGTTGGAGTGGCTCCGGACTTGTTCAACAATGTGATAAAGTCGCGGCTGCGCGCGACGTATCGAGGCTGTAAATTATACTGCTATTTGCCATCATCAAGTGAATTTAGATGTTCGGCCAGAACATCACCGTGACATGCAAGCGGTTTACAATGACAACCTAAAATCTTGCCTTTCAACTTAAGTGCATCTTCTTTACCTTTTTGAAGAAAATCTCTATCAAAGTCATATTTATATTTTCTTATTGCCTCGCTTCTGTCATTTTGTTCTTCACCTGGTGATGCACCAAATCCAACAGCATAAGGATTTCCCCAATCTGAACCGCGACCGATATAGACATCATATTTATCACCTTTATCTTTATTTGCCACCTTAGTGATACCAGCATCAATTATTCGTGCCTTTATACCTTGGTCTTTTGCATTGTCTATTAAGTGATTAAAAGTCTCACCATCGTTAAAGATAATTGCATGACTAATTCTACTCAAGTGCTCTTCATCTATTGATGTTGTAATTGCATCACTCACTCTTTGGTCAGATGATAAATGCTCTCGAATAAAATTATTATCATCTGCCATATAGGCAATATAAAACTGATTGAAATTTGAAAGGATGTTTGACAATTTTCTTTCAAATTTTTCATAGCATGAAAATGCTCTGGGATAAGCAATTAGTACAGTAGGTATTTCTTGTATGCTCATGTTAAATGAGCCACTTCAATGTCTGTATCCCAGTGGTCATTTAAGTAATCTACTACTAGCCTTCTGTGACAATGATGTGGTTTGTGTTCACTGCATAGTAGACAGCCATTATCCAGCATTGATTGATTAACAGAACGTTCAATATTTCTTTTTGCTATTAAGTTTAAAAATTTATCTGCGTAGGCCTCCCATGTGATTATTTTCTTTTTGTAATCGCTAAGAATATCTTTTGTTGGAGCTAAATCTTCAAGGTGAATATAATCTGCATCACATAATTCAGCTAGGAAGAATTTCAAATCATCTCGCTTGGCAAAGCCAGCGAGCTGAGACGCATTATTTAGCCTGACATCGATAATTCTGGATACGTGATTATCTTTAATAAGGGTGAAAAATTTACTAGCACCTTTCTGTGTGAAACCAATGGTAAATGTTTTCATAATCTATTCCAACTACAAGTCCAGCTACAAGATTGTGGCAACAATCTTGTAGCATGAGTAATTGCTGCCACCTGATGGGTCGTATTTCTCTCCAAGACTGACACAGAGTATCTGTTGATTGTCACGCTCTATAAATTGTCGTTCAAAATTCGGATCTGTTACAGGGAGATCATAATTTATACCTGCATAGCTGAAAGCGGCACGCCGCCTACCATCAACCTTACTGAGCTGTAAATTGCTCGCTTGTATGAGGTAAAGGGACTGGCCAATATCAACTATTTTACTCTCGATCTGAGCATAGTTCACCCTGTTTCCTGTGCCCCACAGGTTATCTGGAGTATCTACGTAGTTTGAAACCTCGTTATCTTGAATTAGATATCTTTGATGCCATATTTCATCAGATATGAGGTAATTCTCCGGCTGACTGACTAGTGGTGCATGCTGGGAGAGGTTCATTTTGATTTTTTGAAGGGGTTTGACCCCAAATCTTCCATGAGGGTTTTGAGAAAGACATTGCTGGCCTGACAATGCTGCACCTTCCATGTCAGAGACTGGTCTTATCCACTGCTGAGAATTTACTACCTTACCAGCAACACAATGCCTTCCATGCTTTGCTGAGTTAGCGAATATGACAATAGTTGTGTTCATGGCTCTCCCTTTTCTTCGTATAACAGCTATATACAGAACGTTGAACATCCGGGATAGACGGCATTCCGCGTATTTATATTTAACATTAGCCGGCCCAAAGCTATTGTCAAATCTGGTGCATGACCGGTTCATCAAGCGGCGACCCGGTCAGCTTCTTTCACTTCAACTCCATCTTTAAATTGATCCCCCTAATCACTCTAGCGAGGTAGTCAAATCCGCGTAATCAGCGCCAGGTCTGCTCCGCACACATCCCCAGCTTGAAGGTTATGTGCAGCATGCTACTTCGCGTCAGGTAGCCGTGCGAACGTTTGGTCCGATGGCGTATCGTGGCAAACGATGATTCGGCGGGGTTCGTCGTCCGCAGGCTCTGCCAATGCGCAGCCGGAACCCTCTGTGCCACTGTAGATGAGGCACCCGTTCTGGGGTAAATTATTGTAGGACTGTGAGGTTATCAACTATGTATCATCGATTGAAAGAAGCAGCTTCTAAGCCTCCTCCACTGGCGTGCGCGCCGATCCCGCCACCGGTAGTGATCCGGAGGTTCTGGAAAAGCCCAAACAACGCCAGTTTACGACGAAGTACTAATTGCGCACCGTCTTTGAGATGCTCCAATCGAATAAAAAATGCAGGCTTTCCCTGTCGCCGGAGAGTTTTCGTGGCGTTTTCCAATTCATAAGTTTTACCCGCACCGGCTTCGGCTAAAATGACCACTCTGGGTTTTTGCCAAAGCTGTTCCCAATAGATTGGCTTTGTTAGTCCGAAGTAGTCGGCATAAGAAGGGTCGTCGTCGGATTCCGCTACGTCTTCGGCAGCGGGGAAAAATTTACGGTTGAGAGCTACGGAAAAATCAGGCATTACTATTTTAACCCAGCCAATTCGTTCAAAAGCTGTATCAACGATATAGCGGTCACCCCTTCTTTCATTTGGAACGCTTCATTGCCGCCATAAACAACGTACTTCCGGGCAGGTTTTAGATCACCACAAGCGACGTGAAATCCTTTGCCAAGTTTCGGGGCTGAGGTTTTCTTGATCTCTATTGCCCAAATTTCGCGACCGAAATTCAGAACCAAATCAATCTCGGCCCCGGCAGAAGTGCGATAGAAATAGGGCTGAACCGAGCCGGGAAGGCTGGAAACGATGTTGTCGATCACAAAGCCTTCCCAGCTGTCACCGAGTTTTGGATTGCCTAGCAAAGCCTCGAAATCCTGCACTTGCAAAAGCGAGTGCAGGATTCCGCTGTCGCATAAATAAACCTTGGGCGACTTTACCAGCCGCTTGCCAACATTGGCATGCCATGGTTGCAAGCGCCGGACCAGCAGCAGGTCAACCAGCAGATCAAGGTAGTTGGTGATGGTTTTATTATCCACTTCAAGGCTGCGGGCCAGATTTGCGGAATTCAGTAGCCCACCATGAAGGTGCGCCAGCATGGTCCAGAACCGGCGCAAGCGTTCGGCGGAAATTCTCGGGCCAAATTCCGGCACGTCCCGCTCCAGATAGGTGCGGATGAAATCACGCCGCCAAATATCGCTCAGGCGGCCACTCTTAGCCAGAAAGCTATCAGGATAGCCCCCTCTCCACCAAAGCCGCTGTTGCTGCTCTACACCAACCTCGCGGAAGTTCAGGGGGAACAATTCCGAATAGACTATCCTGCCGGCAAGGCTTTCACCGGATTGACGCAGCAGATCTATCGCTGCCGAACCCAAGATCAAGAATTGCCCAGCCTTGCGCCCTTTGCGCCGATTTTCATCAATCACACCGCGCATTTCCTGAAAAATTTCTGGAGCCTTGTGAATTTCGTCCAGCACGATCAGCTTGTCGCTGTGCTGGCGCAGATAAAATCCGGGGTCAGTCAGCTTGACCCTGTCGCGCTCAGATTCCAGGTCTAAATAAACAGAAGGGCGGGTTTGGGCAATTTTATGTGCAAGAGTGGTTTTTCCGACTTGCCGAGGGCCAATGATTGCCACTGCCGGAAAGCTTTCCAGAAGTTCGGCGACCTCATGGTATTTTTCTCTTTCTATCATCCTTGTATTATTGGAATAAAGTTCCAATAATACAAGGACAAATTAGAACGCTGCAGGTAACGCATAATGTGCCTGGAGTTGTAGCACGTAATTGTGGGCGCACATTCCGGCGCTACCTTTGCCGCTACGAGGATGACGGGCTGGACGGGCTGACACTCAACAGTCTCAACAAAAGTTGTCTGCATTCCATTACCTTGAAAAGTGAGTGCGAACCGCGAACCAGTTTTTCGGATCTGTCGCTAGCGAGACGCGGCGGCCTTGCGCCCCACACAGTGTTAATGCGCAACAATAACCCGTAGCCGACACGGCTACGCTATTTCCTGTTTGACATCAGGTGGGGGAATAATTACCCAGAAATAACAAGGCCACCCGAAGGTGGCCTCTTATTCAAACTTTATTCTGGCTCGCGCAGCCAGACGGGTATATCACGTTGACTGTGGAGTATGCGCCAGACGTCGATATGGTCGTCACGCTCAACGTAAAACACCAGATAGGGATAGCGTTTGACCTGCCAAAACCGCAGATCAGGCAAACCCAGTTCACCCGCATAACGGGGTGATCCAGACGCGGGATGACGCCCAATATACCCAATGGCTTTTTCCAAAGCCGTAATAAAACCTTCCGCTGCATGCGGTACGTCTTGTTCGAGGTAATACGCTATGGCATCAGCAACGTCTTCTTGCGCTTGTACGCGCCGAAGGACAGGCTTGCCCTTAGTCACACCTTTTTTTGAACGGACCTGCGTAGCCCTTCGAAGTAATCCGCATCGAAGTACCCGACGGCCTCGGAGCGCGCCCCGGTAAGCAGCATCTCACGCAAGCTCGTGCGATCTTGATCCTTACGGATCAGTTCTCGCATATACTCGCTGCTGGTGCTAAAACCGCGTTGGTTGACCTGCTCATCCACAAAGGATTTCAGCGAATCTGGAAGTGAAATATTCATTGTGCTCATGCCATGATATTAGATGTTTTGGCAAAAATTGGCAAGATTTGCGATTTCCCGTTGATTCTATAGCAAAAAAGGCCACGGGGTTGAAGCCGTGGCCTTGGTTGCAGTTCGCTCGTGATGCTAGCAAGCATTAAAGCAAGTACGCTTGAATCGCGGCCGGAGCGCCCGAAAAACAGGGCGCCAGACGCTAAAAACCGGCTTCAGAGAACCGATTTTCTATGGTTTGGCGGAGAGGCAGGGATTCATAGCGTCCATCCCTGGACGCTTCCCTACGGGCAGCCTCCGGCTGTGCAAAATCGCTCCCGGCGATTTTGTCGAACGTTGGTTCGGATCAAATCATGCCTCTCCGCCAGACACAAAAAAGCCCGGCTAATACCAGGCTTTTTTGTGTCTGGCGGAGAGGCAGGGATTCGAACCCTGGGTACGGTTGCCCGTACAACGGATTTCGAATCCGTCCCGTTCGACCACTCCGGCACCTCTCCTGAGAACATTTTTATTGGCCGACTCCCGCTTCAGCTAAACTCCACTCCCAGGCGTTTACCAACGAGTTCGTACGATTCCACTACGCCACCCAGATTTTGACGAAAGCGGTCTTTATCAAGTTTTTCGCGGGTATCCACGTCCCACAGGCGGCAACCATCCGGGGTGAATTCATCACCTAACAATAGTTCGCCGTTGAATAAGCCAAACTCCAGTTTATAATCTACTAACAGCATGCCAGCGTCGGCAAACAGTGCTTTTAGTACATCGTTAACCTCGAAGGTCAGCTCTTGCATGCGCGTTACGTGCTCCGGCTCGGCCCAGCCGAAGGAGCGAATGTGGTACTCGTTAATCATCGGGTCGTGGAGTTCATCGTTTTTTAGAAAGAACTCAAACGTGGGCGGAATCAAATCAAGCCCTTCCTCCACGCCCAAACGCCGGCAGATGCTGCCCGCCGAAATATTTCTCACCACGCATTCGATTGGCGCCATGTGCAGGCGCTTAACCAGCGACTCCTGCGCCGATAACAGGCGCTCAAAATGCGTCGCAATACCGGCCTGTTCGAGTTTTTGCATGATGAAAGCATTGAACTGGTTATTGACCTGCCCTTTGCGATCAAGCTGTTCGATTTTTTCGCCATCAAAAGCCGACGTGTCATTTCTGAAAAGCAGAATTAGCAGGTTTTCGTCGTCGGTGGTATATACTGATTTTGCTTTACCGGCATAAAGCTGTTCACGTTTTTCCAAGTTAACTTTACCTCTTTTTTAACACGAGCCAATCGAAGCCGCAATTCTGATCCGCAACGATGCTGTTGGCAAGCTGATACTGAAATTTGTCTGGCATATGTTACATGTGATTGGCGTGCTCGCCAGCCTGCATTGCCACGGCTGCCACTATTAAGCGACGTGAAGCTACGACAGATACGCTTTAACCCGCTCCAGCAGCGCCTTGGCTTGCTCTTCCGCCAGTTGTTGCTCAGCCGATTTACGAATACTGATTTGCACGCCCTCGTTTACCCGTTCAACATTGAACAGATAACTATTCGCTTCTGCATTGTCGTCTTTCTTGCCAGCGCCAAACATGCGGCGCAAGAACCCGGGTTTATCTCTGTCTTCCTCCGGATCGTAAGCAACATAATAAAGGCCTTCGCTACGATTCAAGTCAACGACTTCGAAGTCAGCTTTTTTCAATGCGGACGCCAGCGAAGCCCAGGCCCGCTCGAACGGTAAGTTGAGCTTTACGACCGGCTCGCCGTCAGCATTGCGCACCAGGTTCACTTTACTGGCAGAACCAATACCTTGCGCCAACAAAGATACCGAAGCGAATTCCGAGTTATTCACCAGGTGCTGCGACAGTGCTTGTACCATCTGGTCTTCGCGCTCAGCGCTGACCGAGTTTTTCGGCCAATCGATTTGCTCTGTAGATGCCGCGGCAAACGGCTGTTGATACTGCAGAATATGCACTTCACTGCTGCTGCGCTGCACACCCTGCTCAACCCGGAAGCGGTAGCGCTCCTTGATTTTTGGCGCGTCGTCGCCCAGGCGTTTTAACCAGCCGGTTTCAAGTAATCCCTGGTTCGCATCTTCAAGCAATAGCGGAATTTTATTTTCCGCCAAAAAGTTTTTGATCCGCTGCCACAAGTGGCTGGGCGGCAAGTCAACTAATATCCAGCGGTCATCGCCCAGCTTTTGAATGCGTACCTGGTCATCCGACCTGGCATTCAACAATGGCGCCGGAGGCGGCACCTCAAAGTCGTCGCTTGGCAGGCTCTGATTGGTGACGGTAGGAATAACGAACAGTTCGTCTTCCGATTTGAAGTTCACATCTTCCGGCACGGCAAGTGGCTGTAGCAGTTTTTCTGCTAAGTAATCGTTCTTGCGGTCGCGGAACACGCCTTCGTCGCCAAAGAAAATGCCACACGACGACAGTGTCAAAACACCAGATAGTAGAACCGTCAAACGCCAACTGGCTGCCCGGTCGTAAAATTTTTCAGTCATACGGATTTTTTCAGTGATCGAAGTTTGCTTGTGCATGTGACTGCATCTTCATGCGACAGCCGACTGCAGCACGCCAACGGTTTGCAAGGTAGCCGCCAATTCAGCGTGAAACTTGGCCGCCAACGGCGTTAATGGCAAGCGCAGCCCCGGGCCAATTTTACCCATCTGCTGCAGCACCCACTTTACCGGTATGGGATTGGATTCGAGAAATAACACGCGATGCACCTCGGCAATCGCGGCGTTAATTTCTTGCGCCTGTGCCACGTCACCGCGTAACGCCGCCGCGCACAGCGCTGCCATTTGCGCAGGCACGACATTAGCCGTTACCGAGATATTGCCGCGCCCACCGGCCAGCATCAGCTCGGTCGCCGTGGCGTCATCGCCCGAATAGATCGCGATGCGGTCCGCGCACTGCTCGATGAGGTCGCGGCCGCGCTGCAGATCACCGGTAGCATCCTTAACGCCGACGATATTGTCGATATCAGCCAGGCGACTCACCGTGGCGTTCAACATGTCGCAACTGGTTCGTCCCGGCACGTTATAAAGTAATTGTGGCACAGCGACGCTGTCAGCAACTTTCTTAAAATGCTGGTACAGGCCTTCCTGCGTGGGTTTATTGTAATACGGTGTGACCAACAAGCAGGCATCGGCGCCCAGTTCCGCGGCCAATTTCGTTTGTACAATGGCCTCCCGGGTTGAATTCGCTCCCGTGCCGGCGACAACCATCATGCGCCCGGTCGCGCGGGCAATAATACGCGCAATCACCTGCATGTGCTCGTCAACGTCCAGCGTCGCCGACTCGCCGGTAGTACCCACGGCGACAATGGCGTTGGTACCCTGCTCCACGTGCCAGTCAACCAGCGCGTCGAGCGCGGGCCAATCGAGAGCGCCGGACTCTAACATGGGCGTCACCAGCGCAACGATACTGCCAGTTAGCATAACGTGTCTCCGAACGGGAAATAGAGGAGGAGCAATATTACTAACGAGTTCCTGTGGACACAAGTTAATCGCCGGGGATTAGGCGATAAACGTGCAGATGACGGTTAAACTGGGAGGAAACAGCAAGCAGCCCCGGCGCAAGCTGGATAGACCGGCATGGTGGCCGCTCCTTCGCTGCACACTGGCAATATTATGCACCACAAAAGGCAACGCCCTTTGTGGTTGGCTTACTTGACGGCTACAACATTCGGCCCGCACCAGGTGCGGCCCCGTGTTGTTTAATTGTAGCCTTTCTCGTAAGCCGGATTTTTGTGCTGCAGATCAAGCTTAAACCTGGGTTTGAACAGGCCGAAGTAACGCCAACCCAGCAATTTGAAGGTTTTTTCTTTGCCTTCACTGGGCGAATTACGGTCGGCTGCCGGCTCCATGTTGTGCTGATTCTGCTGTGCTTTCTGTGACGTGGCCATAACTGAGGGTAAATGCTTGAGCTTTATTAATGTAAAATCTGCCAAATATCGGCATCTCACTGAGGATAGTATAATTTTCTGTAAAAGCAACAGCGTAACCATCGATATCGTGTTAAATATTTCCCGCACCACGGGCGCTTTGCTATAGTCGCCCTCGGCGCGCCTGAAACATCAAAATGCCGGCTCCGGCAGGTGGGCTTAAAGCGTTGAAAACGAATCAGTCTGGCGCCTGCCGCCGTAACACGCTGCGGCGTGCAGCAAATTTTGAGGGCTAAACCACGCCATGGAGAATTTAATGCGAATCCTTTTTTTATACTGTTTCTGCGGTTTCGCATTACTCGGCGCCAATGCCACGCACGCACAGGATCTGGACGACGAGGGCGAGATCAGCTCGTTCGACGCCGCCGATGAAGTTTATTTACAGCAGCAATATGATTTATTGCAAGGCATAGCCGATCGTGAACTGGCAACACGCTTCGGCGGCAACAAAACACATGATCTGGCGCTACTACAAAAACTGATTGACTCGCGCGCGCTAAAAAGCGAGCAGCGCAGAGAGCTGCAAGCAATGGGCGTGGTGTTGGGCAGACTGCTGGCGCAGGAATATAAGTTGCGCTGGGTTGTCTACCGGGATTCGGTTGGCCGCAGCCGCGCCTTACAAATTGATGAAACCAAGCGCGTCGTGTTTCCCATAACCATGCTCAGCAGGCGTCTGGAAGTGGGCGCCCGCACCAATGTGCAGGAAGTTTACGCCAAGGCCGGCAGAATCATCGAGTACACGCGCGCCAATCACGTACTTTACTGATTGCAGCTGTTGAAAACAGTCTTGCTGACTTTTTCAACAGCCGCAAAAGATACCATGTAATCGTTCTTTCACACCCAAAATCAAATCCTTACAGGATTCGGTTCGTCAAAAAACTCCGTTTTTCGATGGCGCGCTAAACCGACAGTTTTAGCGAATTGACGATAGTGCTAAACACTCGCTCCATCAATGACTTACCTTCATCAATGGCGATGCGCAGCTGGCCTTTATGCATGTCGACGGCCAGCTTGTTGACTGACTCAACAAGCACCTTGATACCCGCCTGATTAACAAACATATAATTGCCACTCATGGAGCTGAACCACGCCAGCTTCAAGCGGCGCTCCAGCCCGCCATTAGCGTCGAGAAATTCAAACCAGGTGCCATAGGCAACATCTTCGAGCTGCTTACGGATTTTGCGCTCTTGTTCGTTCAGATCGTCACTGAGCTGGTTGTGTTCAAAGTCCAACGCGATATCAGTCGCCAATTCAGCGTCGATGGAGGCATCGCCAGGCGCGTCCAAGTCAACCACCGCGGGTTCTATGACTGGCATTGCGACCGGCGTCGCCCTGGCAACCTCTACGGCGGCACGTGGGTTCGCTGCTGCCTTCCGCGTTTTCCCGCTTGCGGCCGGTGCTGCTGCGGCGGTTTGCGCAGGCGCTGTCGGTTTCTTGTAGTTGGCAATCCAGGCGTCGTCAGGTTCAACTCGGCTGGCCTTTTGTACCGCGTCGAGCATGTTTTCAGCATCTTGCTCGGCGTAGCCGACGTCGATAATGGCTTTTCGGAGTGCCGCATCAATACGTTCTATCGCCGCATGGCTGGTCATCGCGCCGGTGGTCTGCGCCAAAATCGACGCGTGCACACGCACGACGGCCTGGTTGAGCATGACAACAGCTTTCTTCCAGGTGCTGGAGTCGGAACCAAAGCGTAAATAAACGAACACCAGGAAATCGGCCCAAGTGGTAACCAGCGCATCGCAGGCGGCAACCGGCAGGTCTTTTGCCGCGCCACGGCGTTGCACCACACACTTCGCTTGTGCGCGGGCAACTTCCAGTTTGTCCAGTCCTTGTTCGGCTTGCGAAGTTCTCTTCTCGGCCAGCGCGGCACGCTTTTGCAGTTGCGCCGTAAAGTCGGTGAATTCCTCCAGCAGCTCGAAAACAAAGCCGATGTCGGAACCAAAGTCTTCCATGATGCGATTAACGACATATTCGATTTTGTCGTACACTTTAAGGTCATCGCGCCCATCGCCAATCCAGTAGGAGCCCGCCTCCGCCAGCTCATTAACCAAGCGGCGCGCCGGATGTTCCGCCTTGGCGAAGAATTGCTTGTCGAGCAAGGCAATTTTCAAAAACGGGGTATGCAAATGGCTTATGAGCGCCTTGACGTTACTCGGCAAGCTGTCGTCATCCAGCACATTGTTGAAAATCATGCCCACCAGGTCGATGGTGTTGGCGTCAGGGCCAGAAACCTTGCGTCGGTCTTTGCCGCCGAAAGTTTTCAGCTCGCTGACCAGCTGCCGCTCTACACTTGCTATCGAGCTGGAATCGCGATGTTTGGCGATGCCTTCTTCCCGTTGCGTGCGCTGCAGGTCGTTAAGTACCTGAACGTATTCCTCGCTCGAAAAACGTTCTTGCTCGTTGGCGTCCTGACTAAACAGCGAGCCGAAGTCCACACCTTGACTGGTAACGCCGGAGGCACCGCGCGCCAGAGACTGCAACTGCCACTGAATAATGGCATCCAGTATGTTTTGTTCGCGGCGGTAGTAATCACGCGGCGGCGCGGCGGCCGTCATCGCTTCCACGTCTGCGGGGTCGGCAACGCGATCAGCGGCGGCTGGCAACGGACCAACGTTACCACTGGTTTTCTTCATCGAAAAACGCAGATCCGGCAGAATGCCGTTGCTTGCCAGCAGCGAGTTTGCTTCGGTCAAATACTCAGGCATTAAACTCAACACCACGCTGTCAAACTGCGCGTAAATGCTGCTTTTGATTTTCTCATGCGCGCCCAGTGGCTTGATCGCCACCTGAATAGCGCGTGCCACCGTGCTGGGGCCACATGGGTTTTCCTGCTCTTCAGCAGGCTTGCCGCCGCGAATCACGGCCAGCCGCTGATTCAAGGCCCACAGAATTTGTGCACAATGACCATTGGCGCGTGAAGCCATGATCGACACGGCCAGATCGTCTTCCCATTCTTCCTGATCTACCAGTTCGAGGTCGTCACATTCGACGTCGGACGAACCGTTCTGGCGCGCCGGCGCCACTTTAAAGTAGGCGTCAAACTGGATGCCAAGATGGTCGTTGAACGACGCGCCGATGTCTTGCGCGCTGGCGCGCAGCTCCTTCAAACCTTCAAGGTAAATGGTTTGGTCGACGTTCGACTTCGAGTTATTGGAACGGTCGAACAAGCTGCGATCCAGCTCGGTCAACATTAACTCCAGCTTGGTTTCGAAAAACGCTAAAAAATGTTTGCGTAATTCACATTCGACTTGCACACGCGGTACTGGCTTGGTGGCAGCAGGCGCGCTCGAAACGGGTTGCGGCGACATATGGGTTTCTCTTGATTATTTACGCATAAGCGCACACCAGGCCGCAACGGGCGGGCCATAAATGTGGCGTCTCTATGGATAAGATTAGCCTATTCTGCGAAATCTGCTCAGCGGTCACGCAGGCGCCAATAGCGGTTACTGAGAAAGCCCACCCACGTCGTAAAATTATTTATCTATTAACGACATACAATGCTTTTCTTGCCCGACGAGGCGGACCGCCAGCGCCGTTGAGTGACGCGCTAACAAGCGCAATTACCACGCTCGCGTAGGCGCTCAAAATACATCCTGACGGGGTTCTATTCCGGCGCACCAGTCAGACCAGTCTTTGCGGTTTTCGGTGATGTGCAACAATGCGGCGCTGACGTGGCGGTCATATTTGCTCGCATCCGCTTGCATCAGTTGGCCCACGGCTGCACGCACGGATACGCCCTCACGGTAAGCCCGTGGACTGACCAGCGCAACAAAAGCGTTTGCGACCGACAGGATTTTTCCCGTGAGCAACATTTCATCGCCACTGAGCCGGTTGGGATAGCCGCTAGCGTCGATATGCTCCTGCTTCTGGGCAATGGTTGCCAGCACTGGCCCTTCAAAATCAAGGTTGTCGAGCAGGCCAATGCCATATTGCACGTGCTTTTGTAAAAGTTCGCGCTCGGCGTCGGTCAACGCCGCGGTTTTCGTCAGCACATCTTTAGGTATCATTATTTTCCCAAGATTGCTCAGGGTCGCGGCCAAATGCAAGGTTTGCCGGTCGGCCGAATTGAGCTGCAGTTCCTGCGCCAGCGCGGCACAAACTTCGCCGGTGCGTGCAGAGTGATGCGCCGAATAGGGGTCGTGCAGGTCGACAAGATGCGCCAGCGTGGTGACGAGGCTGTTCAATAATCGGGTATGCCGGGCTTGAATGCTCTGCAGGTCGGTAATATCGTTTAACACGACCAGCAACGGCTGCGCATGTTCGCCAACCCGGTCGATGCCAAGAACCGAGGCGTGGTATGCACCTTTATACTCGCCATGCTGCAGTTCCAACACGCGGGTAGAAGCTTCGCGGCTGGTTTTGGTATGCGCAATGTCGGCACCCAGTTCCGCAACCGCCGCCGGCCCAAGTACGGCGGTCAGGCTCTTGCCGATAAGCTCAGAACTACCGACCCCGGCCGCGTCGGCAACGTGTTGATTGGCGAACAGAACCTTGTCCTGGTGACTAAGCAGCAAGGTGTGGGTATCAATATTGTCGGTAATCGCGTGTAACAACTCGGTCTGCTCTTGCAGTTTCATTGCTTTGTCGCTTAACTCCTGCGCCTGATGTTGCGCCCGTACACTGCTGCCATGGCGCCACGCGGCGATGGAAAACACTCCCACTGAAAGCAGCAACAGACTGAGCGTGGTCAACAGAAAACGCTGGCGTTGATCCGACTCGCGCAGCGCCTGCGGCGCACTCACCTGTTGCACCAGCACCCAGGGCAAATGCGGTACGCTGCGGCTCACCGATAACACCGCCTGGCCCTGGTAATTATTCTCGATACCGAAGTAACCCGGCTTCAACAGCGCGCTGGCGCTGGCCAGGCGTTTTCTGTCGAGCGGCAGAGTACGCCGCAGTGGTTTGCCACCATCGGCGGTTGGCGACAGGTAGAGAACGTTATTGTCTTGCTGTTGCACCAACAAGGCTTCGTTTTGTTCGGCGAACGAGGCGCCCTGTTTGAGTAACGGAAACAGCTCCTGTTCGGCGCTGCGGATGCCGAGTAATACGCCGGTCGCGCGCTCGCCCTTGCGGTTGGCCACGCCAAGCACTGCTTTTATGGGCACGGCGAATGCGAGCATCGCGCGCTCTTGACTGTCGAGACGTAATTCGCTGCTGGCGGGCTTGCCAGTGTCGAGCGCCGCTTGCGCCGCGCGCAAATAGGCCTTGCCGAGTTCCGGCATGCCGGGTGTGCTCGCGATGGGGTGTAGCTTGGCGTTCAGCAAGGCCAGGCCAGTGGCCTGAATTTGTGGCAGGTTGGCGGGTATTCTGCGGCTGGTCTGGCCAACAAAACCATGCCGATTAGCGGCCGCCGATATTAAATTGCGCAAATACGTTTGCTGTACCGGTTCGGTCTGCCGCGGCGCCACACTGCCGTCATGCGCCGCGCCGGTCTGGGTCGACAGTTGCCACACATAAAGCTGCAGCGCGGCGTTGCCGGCTAATTCCTGCACATTGGAAAACTGTTCGTCTATCCAGCGCTCGATCGCGTCGACCCGAGTATCGGCCACCAAACCCAGCCGCGACTCCCATTGTTGCAAATCCCGCTCGCGCTCTTTGCTGATATAGAGGTTGATAATGAAGCCCCCAACCGCAAGTAACAACAACAGCGCAATCACACCGGCGATAATTGATCTGGAAACAGAATGGCTCACGGTCTAGCGATTTGGCACATGCATCCACCAACGGGATTCGTTGATCGAATAAACGGGCGCATAATGTACGATCTGCCGGTGCGACACAACCGCGTCAATTTGATTGTCAAGAATGAAGATATCATCTTGTTGCGCAACCGCAAGAACGGCATGCGCCACCCGCAGATTGGTATCTTGCAATACCACCAGGCGCGACTGCTCTGCGGGAAAGTTAAGCCACCGCAGTGAAAACAATTTGGTGATGGCGTAGTCTTCGCAGTCGCCGCCGTTATAGAGCAACTCGCGAGGAATAGCCCAATAATCTTCAAGGCCGTAGTTTTCAATATCCAGCACGTACGGTTTGTTGTTGGCGTAGCGATTAACTTTTTGCAACTGTTGCGCGCGCGGCAAACTACGAATGTTTTGCAGAAAGCTGCGCCAGTTTTTCAGGTGGCAGCGATTGTAGCGCGCCGCCTTGCAATCGCCCTCCGGTACATCTTGCAACAAACGTCTTTCCAGCACACGCACCCACTGCGGAAAAACACGTATGTCGGCCTGACTGGTCTGTTTATAACCAAAAAGATCAGGCGGGAATGATTCAGCACTGCCTGAGGATGTGAAGCCTGTCACAAATGACGCAAAAAGAATGGCTAGCAATTGCGGGAAATTTCCTCTGCAAGCTTGAGTAAAGATAAGCTGACCTCTAAAATCCACAGGACTTTTATTACCCTTATAAACGTGACTCATAAACTAACCGGGGAATGCCAATGGTTCAAGCGAAAAGTTTTAGGCGCAGTATCATCATCACAGGATGGTTGATGCTTAATCTCAGCGGCTATAGTGTTGCAGAAGAACTCACCGACCCGGAGGAGCTAGACCTGCAGTTTACGATTGGCCTGGAGGCGCTTGAAAACGACGAGCTAAGAACGGCGCGCAAAGCCTTCAAAAATATCCTCAACGTCAGCCCCAGCCTGCATCGCGCGCGCGTCGAACTGGCACGCGCTTACTACCTGTCGATGGATTACGACAAAGCGCGCAGCGCGACTCAAAAAGTGTTGGATGACCCAAACACTCCACCTAAGGTGCGCACCACGCTGCTGGCGTTCCTCGCCCAGATCGACGAAGACGAGAAGCAGTTTAACAATCGTCACCGCTGGACTCCTTCAATTTATCTGGGCGCCATGTACGACACCAATGTCAATATTGGACCGGATCGCGACGTGATCGATATCGGTGGCCAGCTGTTCGGCCTCACCGAGGAATCCAAGGAAACCAGCGATACCGCCGCCGTGGTAAACGCCGGTATTGCGCACACGTATAACCCCGGCAACACCTTTTCTGTCGGCGAACACAGTGGCTTCTTTTTGTGGCAAAGTCAGCTTAACGCCTATTATCGCCGCTATATTGACGAAGACGACTTTAACCTTGGAGTGCTAACGGCGAGAACCGGGCCGGCCTGGGTTGTGCCCCGCCATTGGCGCGCGGCCATCGGTTTGCAGGTTGATAAAATTTGGCTCGGCGAAGACGGGCTCGCGGTGTTTTACACCTTGAACCCCAACGTGACATGGCAATTTGGCGACAACTGGGAGTTGACCGTCGACGGCGCGGTCACGCAGCGCGAGTACGACGACGATGTCGATGCCGAGCGTGATGGCCTGTATACCGCCGGCTCGGTGCAGCTCGACCGGTTCTTCAAGAAACGGGAATGGACGGTGCAAGCCGGTATTGGCTACGCGAATTTTGACGCCGACGGTGATCGCTTCAGTTACACGGCGCCGGATGTATTTCTGGGCTTGATCTGGCAAGCCTGGAACCATGGCTCATTGTACGCGCGCGCCGCCTGGCGCAATTACGACTACGATGGCGAGGAGCCAGGATTCATCGACGCAAGAGACGACGACGAATTCCGCTACAGCCTGGGTTTTCAGCATGATTTTCAAGACGGCTTGTTGAGCCAGTGGCAGTTGCTTGGCAACTGGGCGCGCACCGACAATCAATCGAACATCCCTATTTTTGATTACAAACGTGATCAGGTCAGCCTTGGATTGGCGCGCAGCTTCTAACGCCACGCTGGCGCGACATGACGCCCCAAACACGACTTAAGCAAAAATTGATCCAGGTGCTATAAAATGATCGTTTCAGAAATAGTGAATATTTTATCTGCCTATTGCTTGTCAATAGAGCCTTACTGTTATAATCGCAACGAACAGAGCGGCTTCCGCAGGTGCACTCGTGATCGCAATCATTCGCCTGCAATAACGGCTGTCACAACAACAAAATTGGAGATTAATGGTTTATGAAATTAGCAACGTTGTTTTTGCCGCTAAGCCTCCTGTTGATGGCAACCTTTGCAAATGCCGCCAGCATCGCGCTGACGGAGGAAGACTGCATGGAGATTCTCGAACGCTACGCCGCCGACCCGGAATCTGTGCCACAGCATCTGCTGGACGCCTGCAAAGATATGCTCGGCGCTATCAAACCCGGCGCGGGTGACGCACAAAAACCCACGGCAGACCCGTGCGCCGACCCGGCCACCGCTAATTCCGTGCAATGCTGGGGCCCGTGGGCCGCACTGGCGCCAGCCGCAAGCGGCTTTAAACCTACCCGACTGGCGGCGATCGACGAATTTGACACGCGGCCCGAGTTAGCCCAGGAGTTCACCACAAAATTTTTACCTGAAGATCTGCCGCTGGGTGAGTGTGGCGCCGGCGCGGCCTGTGGTTTTGCCACCCTGGCAGCCGGCCTGGTCGCGCAGCCCGATGACACTTCCGCCTCGAGTATTGTGCCGTTTTCACTTGCGGCCAATGGTGGCGATTTCGGGGTTAATCCGGACGCTGCCATAGCCGATACAGAAACGGTGGCTTCGCTCGAAGGTTTACAGTCACCGAGCTTTAGCAACTCACGCTTCCAGGGCGCTGATGGCGACACGGCGTCTCTCATTGTTGCTAATCTGAACAACGCAGCGAATGGCGAGCTAAGCAATGCATCAGGAATTTGGCGACACGGTAGCGCAACCAACCCGAACGACAGCAATACCAGTGCGGGCGTGTTTGCCTGGGGCGTTGCCAGCACGCAGAATGTGCTTGATACACTCAATGCCGGCAACGTCAGTGTGGCGTTTAATGGCACGCTGGCGAGTGATACTCGCACCAGCGCCTCAATGATCGTCAATTTTGGAACACAACCCAACTGGACAGGCAGTTGGCAAAATGCCGAACGTGGTTTTAGTTTCGACGCCGGTGGCAGCGTAAACGGTGCGAATTTGCTTTCCAACCCCGGCCAGTTCAGCGCTAATGTCGTGCCTGCTGACAGTTACGTGCAAGGTGTCTTGCTGGGCGAGAGCGGCGATCAGTCAGTCGCGCATGCGATTCGTGTTATTTTGAACAGCGGTGACGTGATTAAAGACGTTGGTACGCTAAGGCAAATACAGTAAAATTCAGGCGTTTTTTTGTGGGCTCGGCCAGCGATTGAAAGCCAAACAACAAAGCCCGATCCGATCTTTTCAAAGACCAATGCGGAGTAAGTTATGATGTACCAGCGATTGTTTTCCTTTTTCGGCGTTGCGCTTATTGCCATATGGGGCCAGTCGGCGGTGGCCGCCTCTGTTGCGCTAAACCCGCAAGCATCCACCGTTGATGCCGGCACGACTTTCGAGATCGACTTTTTTTTGGACGCAAGTGACACTGCCGGCCCTCATGCCGGAAATTTTTGCGGCGAAGTCAAAATTGATTACGACCCCAACTTACTGACTTTTGTTGCGTCTTCGGCGGCGCTTCAGCAGCTGGATCAGGGAACCTCCGGGGATCGCGCAACGATTTCTTTCGGTTTTAGTGATGTTATTTTTAATACAGATCCAGATGCGGGCGTAGTGGGTAGTTTCACGTTTCAAGCGACAGAGGAACTCGGCTCAACCAGCATCGGCATTACAGACAACCTCGCTCTGGGCAGCTTCTTCAACCATGCGGACGCCGCGGCAGGCGACCCTGCCATAATCGGCGACCCCAACGAGTTCTTCCCCAGCTTTAGCCCTGCAAGTGTTCAAGTAGTGCCGCTACCCGCCGCCGCCTGGCTGCTGCTCAGCGCGCTCGGCGCGTTAGGTTTGTTCGGGCGCCGCACACGCGCCGCAAACCAGACTGCCTAAGCACTCCGCTGGCACCAGGGTAAGCTTAAAGATTCCGTTCCAATCTACGGAGTATTCCCTCCTCATAGCGTTCAGTTTGGTTTTGCGTTGAAAAAAATAAGACTGAACGCCGTATTCGTTTTACTCTGCTTACTCATCAACCACGCCAGCGCTGCAGCGGATGCCGAGCTGCACGAACAATTGCAGCAACGGCTCAGTCATCCTTCCAGCACCCGCTTGGCCAGCCGGCTCGCGCTGCGCGCCTTCTATGAAAAACGCGGCTTCAGGCCCCTCTGGGTAAACGCGGCCGGCCTCACTGACATCGGTGATAGCTGGTTACAAAGCTTGCAGAACGTGGAACTCGACGGGCTGGAACCGGCAGATTACCCGCTCGCGAAAATCAACTCGCTTAGCCAGGCAACGGGCACTCGTGCGCGGGCCGATCTGGAGCTGGCGCTCAGTGATGCGTATCTAAAATATTGCGAACAGCTAAGCACCGGGCGGTTAAAACCTTACCATGCCGACAGCGACTGGCACATCCGCGCGCCGATATTCGATACCGCAGCCGTGCTGGATGCCCTCTCCGATCATTCTCGCCTGAAGAAAACTTTTAAGGCATTGCGGCCCGCCTCTGAACAGTATCTGCAACTTAAAGAAGTGCTACGCCGTTACCGGAGAATAGAAGAGCGAGGGGGGTGGCCACAAGTGCCCGAAGCGCCTGATTTAAAGTCCGGCATGCGTCATCAGGTGGCTATTGTATTGCGCAACCGGCTGCGCATCAGTAAAGATTTTAAAGGTGAGATGCAGGCCGACCCCTATTATTTCGATACCGCGCTCGACGCAGCACTGCGCCATTTCCAGCGCCGGCACGGGCTGCGCGCCGATGGGGTACTGAATGATAAAACCCGCATTGCCCTGAACATCAGCCCGGGCGAGCGCATCCAGCAGATTAAAATTACGCTGGAACGCTGGCGCTGGCTACCGACGGAGCTTGGCGAGCGCTTTGTGTGGGTAAGCCCGGTGGGCGCGGTCGTTACCGTGATGAAGCAAGGCAATGAAGTGCTGGCGATGCGCGCGATTGTAGGCCGGCCTTATCGCGCGACACCCAGTTTCGCAGCGACGCTGAGTAAAGTCGTTATCAATCCAACCTGGACCGTGCCACGCAGCATTGCCGTTGCCGACTTACTCCCCGTGCAACAAAAAGATAGTGATTTTTTCCAGCGTAAACACATCCGCGTTTTCAGCAATACAAAGCAAGCAAAGGAGATTGACCCCGCTCAAATCGATTGGCCCAAGCTGGATAAAAACAATTTCCCGTACAAGCTGCGCCAGGATGCCGGCCCGACAAACTCACTGGGCCGCATCAAGTTTGTGTTTGCCAACCCGTACGACATTTACCTGCACGATACGCCAGGCAAATTCCTGTTTAATTTGCCCAATCGCACGTTTAGCTCCGGCTGTGTGCGCATAGAAAAGCCATTGCAGCTCGCAAGCTCGCTGGCAACAACCGAATGGCGTGTCGATGAGATTCAGAAAAGCATTGACGCCGGCGCAACGCGCACGGTCAACCTGTTAACGCCGACTCCCATCTACCTGGTGTATATCACAACCCGGGTCGACGCAGACGGCGACGTATATTTCCACGACGATGTGTACGCAAGAGATGCCGCCGTTAGCAAGGCCTGGGCTGCGGCTCTTTAATCCACCTGCTATGCAAGCCGTACTTGTGTGGTGCGGTGTGGCGTGCTGTCAACTTGCGCTTTAAAGGCGCGGCGTTATGACAGAGAACCCCTTTTAAGCCGCCTAAAGTTTTCACGCACAACACAAGCAAGCCAGAGTGTGAATCGCAATACACTATGCACGAACTGCGTCTGCCGACTCTTTTAACAGCGCCCAAATTCTATCTACCCAGTGCAAATGTTCTGCTTTCATCAGGCAGGAGCGCAAACAGGTCACGGCGGATTCATCGAACTCTATATCCACACAATAAGGTTTTAGCAGGTCTGCCGGCAGGGTGACCAGCGCCACATGCAAACCCCGTTCGGCGGCCGCCGCGAAACACTGTTTCGATAGCTGAGAAATGACCGATGCTTTCCGCGCCCGCAGGCACCACACCACAATATCGAGCTGTGGCGCAAAAAATGTACGAAAACCGACCTCAGCGGCCAGCAAATCATAAAGCTGTAGCGCGGCTGTGTGACTGCTCGCGAGGTCTTTGGCGAACTCACCACCACGTTGCATAGGCAGCAAGCGTTGCGTCGCCCACAGCGCGACCGCCGCTGCGCCCGCACGCGAGCATTCGAGACTGATTTCTCCTAAATGCAATTCATCGGAGCTGAAATAAGTATATGGCGAGTCGTGCTTGTAGATGCTGCCGACCGCCGGATCCTCGAACAAAATGCAGCCGCAACCGTAGGGCTGCAGCCCGTGTTTATGCGGGTCGATAACGATTGAGTCGGCCGCCGCCATGCTATCGAAATGGGTGCTGGTCTGTGGCTGCAGGTTATCGGCCAGGGTGAAATAACCACCATAGGCCGCATCGACATGCACGCGAAAGCCATATTTTTGCTGTAATCGCAGTATAGCGGCCAACGGATCAACCGATCCGATGCCGGTGGTTCCCATTGTCGCGACTACGGTGCCGACATCACCGGCCGCTAAAACCGCTTCCAGCGCAGCCATATCCATTCTCGCCTGCGCGTCAACGGCGATAGTTTCGTAGCCGAGGCCAAGCACGGCGCTGATGCGCGCATGGGTATAATGCGCCTGACTGGAAGCAACGATTTTTTTGCCTGGATGCAAACGCCCGGCAACCCACAACGCTTCGAGGTTTGCCATCGTGCCACCGCTGGTCAGATGGCCAAGGTGTTCTTGCCAACCAAACATGCACGCTATATTAGCGACGGCTTCCTTCTCCATCGCCGAGCTTGCCCTGCCCCCGTCCAGCGCGTGATTATTCGGATTAATCCACAGCGCCAGCATATATGCCAGTCGCGCGATCGGGTGCGGTGGTTTTAACATTTGCCCGGCGTACAACGGATGCGGGTAGGGAAAATTATCCTGCATTTTCTTGGCCACTTCGTGCAGCACGTTTTGCATGGCGGCGAGATCGGTATCCGTTTGAAACGCGGGCATGGAGTCGAACGACTGTTGCAGTTTGGCAAGGGCGTCGGTTAACAGGTCGAGGCTTTGCGTTTCTAATGCCATGTTTCCTCTTGGCGCCAAAGATCAGGGCGCTCGACAAAAATCAGCCAATGATCGTTAGTGTACCTGATTCGCCGTGCACAGCTAGTGTGCTGTAGAGTTATACAACATCGGTTGAGCGCTATAAAATAAGCGTTGCGGATAAACTATTTTATGTTTAAAATTATTTATCCGCGCACTGTTACTCGTTACCCGTCGGAGAAAACACTATGAGCGCAGCCACTACCTGGGCCAAATTTAACTGGCAAGACCCTTTCCTGCTCGAGCAACAGCTCAGCGAAGAAGAACGTCAGGTACGCGACACGGCCCGCCAATATGCGCAGCAACAATTGCAACCGCGGGTCCGCGACGCGTTTCGCACCGAGTCCACCGACCCGATGATATTCCGCGAAATGGGTGAACTGGGCTTGCTGGGCCCAACCATCAACGGCTACGGTTGCGCGGGTGTCGGTTACGTGAGCTACGGTCTGATCGCGCGTGAAGTCGAAAAGGTCGATTCCGGCTACCGGTCGATGCTGAGCGTGCAGTCCAGCTTGGTGATGCATCCCATCTACGCTTACGGCAACGACGCGCAAAAGGATAAATATCTACCCAAGCTGGCGACCGGCGAGTTGATTGGTTGCTTCGGTCTGACCGAACCCGACTACGGCTCCGACCCCGGCGGCATGATCACCCGCGCCAAATCGGCTGCCGGTGGTTACCGGCTTAGCGGCACCAAAATGTGGATTTCCAACTCGCCTATCGCCGATGTGTTCGTGGTGTGGGCCAAAACCGACGACGACGTGATTCGCGGCTTCATTCTCGACAAAGGCATGCCAGGGCTGAGCGCGCCGAAAATTGAAGGCAAGTTGTCGCTACGCGCGTCGATCACCGGTGAAATCGTGATGCAAGACGTGTTTGTGCCGAAGGAAAACCTACTGCCCAATGTACAAGGTCTGAAAGGCCCGATGGGATGTTTGAGTAACGCCCGCTATGGCATCGCCTGGGGCGCATTAGGCGCGGCGGAAGCGTGTTGGCTTGCCGCGCGTGACTACGTGCTCGAGCGCAAGCAGTTTGGTCGCCCGTTGGCGGCAAACCAGCTGGTGCAGAAAAAACTGGCCGATATGCAAACCGAAATCGGCCTGGCTTTACAGGGCTGCCTGCAAGCCGGCAGACTGAAAGACAATAACCAGTTGGCGCCGGAACTGGTGTCGCTGCTAAAACGCAATTCCTGCGGCAAGGCGCTCGATATCGCCCGCGTAGCCAGAGATATGCACGGCGGGAACGGCATATCCGACGAATATCCCGTCATGCGCCATATGCTTAACCTCGAAACCGTTAACACTTACGAGGGTACGCATGATATCCATGCGCTGATTCTGGGCCGCGCACAAACCGGGTTGGCGGCGTTTTAGCGACTAACGCCTCGGCTATGTGGAAACCGCCCGAACGCATCAACCTAGAAACCGCAGTTGGGCGCGATTAATTGACTGCTCACGTTCCTTCGGCGCCGCTCCCATCTTGACCAGCGCCGTCGGCGGCAGGCGCTGGCGGTTGCAAGGCGCGCTCACAGGCGTTACCTGCATTAACGGCTTGCTTGACCAAACCCTCGGCGACAATCGACAGCCCTCCAGTAGACGCCGCCGCGCCAATGGCGGCGCCGCTTTTCAGCAAGCCTGCGGCATCGGCAGCGGGCTTGGGATTTGCCAGCGTGCCACCCAACTTCATAAATTTGACCAGGCTACCCACATTCACGCCAACGCCACCCTTGGTGGATGGGCTGATGCCGATGCTCAAGGTCTCATCGTTCAAGTCGATATGACCGTCACCGATAATTTCCATTTTGGTTGTTTCCACCACTAATTGTTTCGGGCTTTTTAAAACGCCATCCTCCACGTCAAATTTCACCAGCGCGCACTCCAGCGTGGTGGTCGGGTCTGACTTGGCGAACGGATTTAGCTTGTTAAGCGTCTCCATGACCAGGTCGGAGCCGACCAATTCAAACGTGTCGTTCTTGATAACAGCCTCTTTTACCGTCAGCAACAGCTTGCCATCCAGCGATGCGGCCAGATCGTGTGGTGAGGCACCCTGCCCTTGCAGTTTGATGTCGATGTCCGTCACTCCGCCTTCCAGCTGTTCCTTGCTGGTCAAGCCAAAGGCATCAAGGTCCACGCCGTTCATTTTGAAACCCAGATTCAAGCCCGCGCCCTCGTCGACCTTGTTCAAGGCCAGCGTTCCGGAAAAACCGCCGCCACCAAATTTGGCGGCAAAAGGCTTGATCGCCAGGGCTCCTTGCTCTGCCTTGACCTGCGCCTCGAACGCTGAAAATTCGGCGTCGAAGATTTTCAAGGTCTTCGCTTTCATGTTGACGTCGACATCCGCAATAGCTAGCCAGCTCCAGTCCAACGGTTCTTTTGAGATCAGGAACTCGGGTTTTTCTCCTTTTGGCTCTGCCGCAGTATCGCCGGCTTCCTTATCCTCTGCCGCGGCATCGGTACTGGTTTCCGCGTCCGCTAGCGCTTTCTCATCGACAGGTTTTGGTATATGCAAGAATTTGGATTGCAGCGTGCCCTCTACCTTCAGCACTTCAGTTGTCGCGCTTACCTTAATATCTCCACTGAGATCCGACTTTCCATAGCGCAATTGTAAGTCGTCAAAGGCATACGAATTTTCGGTGGTAGTCACCGCTGCCTGCAATTTGATCGGCGATATCTCTTCGATGCTGACCGGTATTAGCGGCGCGAAATTTTGCAAATCCTTGACTTGTAGGTTGATATTCACTTCGTTTCCCGCCGTACCATTCAGGTTTATCGAACCTTCTACGGTCAACTCCACTTCGTCACTGTCGATGTCAAGTTCGGCTGTCGCGTCCGGCCCGCTGGTGAGCATGCCCAGCGGTTTAAGATAGCCATTGATCGCCAGTTTTTGGTTTATCGCGTGCGACTCAACCGTGGTAGCAAGCGTGCCATTCAAACGCTTTAGCCGCAGTTCCTGTGGATCGAAACTGACGCCGACATCCAGATCAGAAATCTTGTCCGCACCCAGCAACACTTCGCCGAGAGCCAATTCCAGATCCAGCGCACCCAGCTGCGTCAGCCATGCCCACGACATTGGCGCTTCCACCACTGGCGCTTTCGTTGCAGATTCCGTCGTCCTCTTCGCCTTCTTTTTAGCTTCAATCGCTTTTGGGCTCACTTCCGGGTCTTCGTCCACAGCATCGTCGGTTGATTCAGCAATGAGCGACGACAGATCCAGTTGGTCGGCGCTAAGCTTGAGTTGCGTTCGCTCACCCTGGCGCGCGTACTCCAGCACACCCTTGAACGCTATCTCCTGGGTTGGCGATTTAACAGAGAAGCTCGCATCGATACGCTCGTCATCCAACCGCACAAAATCCGCATCTATCCGCGTGCTCACGGTCTCACCATCTATTACTTCCAGTAATTTAATGTCAGATGCCGTCACACCGAAGAAGCTGAGAAAAGCAAGTATATCGACTGCGGCGCCGGGTTCCGCCGCCGCTGCTTCGGCCTCTTCCGACGGTAGCAATAACAACGACCCGTCACCAGCGTGCAGGGACCAGTACGGCGGCTTGCCGCGTATGGCACGCCAGAGGTCTACCATGATTTTTCCATCCACCAACTCCACCATTGGCTTCTCACTCAACGCCGGGTCTATCACGGTAACGCCTTTCAACTTCAATTCGAGGGGTGCGTACTGTAGCGACAGGTTGGCAATGCCCAGTTCATAACCAGTGCTGTCTTTCACCAGCGATTGCACCAGTGGCACGAAGCGCTCGGGGAAGAAGCGTAAACTCAATAGCGCTGCCAGAAGCAACAACAGCAGAGCCAATAGCAGGTACATTGTCCAACGCAGTAGCCGATATGCCATAGCCAGTCCTCAGTCAGCTCATTCCCATGTTGCTTGCGCGTAAAACATACAGCACGCGCAATCTTAGCCCACACTACCATAGAGCCAACCCGCGGTTGAGCAACTCTCCTTATTTTTACATTTTCGAATTATCCTAGGATCATCATTGCTTGATGATTGAACAATATATAGAGTTAAGCGATGACGTTTCAATTAATGATTCTCAGAGGCGTGCCGGACGAAGAAGCCGACGCCATCCGCGAGCTGCTTGCGGCCAATGAAATTGATTTTTATGAAACACCCGCGGGCAACTGGGGCATGTCGATGCCGGCAATATGGCTAACGGAAGAACGACAGATCGCCACGGCGAAGCGCCTTGTTAATGCCTACCAGGCTGAACAGGAGACAAGAATAAAGGGCGAATATGCGCAACTGAAAGCCAAAGGGGAGCACAGAACGTGGGTTGATGCAATAAAGGAGAATCCACTCAGGTTCGGTACCTATCTCGCAGTCGCCAGTCTGGTTTTATTTTTTTCCATCAAACCGTTTGTGGGTATGTTCCGCTAAGTCACTGCAGTGGATATGCGCTGGCAAACGCTAGTTTTCCTTGCCCCACACACCCGGCTCTGTGTCGCCCTGACAACGATGCTGAGCATTGAGTTTAAACTCGGGCGACTGGCCTGCCTTGCGCTGTTGTTGATAGTCGTTAAGCAGCATGACCACCGTAGGAGTCAGCATAACGATGGCCGTTATGTTGACAACAGTCATCAGGCCCAGGGCCATATCGGCCATATTCCAGACGGTAGGAACTGGCGCCATGGTGCCCCACAACACCATCGTGAGGTAACCTACAATAAGCCCGGCGTGCCCTGCCTTGTGGTCTAGCTTAAACACATGGAGGTTACTTTCCGCATAGGCAAAGTTGGCAACCACCGACGTGAAGGAGAAAAATACAATCGCGATTGCAATGAAGTCCATGCCCCAGCCACCGACGTGGTTCACCATGGCGTTTTGGGTGATGCGAATACCCGCCAGTCCCTCACTCGAACCCGCGCCCGCAAGCAGGATGACGATGGCGGTACAACTGCAAATCAGAATGGTATCGACAAACACGCCGAGCATTTGCACCAGGCCCTGCGAAACAGGATGATTGGGGTGAGGCACCGCGGCGGCGGCGGCGTGGGGTGCGCTGCCACTGCCCGCTTCGTTGGAGTACAGCCCGCGCTTGATGCCGTTAATGGCCGCTCCCAGAAAACCTCCGGCGGCCTGGTCAATACCGAATGCGGATTTAAAAATCAGCGCCAGTACGGCGGGCACTTCAGCAATGTTTGTTACCACAATAAACAGAGTCATGGCGACATAGGCGACCCCCATAGTCGGCACCGCCAGTTCGGCAAAACGGGCAATCGCGCGCAGCCCGCCAACCACAATGATGCCAGCGACAACCGTCATCACCACACCGCTGTACAGCGGTTGTATATGATAAGCATTGTGCAATGCATCACCGATGGTGTTGGCTTGCACCGCGCTGAACACAAAACCGTAACCAAATAGCAAGCACAGGGAAAACGTCACGGCCAGCCAGCGCTTGTTGAGCCCCATTTGAATGTAGTAGGCGGGACCCCCGCGGTATTCACCATTAACGTCTTTCACTTTATACAGTTGCGCCAACGTGCTTTCGGCGAATCCAGTCGCCATACCCAGCAGCGCAATCACCCACATCCAGAACACCGCGCCCGGCCCTCCGAGCGTGATAGCGACCGCTACACCCGCCAGGTTGCCAGTGCCAACGCGCGCCGCCAGGCTGGTTGCCAAAGCTTGAAAAGGAGAAATGCCCGCCGCATTGGACCGGGTCGAACCTTTCATTACCGCAAACATATGTGTGAACAGGCGAAACTGCAGAAAGCCCAGGCGGAATGTAAACCAGAGGCCGGCAGCCACCAACAAGTAGATCAGCAGAGAGTCCCACAGAACCGCGTTAATTGCGCCTACCGCGGAACTCAAGAAAGCATTAAGGGCAGCCACTACTCACCTGTTGTTATGGGTGATTGATGTGCAAGTTGCGCAGAGTGTGCGGGTTTGAGTGGCGACAGTCTAAGGAAAGTGACGCTTAGGTGTTGCGGTAATGTTTCGATACCGCTTTCAGTGTTTCTAACACGTCCTTATAGGATAAATCAGCGCTGTCTGCTTCTTCGGCATGCTGGATAACGTCGTTCATCGTCACAATGCCGGCCAGTTTGCCTCTGTCATCGAGCACCGGCAGGCGGTGTATGTGCCGATCACGCAGTATTTTTAGCACATCTTGAATATCATCCTGTTCGTGGCAGCAGTAGAGGCGTCTTCCCTTCGTGAACTGAGCCAATTGAATATCCCACGGTGACTGGTGTTTCAGATTGACATACATCGTGATATCACGATCGGTTATGATGCCGATGGGTTTATTGTTACCATCAACCACAGGAATCGAACTGCAACCTCTGCTCGCCATCATCTCTATGGCCTGATCCAGTGTCGCGTTGGCCGGACAACTCCAAACACCGCTTGACATGATCTCGCTAACGCTCAACATTGGTAGTGGTTCCAGATGCTATTGCGGGATCAGCAATCATAGCGCACAAGCCCGTTGGTTGCCTATTGAATCAACGCCCAAATCCCCAGATAGAGGTTCGTCAGCACTCCAAGGGCCGCTGAATCCCTC
>CAZJDL010000031.1:0-32918 GCA_964544755.1 uncultured Pseudomonadales bacterium | reverse complement strand
TGATTGAAGCACCATCCATGTGCTCAGTTGCACAGCTAGCTGCTGCCCGCGTTTGGCTTTCGGCTGCCGGCAACGCACGGCGATCAAGCTTGCCGTTAATCGTCAATGGTAAAGAGGGCAGTGCGACAAAAAATGCGGGCACCATGTGAGCTGGCAGCAGCTCACTCAAGCGGCTACGTAGACTACCTTCTTCAGCGGCGAGCACTTTGCTATGCGAAAAATCCACGCCTGGTTCAGGCATTTCTGCAGGCACCCAGTAAGCTACCAGACGCTCGCGCTGCTCCTGACCTTCAAATACCAATACGCAACAATCTTGCACCGCACCACAACTGGCAAGCGCGGCTTCAATTTCACCAAGCTCAACACGGAAACCACGAATCTTCACCTGCTGATCACGACGGCCAATATATTCGAGCTGGCCCTGAGCATTAAAGCGCCCCAAATCACCACTTCGATAAACATTGGTTCCTGGCAGGGACGCATCTGCCGCGGCAACGATCTTCAAACCACTCTCTTGAATGACAGCTTGCAGCGTTGAAAAGCGTTCTGCAGTCAAGTCGGCCTGGCCACGATATCCCCTTGCAACACCGGGGCCGGCCACCAGGATCTCGCCAATAGCACCCTGCGGCACCAGGTTATCCGACTCGTCGACCAGCAATAACAGCGTGTTGGCAATACCCCGACCAATGGGCAACCAATAAGCACCGCTACGAAGTTTGGCAACGTCATCGGCAGTAACGACATGCCGAGAGGCATGCACTGTAATCTCGGTAATGCCATACATATTGACTAGCTGAGGGGCTCCAACCGCATAGAGGTCAAACCAGGGTAACAGTTTGCTCCCTTCCAGCGCCTCACCACCGAAGACGATCCACGCCAGGTCCTGTAGTCGTTCTGGCTGCCAGCGCTCCACCTCCAACAGCTGGTAAAAGGCGGCCGGCGTCTGACTTAGTACATTAATTCGCTCCGTTTTAAGCCACTGCCGAAACTGCTCCGGATCCCGACTGGTTTCATAGGGAACAACGGCGACACAGCCACCGTGGCATAAAGCGCCCCAAATTTCCCACACCGAAAAATCGAAGGCCACAGAATGAAAAAAGCTCCAGCGCTGCCCGGCTGAAAATTGAAAGTCCTGCTGGGTGCTCATCAGCAGTGAACTCAATTGACGGTGGGTTATTTCAACGCCTTTCGGCTGACCGGTTGAACCCGATGTGTAGATGACATAGGCCAGATCATCTACAGCGTACTGAACTGTCAATACCTGTGCTGGCTCGGGCCGCGCCAGCAAGGCGTCGAACGTGCTTGACGAAATAACGGTGTTCTCGTTCGCCCGCTTCTGTTCGCCGTCACATTCATCGAACAAGTCAGCAACCGCTTCGTCGAAAATACAAAAGACCGCGCCACTATGTTGCACAATACGCTGATTTCGCTGTACCGTATGATTGGGATCCAGCGGCAAGTAGGCGCAACCCGCCTTGAAAATTGCCAACAGGCTGATAATCAACGGCACACCGCGTGACATCGAAACAGCCACCAGATCACCTGCTTGAACTCCGCCGGCCAGCAATTGTTGCGCTATTCTGTTGGATAGCTGGTCAAGACTCTTATAGTCCAGACCGCGGCGGTCGCCGCCTTCGAAATAGCTTACCGCCTCCTCGTCAGCGAATAACCGACATTGCTCTCTGATGAGCAGCACCGCATGCGCGGCAGTATCGTACTTTCTCGTTGCCGACTGCCACTCTCGCAATTGGATGTGCTGGTCTTGCTCCGTCAATAAGGGTAGCTGCGCTACTTTTTGCTGGCAGGATTCCGTGAAGGCATACAGGATGCGAGTGAAGTGCGCAGCCAAACGTTCGATAGTTGCGGGCGCGAACAAATCACTCTCATATTCGATAAACCCTCGCAGACCATCAGGATGGTCGCGCAGCGTCAATGTCAACTCAAATTTGGCGCTTCCAGCAGCAACGCCTTCACACACCAGTCCCGGCATATTAAATAGATCTGGCGCCTCCCCTGCATGCTCCATCACCAGCATCACCGGGCTTAAACCCGCTATGTTTTGACGGCCAGGATCGATAAGATCCACCACCTGCTCATAAGGCAGGCGTTGATGTTGCTGGGCATGACTTACACGGGCTTTAGTCTGTGTAAGCACGTCCTGCAGGGACATGGACGGCGTTATTTCCGCGCGCAATGCCAGGGTGTTAACAAAAAAACCAACCACCTGCCGAACATCACGGTGATCACGATTGGCGCTCGGTGACAGCACACAGAAGTCACGCTCGCCACTATATCGATATAACAGGACGTTCAGCGCCGCCAAAAGCACAGCAAACAACGACGCTTTTTCTTGCCGAGCACAGGCCCTGAGTTGATCAGATAATTGTTGCGGATAGTTGAGAGGCATTCTCGTGCCCGATCGGGAAGACACCGCGACTCGAGGAAAATCGGCGGGTAACTGCAGGTAACCCACTCCCGACAACTCAGCGCGCCAAAAAGACGTTAACGCCGCGCTGTGTTGGTGCAAATCGGCCCTCTGCCAACTCGCGTATTCACTGTATGTTATGGGAACATCTTCCAGCTCTGCGTTGTCATTCGCGTACAGCAAGGAAAATTCCTTGAGCAGAATGGGAAACGACCAGCCGTCGGCAATCAGATGGTGAAGGCTAATCTGCAAATAACTTTTTGCTTTGCTGTTATCTATTTTAAAATGCGCACGAAATAGAGGGCCGCTCTCCAGATCGAAGGGTTGCCGGGCATTCTGCGCTACAACCCTCTCCAGTGTTTCGTTACCCACGCCCCACTCCATGGGGATCAATGGAATTTCCATATCGTCACGCACGCGCTGGTATCCTTTGCCGTCTTCCATCACAAACACAGTGCGCAAGCCGGCATGACGACGAGCCAGCAGAGATAGCGTGCGCTGTACTTTTTGCACGTCCAATAGCGCATCAACTGTAATCAGCCAACTCAAGTGATAACGGCTGTCACCGGCATCTTGCTCATTGTCAGCCTGGAAAACCTGGCCGAGGTACCACAGCCTTTGCTGCGCAAAGGACAAAGGCTGTGGCCGTGAAATGTCCAGCCTCGGAATGCTGTGCTGCAGCGCTGACTTGGCTGACTGCGAACCGTGCAGGAGATCAATAATGTCAGCTTTGTGGTTTTTTAGCTGCATTAACAATTCAGCATCTATTGCACCTTTGGGCGCATGGATATCCAGCTTTTCACCGTTAAAACTGAGTTGTACCTGCTTTTCTTTTAGCGTACGCAGTAACGCAATAGCATGAGTAGTCATAGTTCAAAATGCACGGCTTCACCCTGCTCGACAGCCTTGTTTAGCTCTGCCGATGAAATGGCATTAGATGCAGTTGTTGGCGCCTGATTAACATCGGCACTGACCGCAGCGACCAGCAGCAACACATCAATAGCTTCTGCCAGCACGGCAATTTCCGTCGTCATCGCCAACTTCTCCAACGGCATAAAAATGGGCCACCGCGCTTCGATCCTATAGGCAAGTTGGGCCAGTTGTAAGGAATGACCGCCCAGTTGGAAGAAGTCATCATCGGCATACAAGGGCTGGCCGACTTCCAGCTTTAAGACTTCACGCCAGAGCGCCGCCAGTTGCTCCTCGGTGACGCTTGCCAATGGCTTACTGGTTCGACGGTCTGCAAGACCTGTCATGGGTGCTGGCAGTGCGTGTTTATTGATTTTCCCGCTGGGAGTTAACGGCCATTCCTCAATCGCAACAAACCATTGCGGAACCATATAATCCGGCAAGTATTGTTGGCAGAACTGCTTAAGCTCCATTGGGTTGATGGCGGCGCCTGCAACGCCATGGATTGCATTAATATCCTCAGCGTCAACTGGCCGGTCGATGTTGCCTGCCGTTTGAACCCGCTTGTAGTAGGCTGCTATACCCAGGCGTGCCGTATGATCCGGCACCGCACGCACAATAATTTGTGCGACGTGGGTATGGCGCAAAAGGCAAGTTTCAATCTCGCCAAGCTCTACCCTGTGACCACGAATTTTGACCTGGTCGTCTAGCCGTCCCAGGCAGTCGAGCTCACCGTCCCCCGTCCAACGAACCAGGTCGCCAGTGCGATAGTAGCGGGCAACTGATTCGGCACCGTCGGCAAAGCGGCGCTCGACAAAACGTTCAGCAGTTAACTCTTCACGCAGCCAATATCCCAGGCTTACGCCATCGCCACTGAGCCATAGCTCGCCAGGGAAACCAACTGGCAACGACTGGCCAAACGCATTAACCACCTGTGCTTGCGTATTGGAAATTGGCTTGCCGATACTGATCGGGCCGGCTAAATCTTTTTCATGCACCTTATGCACAGTCGACCAAACGGTCGTCTCGGTAGGCCCATACACATTCCATAATTGCTGACAACGCGGCAAAAGAGCACTGGCTAAATCGACCGGCATCACCTCACCGCCACACAACGCTACCGGCAAGCGATAGCAGTGCCTTATGTGTTCAGCCGCGTCTATTCCATCTGCAACATCTCTGTCTTTCTCGTCGAGTACCGACCAAGCTGCCGCCATCATTAGGCGCCAGGTTGCCGGGGTTGCCTGCATATACTTGATCTGCTGCTCTTCCAGCAGCGCCAGAAGTTGGCGCCCATCGTTTGCCTGCCGTTCATCGGCAAGCACAACCGTGGCGCCAGTGACGAGGGGCAAGAATATTTCCAGCACCGCAATATCAAAAGATATAGAGGTGATTGCCAACCAGCGATCACCTGAATTTAGCTGCAATTGTTGGTTCATCGCATGCAGAAAATTGGCGATCGCAAGGTGCGACACCATCACACCCTTAGGCACCCCGGTGCTACCGGAGGTATAAATGAGATAGGCTAAACTGGCAGCTTGCGAAACGTTACCACTCAGCGGTTTCTCGCTATCCGCTTCCGTTCTGTCTACCGCCTCATTGCAAAGATCAAGACTAATAGTCCGGTACTGGCCGTGTTCTTCCACCGGGCCAACGCGCGCCGATGGCGCGACTATCGCCGAATTGCTCACCGTGCTTTCTGTCAATACGCAAACTGCCTGGCTGTCTTTTATCATAAAAGCCAGACGATCTTCCGGATAGCCAGGGTCTAACGGCAGGTAACATGCGCCGATGTGCCATATGGATAGCAAGCTAACGATAAGGTTTTCGCCTCGTGGCAAGCAGCAGCCGACGACATCCCCTTCTTTGATACCCTGAGACTGGAGATATGTTGCAAGTTTTAGCGTCTTATTGGCTAGCTGTTCGTAATTCAGTGATGCCTCACCACAGACCAGTGCCGGTGTCGCAGAATAATTGCCTGCGGCCACCAAAAACTGCTGGTTAATTGCTGCGCTCGTATATGCGGCAGCGGTATCATTCCACTGTCGCCACGTTGCAGGCCATGTCGGAACACTAAGCCGCAAGTCAGACAAAAACATGCGCGGGTTGTCGACGACCTGTAACAACAGAAAATGTAGCATCTGAGCAATACTGGCCACCTTGCCTTCACTGACGACGGCCGGATTAAAACTGAAACGCACGGTTAACTCGCCGCCATCATGAACATACAGCGTCAAGGGATAGTGCGCCTGCTCCAGCACTTTGGCATTCGAAAACGACAAACCCAACTCGTTATCCGTATTAGTCTCTGTAAAAAGCGTGTCATCAATAGGGTAGTTTTCAAAGATGAACAAGGAATCAAACAAAACTGTCCCTGGACCGAGAGAGCTACTGGCATGAATGTCCAGCAGAGTCGTCTGTTCAAACACCAATGACTCCGATTGCCGTTGCTGAACACCCTCCAGCCAGTCAATAACGGGAGCGGCAGCGTCAAAGTGTGTCCGCATCGGCAAGGAATTGATGTACAGGCCAACTGCCGTATCAATGCCGGGTAGTGTCAGGGTGCGCCCTGAACTTGTCACGCCATAAAGCAGATCTTCTGCGCTGCAAAGCATATGTTGCACCAAGGCCCACATGCCTTGTGTCAGGGTATTCAACGTCACTCCACTGTCTCGACACAGCGCGCGGGCGCGATCAGAATCTCCGGCCGACCAACGACAAAAATGATTTTTATAAACCGGCTTATCCGCGCTTTTATCCAGGCCTGTAGCGCTGGGTCCAAGTAAGGGCAGCAAACTTACCGGCTCCTCATAACCCGCGAGAAACTGCGCCCAGAACGCCTTCGCCTTGGCATGCGTGGCGACACGCAAATTTTCTCGCACAAAGTCACTGTACTGGAGTGGCTGAGCGCGCTGCGGCAAGGGTAACCCTTGGGTAACGGCGCGGTAATTGTCTGCGAACTCAGCTAACAATACCGGCAAGGACCAACCATCCAGCAATGCATGATGGAAAGTCCAAATAAAACAGTAGTCGCCGCTTTGTTGACAACGCAGTAGCCGCCAGGACATTGGTGGGCGACCCGCGATCACCTCCAGACTGTGCTGCTCTTGCTTGAACACATCCGCCTTGGCAGCCTCATCCAATGTTGCCAGGGTTTCGATGGGGAGTGTCAGTGGCACAGAACGATGAACGCGCTGCACAACCTTGCCATCGCTGCCAAGCGCGAAGGAAGTGCGCAGCACCGAATAACGATCAATCAACGCCTGCCAACTCGCCAAGAAATCGTCGTGATCAAGATTGCCCTGTAAGCGGCAATGGAATTGCTGGATATAGTCCCCTTTGGCACGATCCAGGCGACTTTGAAACACCAGGCCTTCCTGCAGTCCGGTGAGCGGGTAAACTGCACAGAACTTCGCTTTTGAAAACACTGCTGCGTCGAGCTGACTCTGAACCAACGCAGTACCTGGCACATCGGCGGGTGTAAACGCGGGCTCCGCATCTGTGAGCTCATCCACCACGAGTTGCAGCTCGGTTGTAAATTCCCGCGCCAGCCTTGCAATCGTTTCCGCTGCAAAATGCTGGTAACTGTATCCCCAGGAGAGTTGCAATGCTCCTTCCCGAATAGCACTATTGACGGTTATTGCAAACGGTAGCTCGTTAGCATCGCCGTGTACCTTCAGACCCGGCAAATCGGCGGCAGAAAACCATGGGCTGCTCGCGATGCTATTGTCCACCTGGCCGAAATAATTAAACACCACGGGCGGCAAGGCCAAATCGCTTGCAACCAAAGCTTGATCAGAATGCTCTGCCAGCCCGAAAAAGCGTCTTATTCCGTATTCAACACCATTGAGCAACAACGCACGACGGCTTTCCTTAACCAGCTTCAGGCGCTCCAGGCTGGTACTATGCCCGGGAATATCCAACACCAGCGGGTAAAGCGAAGTACACCAGGCAATCGTGCGCGACAGATCATATTCCTGGCCGGTCAGCTCACCAAGACTCTCCCGCCCGTGGCCTTCGAGAGTAAATGCAATTGCCTGTTGCTGTAACCAATTACTCAAACAGCTATACAGCGCTGTGCACAGCAAATCCTGGATCTCGGTGTTAAACGCCGCATGGTTTACTGACAACAAAACCCTGGTGAAGTCTCGACCCATGGTTTCAAGGTGTTCCACGCGAGTTGCTTCTCGAACAACCGCTGGGCAACCAAGTTCCTCGGCCCTGTCGAAAGGCAAGACTAACGGCGGAGGGCAAGGCAAAGGCTGCGCTGGCAACATCGTTGCCGCCTGTGCAAGGCCTTGCTGCCACTGGCGAATTGACACCGATTTCGGCCCAAGACTTACCTCGACTCCTTGTAAACTCTGACCATAAGCGGTATGCAAATCTTCAAGAAAAATGCGCCACGACACGCCGTCAATTAACAAGTGGTGTGCGGCGAGAGCGAATAGTACCGGCCGGTTCTGCACAACTACCAGGGCCGCTTTGAGCAAGGGTCCACGCTTCAAACTCCAGCCACTTTGCCACCGGTTGAGCTCTGATGCTGCGTCATTTCGATCAGCACAATAAACAGAATCGAGCACGACATTCTGAACCCCAAACTGCAGGCAAGCATCAGCGTCCAAGGTCAGGCGCAAGCCATCGTGATGCTGGTAGACAGCTTCCAGGGCTGCCCGCAATAGCTCTGCATCAAGCGACTCTTTTAGTTCAAAAACCAGGGTTTGGTGCCAAAAGTGTTGCTCTGAAAAATTCTGCTTAACAAACCATTGATGCATTGGCAAGGGAGAACACTTTCCGCTCAGGCGCGCCTGGTCAGCTTTGACCAGGGCGGGACGCAAGGCGAAACGGTCGACTACGTCCGCCGCATCGTCTAGCGTCTCCAGATAGGCCGCCAGCAGTCTGACGGTGTGATAGCGAAACAAATCCCTTGCCTGCATGGGATAGCCTAATTGCTGCACGCGGCCTGCGAGCTGCAAACTCATAATAGAGTCGCCGCCAAGACTGAAAAACGTAGCATCAATATTGAACTCAACAACACCCGGGTCTAACGCCAACAATTGCTGCCATATTTCCGCTAGAGATTTCTCAAGCGCGGTGGAAGGTGCAACAGCATTGTCACAGGCCAACACCCTGGGCGGGGGCAGTGATTCTCTGTCGACTTTACCATTTGGCAGCAATGGCAATTCCGCCAGCGAAAGCCAGACCGTGGGCACCATATAATCGGGCAAGACTTTAGCAAGCTGCGTTTGTAAGGTAGCCGTCCACGTTTGTTCAGGTGCAGAACCGCTGGCGGACTCTTTTACCACATAGGCTGTCAGCTGTTGCACTCCTTGCTCGCTAGTTTGAATTACCGCGATTGCATCACCGACCTGCGGCAGGTCCAGTAACGCGCGATCGACCTCTCCCAATTCTATGCGATGACCGCGCAATTTGACCTGATCATCAACTCGCCCCAAATAAACCAGGTCACCGGTTTCCCGTTGTTTTACCAGGTCACCGGTGCGATAAAGCCGATTACTGCGTGGCGGCCTGGGATCGAGAAGATCTTCCTTAAACGGGTTGGCAATAAACTTTTCTGCGGTTAAGCGCGGCTGATGCAGATAGCCCCTGGCAAGCCCTAGACCGCCTAAATACAGTTCGCCAATGGCTCCTACCGGCTGTCGATTCAGGTAGCTATCCAATACATAGGCCTGAGTATTTGCAATCGGCCGACCGATGTTCTGAATGCCACCAGGCAGGCGCCGGGCATAGGTGGAGTAAGTAGTATCTTCAGAGGGGCCATATAAATCATAGACGTGCTCGACATTTGGCATGGCATAAAGCTCGTCAACCAGCGCTTGCGGCAATAACTCACCCGCCAGGTTAATCGTGGTAACCGTCGGTGGTATCAACTGCTCGCGGCACAAAACGCGAATCGCCGACGGCACTGTGTTAATGAGCGAAATGGCCGGCAACGTTCCTGCTGCGCTGATCCGTTGTTCCAGCTCAGGAACCGCTAGCGCGTTTTCCGCGATCAATACACAACCACCACAGCTCAGCGGTAAAAAAATCTCAAAAATTGACAGGTCAAAACAGACCGAGGTGGAAAACAGAACACCACTGCATTGTTGCGATGAATAGAGGGTTTTGGCCCATTCGATCAATGCTACGGCATTGCCCTGCTCCACCATGACGCCTTTCGGGTGCCCGGTCGAACCGCTCGTATAAATCACGTACGCAAGGGTTGCAGGTAACAACAATGGGGCCGACACCTTGCGATCAATGGCCACTGAAGAAAAATCAAACTCATCGAGCAACAAGGGTGTTGCAACAATGAATGCCGCTCTATCAAGGACTGACGATTCGGATAGCATCAATTGAGCCTTGCTATCCTCCCAAATATGCTGATTGCGTTTGGCTGGATAGCCTGGGTCAAGAGGCACGTAACCACAGCCGGCTTTGAATACAGATAAAATAGCGACTAGCAGATCACTGGTTCTTGGCAGAAGAATTGCTACCAGCGTGTCCTGCGCAGCAGCATCAATGGGTAAGCGGCGACGGATTTCCTGCGCCAAACATGTGCTTTTGCGATCCAGATCAGCGTAGCTAAGCTGCGTTTGACCATCTGCAACCGCAACGGCATTAGGTGTGGCTAGCAAGCTGCGATCAAAAATCTGGAGTAAATTTTGAGCCGCGTATTCCAAACGCCTGCCCATCCAGTTTGCCTGGTCGCGAATATCTTCTGCTGACAGCAAACCAAGTTTCTGCACCGGTTTCTCGGGTGTTGCCAGCACGGCAGACAATAGCTTTTGCCATGTTCCAGCAAGGCGCTGTATTGAAGCAACATCGAAAAGCTCTACGGCATATTCGAAGACACCGCGAATACCAAAATCCGTTTCACCTTCCGAAAAATCGAACAGATGCAAAGAGAAATCCAGCTTGGACGTATGCGTCGATAGCACAAACTGCTCGACGATAACATCGCCGAATATGGCTTGACTAGCGCCGGCCGTTTGCAAGGAAAACAGCGTTTGCACTAGTGGCGCCGTGGCGCCATCACGATCTTCCAGCAATTCGTCAACCACCAGTTCAAAAGGAACCGCCTGGTTTTCCAGCGCCTGCCCCAGTTGTTCATGTAACTCGGTCACCAGGCGTTCAAAGCTAATGGGCCGGCTGAAGTCTGCCGTTAGCACCAGAGTATTGAGCAGCGGGCCTACCAAATTTTGTACATCGGGGTTTTCACGGTTGGCTACCGGCGCACCTACGAAGAACCTCTTTTGATTGCTGACACGAGAGAGTAGCGATTGAAATGAGGCGAGCAGCACCACAAATGGCGTCGTCTTCAGGCACCTGGCCAGGTCGCGCAGGGCTTTTACTTGCTCTTTACCGACAGCGACCTCCACCACGCCACCACGGACTGCTACCTGCGGTTGGCGAGGCCTGTCGGCCGGCAACTCCAGCGGGTCGGCAAGCGGCGATAATTGTTTGCGCCAGAAAGCGAGTTGCGCCGCAAATTTGTCGGTCTGCTGGTCGCCACGCTGCCAGCGAGCGTAGTCAACAAAATCGATGACCGCTTCCGCATTGCTCTGCCCCGAATTCTGCAGGTAGAGCTGCACCAAATCCGCCACTAAAATGTCGCGCGACAAACCATCGGAAATGATGTGATGTAATACCCACTGCAATACGTAACTGCCATCCTCCAGAGTGTAAAGGCATTGCCGACTCAATGGCGCTGTGTCCAGTGAAAGCGTTTGACGGGAATAGGCATTTAACTTTGCAACCGCTGCACCTGGCGCCAAAGCATTAAAGCCCAAAGCCCGAAAAGCATCGATATTGGCGACCGGCAGGAACTCTTCCTGCCAATTGAGTTCAACCTGCGGCAGTACTTCTTGTGCTAACCCATGGCCAATAGCAGCGTGCGTATGGGCGGATTGCAGGGCTTGCCCGGGTTCTTCCTCATTATTGTGATGCCCAGGAACAAGGGAGAAACGTGTTCTCAAACTAGCATGGCGCTGGCTCAAAGAACGGAAAGCGCGCTTCAGTTTGTCAACTTCCAGCGCAGACGAAAAGTGTGCGCAATAGACTATATGGTAAGCACTTTTGTCTTCTAGAATATCGTCAAGAAAATAAAGCCTCTGTTGCGCAAAAGATAGCGGACCGTAACGCTTTTGACGCCGTGGGGTGGGCACGTGCGCAATGCGTGCAACCGTGGCGTCTAGCTCCAGCCCCTCTTCCGCCAAAAGCTGATCTAATAATGCTTCATCACCTAACATCTATAACGATCCTGTTCTTTGGTCATTCTCATCCACTGACGGACGGTTTTCCTGACAATTGTTCGACGCGGGCACCCGCTACTTGTTGGTTTGCTTGCGCTCTGGCAGACACCACCTGTTTCTCTTCTTCGCTCATATTCGCCACTCTTATGCGCGCACTGGCAATTTTGTCGATCAATCCCGGTCGTGTCTCCAACGTTCTCAAATGTGCCGTTAACGTCGCCGGCGTGGGCGCGCTAACCACGGCACCCGGTTGCACTTCAGTACGAAACTGGGATTGCACCTGTGACAGCAGCCTGATACCCAGCAGGGAATGACCGCCAATGTCATAAAAGTTGTCTTCGATACCAACTTTTTCCAACTGCAACACTTGCTTCCAAATCGAAACCATGACTGCTTCAGCATCATCTCTCGGCGCCACGTAACGGGTTTCTCGCATCTCACCTGGATCCGGCAGCGCCGTGCGGTCTACTTTGCCATTTGCTGTCAATGGCAATTGTCCAAGCTTTACGATTTGGCCTGGAATCATGTACTCGGGCAGGTGGGCGGCCAGCTCCGCCTTAACCGTCAGGGTATTTAACTCGTCCGGATCGCCAGGGCTAACATAAGCGACTAACTGTTCCGCCTTTACCGGATGCACAAGCGCCACACAGGCGCGCACCGCATCAAGCCGCAAAAGGTGTTGTTCGATCTCCTCCAGCTCTACACGGTAGCCACGAATCTTCAGTTGATTGTCGGCGCGACCGAGTATATGTACACGCCCATCGGCACTACGTACTGCTCTATCACCCGTGAGATAACAACGCTCCCTTTTTTCGCATGGCTGCTGCCACAGATCAAGCTCAATGAACTTGCGCTCCGTCAGCACGGCATCGCCCCAGTAGCCACTGCTAACATTGGCGCCTGCAATTGCCAGCAACCCCTCGCAACCGGCAAGTACCGGTTTATTGTCCTGGTTCAGGATATAAATACGATTGTTAGCCAGCAGCCGTGATAGCCCATAAGGCTGCGCGGCGCTTAGCTCAGACCACATCACACCGATCGTAGTTTCAGTGGGCCCGTAGTGATTGATAATACGGCTCGGTTTTTTCAAGCCATCACTGGCATGACAATCACTGCGGAGCAACATCTTGAGCAATTGATAGCTACAAGCCTCGCCACCCAATAGCAACGCATCTTTTGGCAAGAACCCGGCCGGAGAGTTGGCGCATTCCGCGGCCTGCAACAACGCCTGACAATGAGACGGCACTATTTTGAGATAATCCAGAGGGTGTGCTTCACAGTAAGCATTCAGGGCCTGAACATCCATCGCCCTGTGAATATCAAGCAGGTGCACACAGCCGGCCCGGAGCAAGGCAGGAAACACCATTGTATAGCCCAGATCTGCTGCGAACGTCGAAATCCAGCCAAAGTGACCGCCCTCCTGCAGCGCCAAATCATCGGCAAGCGCGTTAACGTAGTTACACAACTGCCCATGGCTGACCATAACGCCTTTTGGCTGCCCGCTGGTGCCGGAGGTATACATAATGTAGGCCAGCGCTTCGGCATCCGGATTCATCTCCAGAGGTGACTGATCAAAGTCTCCCGTTGTGTCGCAACCGCCAGCAGCGGACGGCAGCAACTCTTCGACAACAATGGCATCGACACCAGATTGTTCCACCATTTGCCGACCGGCCACTTGCGTTATCAGTTGTTCGCAGGCGCTGTCGGCAAGAATTTGGCTAATACGATTCGCCGGCCAGGCGGGGTCGACGGCAACAAACACCCGACCGGAATACATCACACCCAACAGTACCGGTAATAGCTCAACACAACGCGTCATTGCCACAGCGATACGCGCGCCGGGCGTTGAACATTGCTGCAAATGGCTGCCAACAACGCTAATCTGCCAAAACAGTTGGGCATACGTCAGACAATCGTCTTCATAGCGCACGGCAACGTCATTCGCGTGCAAGCGCGCCTGCGTCGCAATAGATGACAGCAGAGAGCTGGCGCTCCATTGTCGATCGTTACCGCTGAGCGTTAGTGCAGTTGCGTCAGCGGCTAAAACCGCACTGACTTCGGTAACCGGTTGCTCAGGGTTCGCCAACCACCGCTGCAACAACAACTGCCACTGGCTAAGCAGCTGGTCAATATCCTGCGCACAAACCAGTTTTTGGGACCCGCGTAAGCTCACCAGCAACCCCCCTTCGCGCTGGCTGCTAATATCGAGCTCCAGAGCATGCCAGTCACAGCGGTGTTCGACAGCTTCAATGCCAACTTCAGTCTCGCCACTTTTACCCGCAAACGCACTGCGCCAGTCAACACATTTAAACGCCGCCGCCTGCTGCAGGCTTGGCACGGCAGGCAAACTGGACACGTCGGCCCGCCCTTCGTTTACACCATTTCTCATACCCTGGTTGACGGCATCGCCCGCGCCCACCAGATCCAGCGAGGCTTCCCAACGATAGAATTCTGAAAACTCAAGGTTTTTCTTACGAAGTTGATGGCAGCGTTGTGCCAGCTCAGTCCAACTATAACTGTCGTCCATCGTCAGATTGATGGGGAGATAGCTATCGAGTAGACCAAAACACTCGTCAAGCTCTTCAAGCGGACGCTCAATGCAATAGCTGGGCATACACAAGCGCTGTGCACCACTACGCCGGGAAACCAACACCGCCCAAACGGCTTGCAAGTAGTCCGCAACATCCGCGGAGGCGTCTCGTTGGGCTAGCAACCTAACACCTTCGACAAGGTCTCGCGATAGACTCAACTGCTTTGTGTTTACTGCCTCTAACGGCCCCGGCGCCCGCTCCTCGATTAACGGAACATGGAACCGACTGGTGGGAAATTGCAACGGATCAAGATGCTGAAAACGCTGACTCCGCCAATAGCTGCAGGCAGCGTTAAGATCTTCCTGGGCATCATCAGCGTCAGCGTCAAATAGACTCTGCTGCCAGGCGCAAAAGTCGCTATAGTCTAGCCATTCTTGCGGCGTACGCTGCGCCGTTAACCTGGCAGCCAGCTGATCGCGGAGTAGCATTGCCGCCCGACAATCAATGCTACGGGCATCTACAAACAGGGCAAATCGATGTCGACCGCTTGACGTCGTGCTCGCATCCTGCCAGTAAATTTTTAACGGTGATGTTGGTGGCACATCGGGCGCTGGCACATCGAGCGGTGAGAGCTGGAACGACGCTACTCCGGTCTTGCGCACCTGCGCGTTCGTCAGCCTGCTTGCGCGTTCATCATCAGCCGGCCACTGATGCCATTCCAGCAAATCAGCCACATTGGAATCTACGGTTTCTGCCACGTCGTAACGCAACCCGGGAACACAGCGATACCGTGTACTCAAGGCTTCAAACGTACGCGTACAGCACAGCAAGGCCGCTTTTACCTGCGACTCGGAAAATTCAGGTGCGATGTCAAATACAATCCGCGCAGCGCGTGGTAACAGCCCTCGCGAGCGCAAGTCACTCAGGCGCTTTTGTTGCAGGGACAACTTGTATTCAGTCACGACTAGACGACTTCCGTACCAACAGTGGAACAACCGACAGCCGCACCGAACTGCTTCACAACCTCATCGTATTGCTCGTCGCTCATCATATTCCCCATGACAACGCGGATCTCGCGCTCTCCTACAAAGGGATCGCGAGCATGAGCCATACTCATATTATCCACCATCACCACATCACCACGCTGCCACTGAAAGCGAACGGCGTGTTGCTCATAGAGAGCGATGATGCTTGTGACCCAAGCATCCGGTATTGGACTGCCGTCGCCGAAATAAACATTGCGCGGCATCGCTTCTTCGCCCAGCATAGAGACCAAAGACTGGCGGACACTGTCTTCAAGACAACTGATATGATGAAGCTGGATTTGATTGAAAAATGACTTCTCGCCAGTTTCCGGATGCAGACGTACCGCTGGCGCGCGATCACGAGTTCTTAACCCGCCTTCTGCCAGCCAAGCCCACTCAATACCCCGCTCGCGGCAAATCTGCTCAACATCGTCTTTCTCATCAACCTTGAAGTAGTCTTGCCAGCTAACATCCAACTGCCTGGTGAAGTTACGCGTGTACATAAGCCCGTGGGTTTCAAACTTGTCACGCAGTTCATCAGGCAAGAGCTGATAGATCTTGCGCGTATCTACAATAGGCGTTGCGCCGCCCTCTGTAGAGGGCTGCAAACAGTAAAACCATTGCATCCGCGGCCAGCGTTGCATATGCGAACTTTCATTATGGTAAAGAATGGCCCGATCACTGGGATACGGTGTGGAGCGATAGACTTTTTCTCCTTGGTCGGCTTTGGGAAGATCTCCGTATTCGCCAAACAGGTTCGGATGAATAGCCCGCGCCAATTGTTCAAAATGTTCGACCCGATCTACGCCAAACCCCCTGAACAGGAGCGCTCCATATTGTCGCAGGTCCGCTTCAATCTCGTGGCGCTTTGACTGCGCCCAACTACAGATATCTACATCAGGATTTGCAGGTTCGTAGACCATGGGGAAGCCTGGCGCCCGGTGTAAATCACCCGGCTGATCAAACAGTCTTTTCTTAACCAGGATTAGATGATGTGGACTCTGCGCACTTTTGTCTTTTTTCAACCGGCGCAGCTTGTTCTTAATACTCCTTCTACCCGCCTTGGCCTTACCGCTGCCGGGACTGGCTGCCTCGGCCGCCTGCGAATCCACACGTTGACTAAATGAACTAAGCCTGGCATTCGGCTGATCTACCGCATATTTCAAAATATGCTCAAGTTTTTCCGACATCACTTTAAGCCGCCGAGGACTAAACAGCTCTGTACAGTAGTTCCATTCGCACAGCAAGCCCTGTTCACTCTCACTGGCAAACAGGGCAAGATCGAAGCGGGTAGTAGCGGCCTCGATGGGAATATCGAACGGCTCTATACCGCCTACGTCCAGGTTATTTTTGAACGTGTTCTGGAGCACAAAAAGCACCTGAACCAAAGGGCTATGGGCAGGATTACGTTTCACATTTAGCCCATCAACCAATTTATCAAGCGGGAACTCCTGGTACGGCAATTGTCTTAACAGGCGTTGCTTAACGTCTGCCAGCACATCGCTAAAACGAGGATCGCCAGTAAAAGTGGTGCGCACTGGCACTACATTGACAAAGAAGCCCATTAACTCAGCAATCGCTTCGTCGGTACGATTGGCGACATCGGTACCAACAATGAAGTCATGTTGCCCGCTTTCCTGGTGCAACAGAATACTGTAGCCAACGAGCAAAACCGTAAACAGTGTGACATTGTGGTCGCGTGAGAGCTGTTTAAGTTTTGTCAGCAAGGTTGCGTCAAGGGTCATTAGCTCACGTGCACCGCAGCGGCTTTGATGCGCCGGTCTTGGGAGATCGGTTGGCACATCGAGAAATTGATCAACGCCTGCCAACTCAACGCGCCAGAAATCCAGTTGCCTGCGCTGCTCCTGCCGGGTAAATCGTTGCGCCTGGCGACAGGCAAAGTCAGGGTAGCTCCGCGCAAGGTCGGGAAGTTCCATCACAGGAGTATCGGTTAAGCGAAGATAGCTCGCTACAAAATCTCGGAACATCAAGCCTAGCGACCAACCATCACAGGCAATATGATGGAGGGTAACAACCACTGCGTTGGTGTGTGCGCCATAATTAAGTACATGGGCTCGAATAAGCGGCGGCACTTCGAGATCAAAAGGCTTTTCTGCGTCCGCCTTGGCGAACTCGTTCACATCTGCCCGCAGCGTCGCAAAATCAGGCTCAACGCCGTTGCCCGAAACATTCGCACGCCGCAGCACCGGAAGCTCTAAAGTTACTTGCTCCATCAGCGTTTGCATTGGTTGATGATTGCGCATAACGTATGCGGTTCTTAGTGATCCCTGGCGCCGCACCACAGCTGCAAACGCCTCTCTGGCCATATCAAAGTCAAGTACACCGCGCAAACCAAAGGCAAAGTTCACATTGAGCGCAACTCTGTTTTTCAGATCAATATGGTCGAGAAACCATAGCCTTTGCTGGCCAAAACTGAGGGGGTAGTAGCGTCGATCGAAGCCTTCCTGCCTTAACCAGGCTAAAAGTTGTGGTTTGCAGGTTTTAAGCTCGCTGAGTGTGTTGTCATCCAAAAGAATTTTATTGCCACTCACCCGAAGCTTGTCGCCGTCAACCCAAAGCGACAACCCCAATTGCATTAAATCGCCTAATCTTTCTTTCAACGCCTCAATGGGCCTGGCCCGACCGTGCATGCCAACTTCATTGGCATCAGAAAAACGCTCGCCAGATTCATTCATAACGCTAAGTCCACGTATTCATTCTGCGGTTCTACAAGCTGTGATGTAGCTTGCGGAACGGTTGCCTTAAAGGTGTCCAATATGTAATTGGCCAGTTCTGCAATGCTCGCCCCCTCCAGCAACACTTCCATCGGCAGGTCTACATCGAGCATACTTTGGAGTGCCATTTTGAGCTGCACTGCCAGCAGTGAGTCCATACCCAAACTGACCAAAGACTCGTTAACGGATAGCTCATCGTCGGCAAACCCAAAGCCTATAGCTATCTTTGCCTTTAGCTTGGCAGTCAACGCAGGAAGCTGGTCTTTAGCAGGCAATGCCAACAGCGCTGCCACTGCAGCTTCGGCACCGGAATCGAATTCGTCGAGATCACCGAGCTCACCAGCAACATCCGTAAAAAATGCGTCTTTGCCGCCGCCTAGTACCGTCAACACTCGCGACCAGTCAGCAACCGGCATGACTATCGGTGTTCGTGGCATGGCTTGCCCCGACTCAGCAGCCAGCATAATGCGTTCTAGCGCCCGCAGACCGTCTCGGGTAGCGATCAACTGCCAACCTTGAGACGCTTGTCGCTTGAGGTGTGTCGCCCCCAGGTCAGCGGCCATGCCAACCTGGGCCCAGGATCCCCATTGAATACTTATGCCCGGCAAACCGAAGGCGCGCCGCTGCTCCATCAGCACATCCATATAGAAATTTGCCGCCGCATAGTTTGCAAGTCCGGGCGCGCCAACCAACGCTGAGCTGGATGAAAAACAAAGGAAGAAATCAAGTGACAACTCTCGAGTCGCTCGATCCAGTATCCAGGTGCCGTTCATTTTAGGCACGAACACTTTTTCAAAATTCTCGGGTGTCAGCGTGTTCAGCATTCCGTCCGCGGTAACACCTGCGGTGTGAAGCACACCTTTCAACGGCGCTGCTTGATCGATCCCGCCAATGAGCTTGTGTACTTCACCCGCATCGGCAATATCAAGCTTGAGGCAAGTCGCTTCGACACCCTGGCTCCGCCAGCGCGCCAGCGCTTGTTGCGACGCGTCAGACCGTGGGCCGCTACGGCTGACCAATAGCAAATGCCGCGCGCCACGCTCAATCAGCAGATCTGCCAACGACAAACCAATACCCCCAAAAGCCCCTGTTATCAGGTAGGTGCTTGTGGCGTCCAGTTGCCAGCGTTGTGCCTGCGAAGCAGGCAGTGATTTAACGGCCGCCAAGCGGGCGACATAGTGATCATCACCACGCAACATCCACTGGTACTCGTGCCACAGCTCTTGCCTGTTGATGGTATCGATGGTGTCCAGCAACTGCACTTCCGACGAGTCCGACGCACAATCAATTGCCGCACCCAAACGATGCGGCATTTCCCGATACAGGTTCCGCGCCATCGACCATAGGGGGCCGTGCAGATGGCCGCGCTCGTTGTCCTGACAATCCTCCCCCCAAACCTGCCGGGTTGGTATCCATAGGCGGGCCTGACTGTCACATCTCTCAAAAGCCTGTAAAGCCTGCAACAGGAGATCAACAGAAAGTGCCCGCACATTCGCAAAATCGAGTTCAGGCGCTCCTGCGGGGTCAGCCGACAATCGCCAGTGAGACAACACGATACAGTGATCGACTGGACCAAGAAGCGCTATCCGCTCTGCTATCTGTTCATTGACCAATAACACACTCACTGTATGGCCACGACCGAGCAGCAGTTCGCGCAGGCGACTGGAAAAAGGGAGGTCTTCGGTGGCTTGAATCAACAAGTAATGGGCGGGCCTATAATCGCCGGCACGGGAGCCCACCAAGACCTTCTTCTCCCATCGGAGCTCGTAAAACCAATCGCTGAGATCATCGTATTCACGGGCCAAGTTATGCTGTGCAGCTAACTGCAATAGTAGCTGGCTCGCAAATGGACCTTGCTCCGTGCTGATAGCACCCTGAGACTGCAAGTCTGCCACAAGTTCGGCCACGCCTGCACCAGAGTCCTCGCCTTGCAGCTTCCGCAGCGGCGAAGAAGTCGGCAAAGCCCCATTACTGGCTTGCAATTCACTCTCGTCATCGCCTGGCCAAAACCGTTTTTCCTCAAACGGGTAATTAGGCAGCCGGACAGCCCCAACTGTCTCCGTACCCAGCAATACGGGCCATGCCAAATCAACGCCGCTACAATAGACTTCGGCCAATGAGCGTAGTATTTGGCTCCACTGCGCTAGCTGCTCCGACTGGAGAGACATCGACCGGGAATCGTTTAGGCCCCGTCGGGAAGCCTGTAAGGCGGGAATCCATTGCGCGGACGTATCACGCTGCCTGGCAATAACCTCGCCCATCGCACACAGAATTGGCGCCGGCCCAACTTCGATAAAACAGTCAAAACCAGCATCCAGCAACTGATCTATGCAGGGCATAAACGAAACTGGCTCACGCGCGTGGCGCACCCAATAGTCCGCAGTACTGATCTCCTCCGGGTCGGCGAAATTGCCGCGTAAATTACACCCCAGTTTGAGCTTTGGTGGAGAGTACTGAAGCTGCGCAGCAAGTTCTCTAAAATCTTCCAGCATCGGCTCGATGAGTGGCGAATGAAACGCATTGGAAACCAGTAAAAAACGACTGCTGACTTTTGCACTGGCGAACTGTACAGCCAAAGCTTCAAGCACCACTTTATCGCCGGATATAACCGTTTGCCACGGCCCATTAATAGCGGCTATCGACACCAGGGGCTCAGCATTTATTTTATCTTTCACCGTGGCCAGATCTGCAGCCACCACCAGCATGCCGCCGTTTTTTGGCAGCTGCGACATCAACTGCCCACGTTTGGCGATAAGACGTGCGCCGTCCTCAACACTAAAAATACCCGCAATGCAGGCAGCGGCATACTGCCCAACACTGTGGCCAACAACGACCTGCGGCTGCACGCCCCAGGACTGCAACAGGTGCGCCAACGCTACTTCCAAGGCATATAGCGCTGGCTGGGTATACGCAGTATTTGACAGAGTATCGTCATCGCTGTCGAACATCAGCGTGGCCAGATCACAGCCCAAGATATCTTTCACGGCCACGCAACAACGGTCGATCATATTTCTGAATACGGGTTCATACTCATAAAGAAGCTTACCCATGCCCGCATACTGTGAACCTTGACCGGTAAACATAAACACCGTACCGGGAGTTCGTCCGCAGGAACCCGTAACAATGTGTTTGCTATCTTCGCCAGTGGCAAACAAGGCCAATGCCGACTGCGCTTGCTCGCCTGAATCGGCGCTAACCACCAGGCGGTGGGGCCAATGATCACGCTGCTGACTCGCGGCCCTGCACACCGCTAAATAGTCTTGCCTGGCAAGCGCCTGGGCATATTCTTCCGCTTGCCGGCGCAGCGCACTGCTGGTTTTTGCGCTGATTGCAAGCATAGATAGTGGACGCCGCACAGCCACACAATCGGGCTTACTCGAGTCAACTGGCGCGGCAACGTATTCTCTTAAAATCGCATGGCCATTCATACCGCTGAAGCCGAATCCGTTAACCCCCGCACGCCGCACTGCGCCGCCAGGAATATTCCAGTCACAGGTTCGACTGGGCACCTCTACCGCCATGGAAGCCCAATCAATATAGCGGCTTGGGGTTGAAAAACCTGCTTGTTTTACGATTTTTCGATGATGCAGCATCAACACAACCTTTAATAGCGCTGCCATGCCGGATGCCGCCTCAAGATGACCTATATTGGCTTTGCAGGAACCCATCAACAAGGGCGACTGACGATCCGTGCTGCCCAGTGTCGCGCCAATTGCTGCCACTTCAATAGGATCACCAATTTGGGTGCCAGTACCATGAGCCTCTATATACTGGATATCATCCGGCTTTAAGGCACTCTTTTCGAGTACCTGCCGGATTAGCTGCGCTTGCGAATCACCGTTGGGCATCATTAGCCCGCCACTTGTCCCGTCCTGATTGATAGCCGTTTCTTCTACCAGGGCAAGAATCTGATTACCATCGCGTTCAGCATCGCCAAGACGTTTAAGCACCAGTACGACACCGCCTTCGCCGCGACCGTAACCGTCGGCCGAGTCATCAAACGGTTTTGATCGTCCGTCCGGAGCCAGGGCTTGAGCATGGGAAAGCGCAACGCAGGACTCCGGAGAGATCATCAAATTAATAGCGCCGACAAATGCCAGCCCCGTACTTCCCTGGCGCAGTGCTTGTAGCGCCTGGTTAAGGCACACCATACTGGTTGAGCAGGCAGTGTCTATTGTCATGCACGGCCCATTAAGACCGAGTAAATAGGAAATCCGCCCTGCCAGGACGCTGTAGCTATTACCCGTTGCGACAAACCCGTTCATTTGATCGATACTGGTATAGCGGTTCAGCCGCAACATGTAATCGCCGGTGCTCTGCCCCATGAAAACGGATGCATCGCTACCTTTGAGCGTTGCGGCAGGAATACCTGCGTTCTCCAACGCATGCCACATAACCTCAAGCAGCACTCTCTGCTGCGGGTCCATGCACAACGCTTCTTTTGGCGTAATACCAAAAAACTGGCAGTCAAAATTTTCTACGCCGTCGATGAAATTGAGTTCACTAACATACATCTTGCCTGGCGCACTCGGCACGGGGTTATAGAATTTGTCGATATTCCACCGCGATTCCGGTATCGGTTGCGCTGAGTTTTCGCCATCGCATAACATCTGCCAATAGCTTTCCGGCGAGTCACTTCCGCCTGGCAATCGACAGGCAACCCCTACTACTGCGACCGGCTCGCTGGCTCGACGCCTGGTATCCGCAACTATGTGCTTCAAAGACTCAATGGCGAGAAATGCTTTTTTCAGCGTGTCGGTTTTTGACTCGTCTACACCCTCGCTCCCATTATTTTCCGTGGCAACGGCAGTTTGGCTCAAATAGTTGGTAGTTGATACTTTCAAGATACAGTCTCATCAAAATTATCCAGGGAGGTGTTAAGCAGCTCCACCACCTCCGCGTCGTTCAGCTTTTCCAGCATGGCAGCCTTTCCCTTCATGTGTTTTTCGTGCGCTGTTTCTGCCTGTATTGCCTGATCCTCTTCAAACTCAGCCGCTAATGCCAGCAACAGAGAATCTGTTAGCTCTTTCAGATTCGCCGACTCTATTAACAAGGTGAATTGCAATTTAAGATCCAGCGCTTGCGCGACCCTGCCTGTCAGCTCCATGCCCATGAGAGAATCCAACCCCAGATCAAAAAAACCTGTGTCAAGGTCAGGCAATTGACCTGCGCGCAACCCCAGGGTTTTTGCGAGCTGTGCTTGCAGATACTGCAGCAACACCTTGCGCCGCTGCACCACCGCGAATTGCTTGAGCTCCTCCTTAAGCACGCCACGCTGTACCGCGTCGGCGTCGCTCTCGACAACGGCGGGAAGCGCAATATTGGCGTACAGAGGATTTTTCTGAAACTTGAGGAATGTCGGCCAATCGACGTCCATAATGGCTAGCGATCCACCGGCCGGGGGACAACGCATCGCCTTCTCCAGCAAAGCAAAGGCTTGCGAGGGTTGCAGGAAGCCCAGCCCAAGACGAGCAAAGTGAGCCTTCATATCGCCAGCCATGCCGTCGCCATCCCAAGGCCCCCAATTGATGCTTAGCGAGGGAAGGCCCTGTTGCTGGCGCAGCACAGCTACACCATCAAGTGCCGCATTGGCAGTCACGTAGTTACTCTGCCCAGGTGTAGCCACAATAGAAGACATAGAGGAAAACAACACAAAATGGTCAACACTGGAAAGGGTTTCGGTGGCCTTATGTAAATGCCAGCTACCCTGCATTTTGGGCGTTAATACCGCACTAAAACTCCGCCAATCGAGTTGTTTAAACGCCCCATCCTCAAGCAAGCCCGCTGCGTGGAAAACTCCTCCCAGCGGCGCGGCGATATTGGCCGAACACACACAGGATTCCACATACTCTCGGTTTGCAACATCGCCTCGCATCCATTGCACATGAACACCTTGTTCACGAAGACGCGCAACGCGTTCCGACAAGTCGGCACTTTCCGAACGGCTCATTAACAGTAATTCTTGTGCGCCAGCCTCGACCAGCCACCCGACGAGTTGTTGGCCTATCGCACCCGTAGCGCCGCTAACGAGGTAAGATTTATCGGCCCGAATAACAGCTTGTTCGTACACCGGCGGAAAACGGAGTACAACTTTACCAATGTGCTGCGCCTGGCTCATATGACGCATTGCCTTGCCCGCATGCTGTACATCAAAGACTTCAACAGGGAGACTCGAAAGAATACCTTTGTCGAAGCTTTGCCACATCTTTTGCTGCAACTGCAGGTAAAGTGCTGGATCAAGCGCTATAGTATCCGCCAGGTCAAACTGCTTGTAGAAAACATCGGCACGTTCGGATTGCATCTCGGCATCAGACCAGACGCCTACTTTCCCGATCTCGATAAAATGACCACCCTTCCTTAGCGCCGACAAACTCGCAGGTATAAAATCTCCATTAAGACTATTCAGTACAATATCAACACCAACACCATCAGTGTCTGCCACAATAGCCGCAGCGAAATTGGTGTCACGCGAATTATAGATACGCTTAATACCTTGACCCCGCAACCACGGCCACTTGCCTGGCGACGCCGTGGCAAATATTTCAACGCCTTTAGCCTGGGCAAGCTGAACGGCCGCCTGACCTACACCTCCGGCAGCCGCGTGAATGAGAATTTTATCGCCGGCTTTAATATCGGCGAGTACCTGCAACGCATACAGTGCCGTCATAAAGACGGTCGGTAGCGCAGCGGCTTCGGCAAAAGAGAGGCTGCGTGGCTTATGAACCACGCAATCCTGCATAACTGTGACGGTGCTGGCCATGCAGCCAATACTACTGACGACTACCGGTTGGCCAGGCATAAAGTCGACCACCCGGTCTCCAACTGCGGCGACGATGCCGCTGGCTTCGAAGCCTAACGGCACATCCGCAGCCCGCGCGTAACCCCGGGACTCCAAATACTCAGTAAGGCCACCCAAAGCCATCAGCAAGTCTTTAAAATTGACGGCTGCAGCGCTCACTTTTATTGCCACCTCGTGCGCGCCTGGAGAAACCTCCTCTACCGGCAGCACGCCCAATTGGTCAAAACTGCCATAATCACGCAGTTGTAAACGGTAGTCGGTGGCGCCATTCAAATTAGCCAATGATGTGCCACTCTTTTGCTGGCTTATCAGCGGCGTCAATCTCACCGCCTCACGATGCCCGTGCAAGAAGCGCATCTGGTGATCTTCCAGCTCACCACGCAATTCATTAGCCAACATCGAGCAAGAGACGTCTGACTCCTGATACTCTAGCGTCGCATACCGCCAATTTCTCTGCTCTTGTGCGACCACTCTGAACATAGCAGTAGCACTGCGCCACAAAACCTCTGGCAGAAAATCGTTGTCCGAATCAGCAGTTTCGGAACGATTATGAAGAAAGATCAGGCACAGTTCGCTGTCAGAAAATACTGCCTGCAAGGCTTTCAGCACACTAAAGACTGGCTTGAGATGGATATCTTCAATACTGCCGGCACAGCCACTCAGAACTGGATTGACAAGAACACCTCGCAATGAACCTGCATCGAGGTCTTGCAGGCGACTTATGATTCTTGAGCTTATAGCCACGGCATCACTATCGCTGTCGATATCTGCCAAAGACAGAATATTCAAAGCAAAGCCGTGCTGCGTCAAATACCGCGCCAGACTGTTCGCACGCGGCGCTGACCCATCCAGGAAAAGCCAGTGACCGGCATTGTCAGACAATGCGGAGGATGTATTCGAGTTGCCCTCGATGAGCTCATGCGGCTTAATGCTTTGTCGTGCCTCCAGCAACTGCCACTCCAAGCAGTAATGCAGATTGTCAGAGACAGCCCGCTGACCGATCGCCCGCAAAAGGGTGCTTTTAGTCGCCTTAAACAAACGCAGCCCAGTTATTTTCACCACTAGCGTGTCATCAGCGCTACTTAGTTTCAGGTCAACACTGTAGGATTCGCCCTTCTGTTCGGCTAATCTTAGAGAGCATTGGGCTGAGCGTGGAAAGGCGGCGCCAATCCCGGTACGAGCCACCAGAACCTGATCAAAAGCAATAGGGAGAAATAAGGCATCTTCGTTTTCCTCAGCTTCAAGCAAAATCGCCGCCGATTGCAGTGCACCGTCAAGCATGGTCGGATCAATGCTCCCTATCCCGGATCGGCTTGTGCCGCCTCGATATTCAAGATGACAGTGGCTGGCCAGATGAGTCTTATCCATAAATAACCGCGTGACCGTACGAAACATTCCACCATAATTTAGGCCGCGCCGGTCCAAACGCTCATAGAAGTCATCGGTCGCCACTTCAACGGTGTCCAACAGTGGCTGATTTTCCGCAAGCATTTCAGCATCAATGAAACGATAATCTCCTTGCACGATGAGCTGCCACTTTAGGTCGTGGGGCTGGCGAAGGAATATTTCGACACGATCACTATGGCGCACTGTTTGCAAAACCACCGCTTCATCGTTCAGCACACAAGAACGATGAATAACAACGTTGCTAAGCAGCAAATCGCCCACCCTCTGCGCTGAGCAGGCTGCGGTCGCGAGCATGTCAAGAAAACCGGCCGCAGGAAATACCACTTCACCAAAGATCTGGTGGTCCCGTAAAAAACTCGGATGTTGATTCGATACGTTGATTTGGTAATAATCGAGGCTATTGCCTGCTGCCAATGATAACGGCTGACCCAAGGGGCCGGAAATCATCGAGCCTGATGCATTGCCATGTGATTGTAATTCATCCCAACGCTCTCGAGGTTGCGATTCGGCAAACCAAAATGTTTGCCGTTGAAACGGATAATTTGGCAAACGCAATGAGCGGGAATAGCGGGGCTGTGACTCGCCAGACAACCACTGCCGATTCAAGTTATCCCAGTCGATCGGCAGTCCGCAACCGTAACACTCGCCCAAACAGTGCAGGAAAACGTCTATTCCATCGCGTTTGCGACGAGCGCTTGCAATAACCGGCAATTCGATGTCCGGATTGTTCAGTGCCGCAATGGTCAACTTGACATTGGCGCTGAGCACAGCATGAGGCCCAACCTCAACAACCAAATCGCAATAACTCTTGCATAGTGTCTCGATGCCAGCCTGAAACTTTACTGGAGCCAACATATGCCGAGCCCAATATTCCGCGCTGGCGACCTCTTCCATCATCAACTCGCCCGTCGTATTGCTGATAAAGCCGCAGTGCGGCTTATTGAAAGCGACTGTTGCGCACACTTCGCGAAAGGAATCCAAAACGGGCAACATAAGCCGCGAGTGGAACGCGTGCGAAACATTCAGTGATTGGCATTGGATGCCACGCTCAGCCAGCGCCCCCTCTAACCGCTGGAGGTGCACAAGAGCTCCTGACAAGGTCACCTGCGCAGGCGCATTGATGGCGGCAATATCTATTTCCAGTGATAGCTGCTGCATAACATCCGCCAGGGCGGCATGCGTCGTAAACGCCACCAGCATGCCACCACCGGCAGGCAGTGCCTGCATGAGCGCACCACGGGCGCAAACCAGTCGCATCCCGTCTTCAAGGCTAAAAACACCGGCCTGCGCCGCCGCTACATATTCACCAACACTGTGCCCCAGGACTATTGCCGGCTTGATACCGGCAGCCCGCAAACATGCCGCCATCGCACTCTCGAACGCATACAGCGCTGGCTGCGTGATCGCAGTTTTACCTAGCTGCTCGCCTGCTTCAGAGTTGAACACCAGCTCCACCAATGACTGCTCTGAGCGCGCAGCAAAAATTTCTGCACAGCGGTCGAAGCAAGCTTTAAAAACAACGTTTTTCTGGTAGAGCTCCTTACCCATGCCCGCCCACTGGCTACCCTGGCCGGTAAACATAAAGGCGACCAAACGATCCCGGCTGGTTTTAACCGTGCTGAAATTAAAACCCTGCGCCTCCATATCGCTCGGCGCCATCGTCGACAATGCGGACAACTCGTCGATGAGATTCTCGCGCTGAATTGCAGCCCACCAAATGCGACAGGGGAAATCACTTTGCCGCACCCCAAGCGCAGCTCCCAACTCCGCCGCCGAGATGGTTTCATCCTCCTCCAGCAACGCTTTTAACTGAGCGCCCATTGCAACCAGCGCGGCCGGGCTTTTGGCCGACAGCGGCATCAACGCAGGCACTGCCGCTTCCTTCAATTGATGATTTTGCCGCCGTGACACTCTTCCATTAAGCGGAGATGGTTGTGTAAGCGGAGATGATTGTGGCGCATATTCTTGCAACAGTGCGTGTGCATTTGTGCCACTAAAGCCAAAACCACTGACACCGGCAACCCTGGGAACGCTAGCCTGCCAGGGTTCTGATTGCCCCATTACTCGCAAGTTCAACCGCGACCATTCAATCTTTTTAGTCGGATTTTCAGCGTACAGATGTGAGGGTAGCGTTTGATTACGCAACGCCATTATTACGCGTATCACACCGGCCATACCCGCAGCAGCTTCCAGGTGTCCGATCTGGGTCTTCACCGATCCTACCGGCATCGGAAGCGATCGACCATTTTGACCAAAAACAGCCGCCAAAGCCTTGAGCTCGATCGGGTCTCCCAAGGCTGTACCCGTGCCATGCGCTTCGATATACCCAACATCATCGGCCGCCAAGCCCGCATCATAGAGCGCGGCTTCAATAACTTTGGTTTGCGCTTGCCCGCATGGCACAGTCAGGCCTGCGCCAGCACCGTCCTGATTGACCGCAGAGCCACGGATGACCGCAAGGATGTTATCCCCATCCCGCTCTGCCGCAGTTAATGGTTTCAATAGCAACGCACCGCAACCCTCGCCACGCACGTAACCATCGGCAGCATCAGAGAACGTTTTGCATTTGCCATCAGGCGCCAACATGCGAGCACGGGCAAAGTTCATGCAAGGTTCTATTGCCAGCAAAACGTTGACACCCGCCACCAGCGCGTGGCTGCTTTCCCCTCGACGCAGGCTGCACACTGCATTGTGCAGTGCCACCAACGACGAGGAACAGGCCGTGTCTATGGATACGGCGGGGCCGTGAGTGCCGAGAAAATATGAAATGCGCCCGGCCGCCGCACTTAGAGCCAAGCCCGTGCCACCGTAGGGTGACAGTTTCGCCAGAGGCGTTTGCTGTGCACAAAGGACCAGATAGTCCATGGCAGATATGCCAACAAACACTCCCACATTAGTGCCACGCAAACTGGCTGGCACGACATTGGCATTTTCCAGCGCCTGCCAGGTCACCTCAAGCAATAAACGTTGCTGCGGGTCGAGATATTGCGCTTCTTTTGGAGCGATCCCAAAAAATTCTGCGTCGAACCCATCAATCGAATCGATATAGCCGCCTCGATTAAAGTAGAGCTTACCCGGCCTATCCGGATCCTCATCATAATAGTGCTCCCAATCCCAGCGAGAGGCTGGCGTTATACTCACACAATCACGACCAGCTAACTGGTTTTTCCAATACTGCTCGGGAGTATCGGCACCAGGGAAGCGGCAAGCCATACCTATCACAGCAACGTCGTCGCGCTGCTGCGCTACAGCATTGCTTTTCAATTTCGCGTTTTCAGCCCGCAACTGTTTGATTTCCAGCAACGCCTGCTTAACCGTACTACCCACTTGCGACATGCTATTGGCCATGAATTTAACCTGTAATTATTTGATTCAGCGATTTTTAGTGCTGCGTTTACAGTTCCATTTTCAATTGTTCTAGCGCTTCAGCGTCGGTCATGGAATCAATATCGGAGACAAGACCCTTCGTCGCTGCCACCTCGTACTGCTTTGCATTCCCGCCCGAGGTATCAGAGGAAAAAAGCTGGCGCAGGATATAGTCAGCCAACTGCGTTAGTTGCGCATTTTCAAACAGCTCGGCCTCACCGAGTGGTACCTCCAGCGCACTGGACAGCACTTCACTCAGCTCTACCACCATAATGGAGTCCAACCCCAGGTCGAAAATCGGCAACTCTGTGTCTATGTCATCTGCTTTGCAGCCTAGTCTGACTGCCAATGCGTCCCGCATCGCTTGTAAAAGCAATCTTTTACGCAAGCTTTTCGGCTGCGCTATCAATTGCGCTCTACTTAGCCTGAGAAAGACAGGCTCGTCGATTGGCGCGAGTACATTGGACCAACTCTTTAACACTTGCAGGCCACCTTTCAGAAAAAGATCACGGGTATCTCGCCGACGTATTTTTCCACTTGAGGTCTTTAGCGACGTTGAGGGCTGAATAAGCACGCAATGTGCAAGAGGCACATCGAAACAACGTACAACCTCGCTCGCCACCTGCCGACACACTTTTTCGGCATCGATCTGCTTTCTATGCGTGCGTTTTACCTCGACGACGACGGTAATTTTCTCTTTACCTGATTCCGTGACGGAAAAACAGGCAGCGCTATTGGGCATAAGACAATCAGCCGTAGTAACGACCACGGCTTCGATATCCTGCGGATAGAGATTCCGCCCGTTTATAACGATGAGATCCTTTAGGCGGCCAGTAATAAACAATTCGTTTCGTTCAATAAAGCCCAGGTCGCCAGTACGCAGAAGCCAGCCGTTGTCTTCATGCTCCTCCGCCATTTCGACATTGAATACGGTACTGTTAAGAGCATCCTTACCCCAATAGCCCGGCGCCACGCTCTCGCCAGCAATCCATATTTCACCGATGGTCTCGTCGGCGACAATACGCCTGGTCTGCGGATCAACAATTGTCGCCGACAAACCATCAGCAACCGTTCCGCAACTCACAATTTGCTGCGCAAATTTACCTTTTTTGTCCAGGCTGGCCAGGACGTTTACGCGATTATCCAGAAGAGCCTGCCGATCAACATTTAGCTGCCTGGGTCGAGTTCCTTTTTTCTGGCCGCTCACAAACAGTGTTGCCTCTGCCATCCCGTAACAACAAAGAAATGTCTCCGCACGAAACCCGCAGGGACGGAAAAACTCCGCAAATGAAGCTAATACTCGATGGTTTATGGGCTCAGCCCCATTACAAACAACGTCCCAATGGGATAAATCCAGTGTCCGCAGGTCATCAGCTTTGCAGCGTTGAACGCAGAGATCATAAGCAAAATTTGGCGCCGCCGAGACGGCAGCCTTGTAACTGGAAAGAGCCTCCAACCAACGCACAGGACGGCGCAGAAAGGCTAGCGGAGACATATGAACGGTATGAAAACCTACAAAAAGCGGTGCCAAGGTACCCCCAATCAAACCCATGTCATGATAGGGAGGCAACCAAGTCACACCTACCATGTCGGATGTGAGACCAAGACGAGCCTCTATAATGCCCAGGTTATGTAACATATTGCGGTGCGAGATCATCACCCCTTTAGGATTACCGGTCGAGCCAGAGGTATACTGCAGAAAAGCCAAATCGTCTGCTTGAAACAATGGCCACTGATAAGCAACAGCCCGGGTTTCATCGATCATATCGACACACAAGATTGGCAGACGACTCAAATAATTAAGGCTATCTACTTGTGCATCTATTTTCCCTCTAAAATTCTGCTGCGATAGAATGAGGCCCGCCTGGCAATCACCTGCAATACTTTCAAGCTTCTCCCAATCACTGGTACGATTTTGTGGGGAAAAAACGGGAACCGCGATCATTTGCGCATAAAGGCATGCCAAAAAACTCTCTATGAATTCCATACTGGGTGGAAATAGCAATAGCACCCGAGTATTACGCTCATATTTAGCCAACAACTCGACTGCGATCGCCTGTGCGCGCAGCTGCAGGGACAAAAAAGTATGTTGTTCGTCTTCTCCATTTTCCGATAAATAGGTGAATGCGACAGCATCGGGCCGCCGGCCCACCAGATAATCGACGCGCTGCGGCAAGACATTGCAATCGACCGCATCAACAACGTTCCTGTACGCCATATCAGACACGCTATTCATCACCGCGCTGCCTGCCGCAATTCGAGCGTAAATCCATTATTTAACAATCTCCGCAACCATACCGTAAACCAAATTCACATCCGACTAACTCAATGAGATTTAAAAAATAAGCTGTATTGTCATGCCATAGCGACAATAACTTTCCGCTCCCCTTCAAACGGCTCTCGACCATGCGCCGTTAACATATTGTCCAACATTAAAAAGTCGCCTTTTTGCCAAGAGAACAGCCGCTTTTCTTCCGCTAACACTTCACGAATTTCTTGCAACACACTTTCCTCGATAGCGCTGCCGTCACCGTAATAAACATTGCGCGGCAAGTCTTCTTCATCAACAATCGACAGCAAAGTATCCCGCGTCGCCTGATCCAAATTAGAAACGTGAAATAGATGCGCCTGGTTAAACCAGACATTCTCTCCGGTATGGGGGTGACACGCTTCCGACTGGCATACTTCCCAGGTTCTTAGCACATCTTCATCAAGCCACTGCCAATTCAAATTCCGTTGCCGGCAAAAAGCTTCAACTGTGGTTCGGTCATCGGTGTTAAATACTTGCATCCAGTCTACATCCAGACCATTCCCGTAATTTCGAACATATCGCAGCTTCTTAGCCGCAAATTTCTCTACTATTGCGGAGTCGAGCCGCTGGTGGATTCGGCGCGAGTCGGCTATGGGTGTTTCGCCGCCTAGCCGCGCAACAAGCAGCGCGTGGAACCAAATTAAATTCGGCCATTGCGACGTATAGGATTGTTCGTTATGTAAGGGAATTTCCTGGTGCGCAGGATATTCAGTAGAGGTATAAACATGCTTTGTCAGCGCTGTTCTCGGCGTTGAGCCAAACTCGTAGCGACACAGTTTCGACGATAACGACAGAGCCGCTGAGCTTAACGCCGCCTCGCCAAAATCGCTATAACCTCGAAACAGAACCCCACCACTTTTTCGCACCAACTGCAGAATATATTTCGCACCCTCGCGCAGCTCTGAAGCAAGCTCCCGGCCTTCGCCATCGATAACCCACAGGCCAATGCCATCCGCTTGCGCCATTCTCTGGGCAAACGGATTCCGACGCACTCCGGAAGCGCGACCAAGTGATGTCATTAGTAATTATCCCTGAACTTTTCTGGCTTGCTGCTTTCACCAAGCACTACGATGTCCGCTTTCGATTTTCATCCCCAAAAAACAACAATACGACCTACAATGGCGCAAATGATAATTATTCTCATTTAATTATTCAACC
>CAZJDL010000030.1:0-33963 GCA_964544755.1 uncultured Pseudomonadales bacterium | reverse complement strand
GATGACCTGAAACCCTGATGAATGCTGGCTTGGTCATCCGAGCGGGAATTGCTGATATTTTCCACCCTTCCCATGCGTTTTTATACCGCACTTGGTATCTTCTTTGCGATCTCGGAGAGTCGCTCACATTTTATTGCGTCCGACACGGAAACCACGCTAGCATTCTGGCCGTAAACTTCTTGGTATTGGTGTCGAAAATTTCGAAGCACGGTCTTTGCGTGTCTGTAGCGACTGGTATCTCCATCCACTACATCAGCAGCGTTTGCAGCGAGTTGTCCTAGATTCAGCTTGCCAAAAGTTCCGTTTTTTTTCTCAATGTCGGTTCGGCCGTTAACGTATTTTTCAATCGAAATTGCTCTACAATCGGCGGTCGCTTGATCTAGTAGTTCTTGAACGGATGCGCGGATGAACACCGCTGAGAGCATCCGTTCTCACGCGGTCATTTAACGTCTTCAAGCAATGGCCAGGCGAGCGGGGGCTTTCAACTTTCACTTTCATCGTTGACCCTGGCGAGCACGTTGCTAGCCACGAAGGGCGGCAAATAGCTGACAGCGGAAGTTCTGCGGGTTCCGCCAAACATAATGTTTGTTGATACGGTTTCTGCTGCTATTTCCGCTATTAACTCATCCGATGGAGAGCGCAAATCTTGTTGCCGGAGGGGTCGCGCAAATAAGCCAGATAGAGCTTGCCAATGCTGCCCTCACGCACGCCGGGAGGATCTTCGCAGGCCGTGCCGCCATTGGCGAGGCCCGCCGCGTGCCAGGCATCCGCTGTTGCAGAATCCTGCGCGGCGAAACCGACGGTGCTGCCGTTGCCGTGGCCAGCTGGCTTGCCATCAATGGGTTTGCTGATCGCAAATATGCCGCTTTTGGTGAAGTAAAAGCAACGGCCTTTTTCGTCGATTACGCCGGCATCGTAGCCCATCGCACCCAAAACGGCATCGTAAAAAACCTTCGATTCCTGAACATCATTAGCGCCAACCATTATATGACTGAACATTCCCGTTCTCCTAATCTACAAAAATCACAAGACCACACTGTAGCGGCTGTTTGCCCAAGTATACATGATGTCGATGAACATATTTGCGCAAGCATGTGGGCGTACATACAGTTGGCATGAGTTCGACCACACATCCCGATCTGGTCATTTAATGCCCAAATTTGCCACCTGTATCACACTTTAAGTGGCGCTTTGCAGCGCTTTAGCACCTAGGCCCGCACCGCCTTCACAGTGCTGTCTTATACTTGATCAGAGTTGCCGGGTTTGCGTGTTAACGTAATCCCGTCTGCCATGTTAAGCAGGTTATGACGACTTCCATATACTCTATAGTTGGCGAGACTTTCTCTTTGGGCTCAGTGATGTTAGATGAGGCGACCGATGCCGTTTTATTCTTCGAAGGCGATACGATAGGCAAGGAAATGCTACTGGCCGAATTCGAAGCGGTGCTGGACCACGTGGTCGCGGTGCCTGAATTCGCCGAGCAAGATACCAGGGCCGTATTGGTGCGCGTCAATCCGCATTTGGACGTGATTGCGGCGGTGTTCTTTCGCCTTAAATTCAATGGCAAAGGCGTGGCGGACGCGAGCTGGAATGTGCCGCTAGAGCATATGGCGGCACATTCTTCGCCGGGTCCAGACATGGGCTCGGGCAAAATCAAGCTCGGCTGCATGAGCCAGTGCTGCGTGCCCTGGCATCAAAAACAGCTGTGGGATCCGGTCATGCGACCCGACAATAACAGTTTCGTGGCTATTCGACGCGCCATCAAGCAAAACCGCCTGGGCTTGCCATTTCGAGTCAAGCCGACGGCGAAGGCTGAAACCGTGGCGCAGCCCGCCCCTGCCGTGCGGCAACAAAAACCGACACCAGCAAAACCGGAACGACGCCGTGCCGATCAAGCGCAGCGTGACCGTGTGGCACTGCTGATCAAACAACAGCGGCTGCATATCGCAACGCTCAACAACCAGCGCCAAGAGGAAGTTCAGCGCTTGCAGCTGGCATTGCATAAAAAATGCAGTGCCTACGAGCAACAGCTTGGCGAACAGAAGGAAGCCTTAACGAACGAAGCTGAGCGTGCTCGCCAGTTTCAGCAGGGGCTGGACGAGCAAGCCCGGCAAGCCGAAAAAGACCGTCAGCAGTTTGCCAGGGAGCTGCAGCAGATTAAGCAAGGTGATACAGGTCAGCTGAGCGTAATGCAGGAAAAGTTTGAGCGTGAACACAAAGCCAAACTTGAAGCGCACACCGCCGAGTTAAAGGAAATGCTGGAAATGCGCGAAGTTGAACTTTATTACCGCGAGGAGCAAATGGGCAACTTGCGCGACGACATAGGTAACCTGCGCCAGGAACGGCTGCACTTGCTAAACCAGAGTTCGAACAACTATCTTGAAAGGTTAAAAGACGCGGGCATCACTTTTGTAGCGTATCATCCGGGTGCCGGGCATATCACTATTCCTGTGGATGACATGGGCCGCTATCTCGACGCGGCGCCGAGATATGCAGCCGAGAAGTGTTTTGTCGAAGAGGAGCAGTATCTGCAATGGTTGCAACACTATAATGAACCCACTTGTTGCGCCGACCTGGGTGACGGCAACTGCTGCGCGGCGACGCTTGAACGGGTTGATATTCCTAGCCAGTTTGTGGCGGCTTATTCAGACCGTTGTCTGAATCATCGTCAGCATGCCGAGCCCCCAGTCCTTAGAAGATCTCTGTAATTTTCAATTCGACGAGGCGCCGCGGGTCCAGCGTATCGAGCAACTGTTGCTGCGGCAACACTCGGTCGAACTGGCCGTGCTGCGCCTCGACGCGCTCGATGAACACCTCGGTGGTAACAAATGGTTTAAGTTGCGGGCATATCTGTGCGCTGCGAGGCGGCTTGGCTATTCACGTCTGCTGAGCTTCGGCGGCGCCTGGTCCAATCATTTGTACGCGCTTGCCGCCGCCGGCCAACGGTTTGGTTTTACCACATTCGGCATGGTGCGCGGTGAGCGGCCGGTTACTTTGAACCCGTTGCTGGCGGACTTGCAGCGCATGGGTATGCAGTTGGTGTTCGTTAGTCGCGGCGAGTATCGGCGTCGTGATGAGGCGGGGTATCTTGACCAACTGCGCGCGCGTTTCGCGGGCTGCTATATCATTCCGGAAGGCGGTGCTGGTGCACTGGGCGTGCAGGGCGCGGCTAGCATATTACCTGTGGCGCTGCGCAACGCATACGATGTGTTTGCGCTGGCCTGTGGCACTGGTACGACAGCCGCCGGATTAACCAACGCCCTGCCGGCCGGCGCTCGCGTGCTGGGTTTTTCGGCATTAAGAGATGGCGGCAGCCTGCATCACGCTGTCGCCGCAATGACGCCCGACGCGCAAGCCAGCTGCCGAATCGAAAGCGCCTTCGCGGGTGCCGGGTTCGCGCGGGTGAGTCAAGAGCTGGTGCAATTTATGGATGCCTTCAGCGCCAGCACCGCCATTCCACTGGAACCGGTTTACACCGGCAAGTTGTTTATGGGCTTGTATCGCTTGATCGAACGCGGTGATTTTGCACCGGGAGCGCGCATCCTGGCCCTGCACACGGGTGGCTTGCAAGGCCTGCGTGGTATGCAGTCTGCGCTGCAGAAATGGCGCGTGGCCGGGCAGTAATCCGGGCGCAGGCTTTTACCAAGGCGCGCAGCGGCTACAATTTCTGACCCAAACCGTTTCCAGCATAATCGGCCGAACGGGCCTGCAAAGCAACCGCCCTTCAACTATGCTTAAATTTTAAGCAGTATTTATTGAAACGGAACGCAGCCTATGTCGGACAATATTACGGTGGCAGATAAGAGTTTGCTGCAATCATTTGTGCCAATTAATACACTGAGTCTCGACCACCTCGAGAGCCTGCTGCGCGACCGCTCGATCGAAGTACTGTGCGCCGGCCAAATGATTTTTGAGGCCGGCCAGTGCGACAATCAACACATCTATCTTTTACATGGCGACGTCGAACTGCTGCACGCCGATGGCACGAACGAGCGGCTATCTGCAGAAAGCCATTTGTGCACCTTTCCAATTGCCCACGTGCAACCGCGCCAGCATAGCGCGCGCGCGGTGACCGACTGTAGTGTTATTCGCTTTGATTCGGCGAAAATCGACGGCATGATTGCCTGGGATCAAACCGCCAATTACATCATGCTGGCGATCGCCGCCCAGCGTGATTTGGACGAAGATGCGGAATGGATGGCTACGCTACTGCGGTCCAACCTGTTTTATAAGGTGCCGCCGATCAATATCGAGAAAATTCTGCATCGCTTCGAAGCGGAGGCGGTGGCGGCCGGCGATTTTATTTTGCGTCAGGGTGAAATCGGCGACTGTTGTTATGTGATCAAGGAAGGTGAAGCCGAAGTGTGGCAAGCACGGCAACCCGGTGAGCCGCAGCAGTTGGTGGCTACCTTGAGCGCGGGCCGCTGCTTTGGCGAAGACGCACTGGTGAATGATGCGGCGCGCAATGCCACTGTGCGAATGAAGTCCAATGGCGTTTTAATGCGGCTGGCCAAGCAGGATTTTTTCCTGCTGTTAAAAAATCCCGATGTGGCGACCATGAACCTCAGCGAGGTAGGGCGGCAAGCGGGGCAGGGTGCCGTGTGGATTGATGTGCGCACGCAGGAGGAGTATGACGCCGGGCATTGTTCTGCGGCTGTGCATATGCCGCTGGATATACTGCAACTCAAAGCCAGGCTGTTAGATACGACAGTAAACTACATTGCCTATTGTAACTGTGGTCAGCGCAGCCAGGCAGCGGCACATTTTCTGCAAGGCCTGGGTTATCGGGTGCACGCGCTGGCGGGTGGTTTCAAGCGCTACCCGCCGGAGCAGCGCAGTCATTACCTCGAGTTGTGTTTCTAATGCGCTAGGGCCGCGTGGCTCGCTCGACAAAACAGCGGCTGTAGTCGTGAACGCAGCATATTAAACGGGCGCTATTCTTCCGTATTCTTTAAGGCCGGCTTGCGTTTATAATAATCACCTTGCCCGCCTGAAGTAGAATCAGTATGGAAACCTTTCGCCACATCGGCCTGTTCGGCCGTATTGCCGACCGCCAGGTGCTTGAGTCATTGCAGCATTTGCTCGATTTCCTCATCCCCCGCGGGGTGCAGGTATTGCTGGAGAAAGATGTCGCCAAGGCCCTGAGCACGCAGGACGCGCACATTGCCACGCTCGAAACCATTGGCCAGACCTGCGACCTGGCGATTGTGGTTGGCGGCGATGGTAGCTTGCTTGGCGCCGCCCGTGTGCTGGCGCAATATGACGTACCATTGTTGGGGGTCAATCGCGGGCGCCTGGGTTTTCTGACTGACATCCGGCCTGGCGAAATAGAAGACAAAATTGGCGCCATTCTGGACGGCCAGTACTTGCTCGAACAACGTTTTTTGCTGGAAGCGGTGTTAAGCCGCGACGGCAAGCCGATAGGCAATTCCAAGGCGGTCAATGACGTGGTGCTGGGCTCCGGTACTTCGGCGCGTATGATCGAGTACGAGTTATTCATTGGCGGTCAGTTTGTTTACAGCCAAAGCTCTGACGGCGTCATCGTGTCGACACCTACCGGGTCGACTGCCTACGCCTTGTCGGGGGGCGGGCCCATTATGCACCCGAAGGTCGACGCCATTGTGCTGGTGCCCATGTTTCCGCATACTCTCAGTAGCCGCCCAATCGTCGTCGATGCCAACAGCGAAATAGAAATCGTGATTGGCGAGAACAATCCGACGAGTCCACAACTCAGTTGCGACGGCCAGGTGAATTTTAGTGCCGCACCTGGCGACAGCGTTTATATCCACAAGCGCAACCATGACCTCAAGCTTGTCCACCCGGTAGAGCATAATTACTATGCCGCCTGTCGCGACAAGCTCGGTTGGGGCAGTCGCTTGCGCAGTCACGAAGGCGATGCAGCCAATGGCTGAAATTGAAGCCCTGGCGACCAATGCGGGTGAGGATCTCAGCACTTTTTCGCGCTATCTGAACCAACAGGGAATTCCTCACCGCATCACCGAGAGCGCTGGCCGGCAGATTGTTCTGGTGGGTTTTGCCGCGCACAAGAAGAGGGTGCGCGAACTCTATGAAGGTCTGCGCGATGGTAGCATTGTGGTTCCCAGCCAGGTGCTTGGCGACCTTGCTTCCCGGCGTAAGCAGCGTTGGGACTGGCATGCGCTGGCCGGCTCACTGTTGTATTACAAGGTGGTTACCGTTGGAATAGTGCTAAGCCTGCTGGGCTACTTGCTGGTGCAGTTCGACAAGCATGGCGAGTTGCTGCATTTTTTCACCTTTTACGATTTCAAGCAGCAACTGGTGGGTTATGCGAATTTCCCGCTGCAGGATGGCCTGGAGGCGGGCCAATTCTGGCGCATGTTAACGCCGATATTTTTGCATTTTGGTGTATTGCATATTGTATTTAATATGCTGTGGTTTTGGGAATTTGGCCGGCGTATAGAAGGGCGTTTGGGAAGTGCGTTCTTCGCGACCCTGGTTTTCGTGTTGGGTGTTGGTTCGAATACGATACAATCGCTGTTTAGCAAGGGTGCGATATTTGGCGGCATGTCAGGCGTTATTTATGGGCTGCTGGGCTTTTGCTGGCTGTGGGACAGGGTCAATCCGAAGGCGCACTTTAACCTGCCGCCCGGCATCGTCGGTTTTATGCTCATTTGGCTTGTGCTGTGCGTGTCGGGTGTGGTGAGCGCCGTTGGCTTTGGCGATATTGCTAATGCCGCGCATGTTAGCGGGTTGATTAATGGTGCGTTGCTGGGCGCGCTGTTGGGGTGGTATTTTCGGGGCCATTCCTTGCCAAAAGACGGCTAGCGCCCATGAGGAATTTTTATGAGAACTTGTTCAATATGGCTGGCTATTCGTGAATAGTCTACAGGACATTCTGCAAATGATAACGCCTGAGGTATATACCACCATCAGGCGTGCAGTTGAGATCGGCAAATGGCCTGACGGCGCGGCGCTGCATTCACGGCAGCGCGAACTGTGCATGCAGGCGGTCATTGCCTATGAGCAAAAGCATCTCCCCGAACAGCAACGCAGCGGTTACATCACCACGGCGAAACACGCCAGCGCCGCGCCTGAACGAATTAAAATACCGGATTAGCCCTTGAGTACAACAATAAGCGGCGGACTCAGCAAGTTGCGGGCGCAGCTCTCCGCCCCAGTGGATTATTGCCTGCCGGTGGGAGAGCAAGAGATTGCCCTGAATGCCTTGCTTGGCCAAGCCCTGCAAATTGAGTACAGCGGCAAAATATTCTGCATTAACTGTGGCCGTAAAACGAACAAGAGTTTCAATCAGGGCTTTTGCTACCCGTGTTTTAAAAAGCTGGCGCGTAGTGACTCCTGTATCGTCAGTCCGGAGAAATGCCACTACCATTTGGACACTTGCCGCGAGCCGCAATGGGGTGACGAGCACTGCATGATTCCGCATGTTGTGTATCTCGCGAATTCGTCGGGTGGCAAGGTCGGCATTACCCGCGGCACGCAAATACCCACCCGCTGGATCGATCAGGGGGCTGTGCAGGCATTGCCTATCATTGGCGTACAAACCCGTTACCAATCAGGCCTGGTCGAAGTTGCGCTCAAGCCGCATATCGCCGACAAAACTAATTGGCGCGTCATGCTCAAAGGGTCGCCCGAACCGATTGATCTACTCGCAAGAAAGCACGAGTTGTTGGCGGCCGGCCAAACTGAGTTGCAAGCCTTGCAAGACCAATTCGGTCTACAAGCCATTCAAGTGTTGGAAGATCAAGACCCGCAAGAAATTGCCTACCCGGTCATCAGCTACCCGGCAAAAGTAACTGCGTTAAACTTCGACAAGACTCCGCGGGTGAGCGGCACACTGCTGGGTATCAAAGGCCAGTATCTGTTGCTCGACAGTGGCGTATTGAATATCCGTAAATTTACCGCTTACGACGTTGCGGTTTCAACCTGACAGTATAGAAAAGCTGCAAATGCCATGAAAGATGCCCAGCCAAAAACGATTTATCTAAAAGACTACCGACCACCGGATTTTTTGATCGACACCACCGAGTTGCGTTTTGAACTGGCGGAAGATCACGCGTTGGTGCACTCTAAACTGAAGCTACGCCGCAACGCGCGGGCAGACCCGCAGGCAGCGCTGAAACTGGATGGGCAGGAACTGGAGTTACTCGCGGTAGCGCTGGATGACAGGCCTTTGCTGCCACAACAATACTTGCTGGCCGACAAGCTGTTGACCATCAATAGCGTGCCCGACGAGTTTTACTTTAGCTGCACTACACGCATTAAGCCGCAGGACAATACTTCGCTCGAAGGGCTGTATAAGTCACAAAGCATGTTTTGCACGCAATGCGAGGCGCAAGGCTTCCGCAAGATTACCTACTATCTCGACCGGCCGGATGTGATGTCGGTGTTTACCACCCGCATTGTTGCCGATACAAAAAAGTATCCTGTGCTTTTGTCGAATGGCAATGAAATCAAGCGCGAGCAACTGGCGGATGGCCGGGGGTCGGTGACATGGCACGACCCGTTTAAAAAGCCGGCCTATTTGTTTGCATTGGTCGCGGGCAAGTTGGAGTTTCTGCAAGATAAATTCACCACTCGCTCGGGCCGCGATATTACGCTGCGCATTTTTGTCGAACCGAAAGATCTGGATAAGTGTGCGCACGCCATGGTGTCGCTAAAAAACTCCATGCGCTGGGACGAACAAGTCTACGGTCGGGAATACGATCTGGATATCTTTATGATCGTCGCGGTGGACGATTTCAATATGGGCGCGATGGAAAACAAGGGGTTGAATATCTTCAATACCTCCTGCGTGCTCGCCCATCCCGACACGACGACCGATCTGGGTTTTCAGCGTGTCGAAGCGGTAGTTGCGCACGAATATTTCCACAACTGGTCCGGCAATCGCGTCACTTGTCGCGATTGGTTTCAGCTCAGTTTGAAAGAGGGTTTTACGGTTTATCGTGACGCCGAATTTTCTGCCGATATGGGTTCGCGCACGGTCAAACGCGTAGAAGATGTAGCGTTGTTGCGCACCGCGCAGTTCGCCGAAGACGCCGGCCCCATGGCGCATCCGATTCGGCCCGACAACTACATGGAGATATCCAATTTTTATACGGTAACGGTGTATGAAAAAGGCGCCGAAGTCATACGCATGTTACATACGCTGTTGGGGCCAGATCGCTTTCGCGCCGGCAGCGATCTCTATTTTGAACGCCACGACGGTGAAGCCGTCACCACCGACGATTTTATCCGTGCCCTGGAAGAGGCGAGCGGCGTTGACCTCAGCCAGTTCCGGCGCTGGTATACACAGGCCGGAACCCCCGAGCTGCGGGTGAGCGGCAACTACGATGAAGCGTCGCGTCGTTATACCCTGGAGGTGCAACAAAGCTGCCCGGCCACACCGGGCCAAGCCGACAAAAAACCGCTGCACATTCCGCTCGCGATCAGCCTGTTGGGAAAAGGCGGCAGTTTATGCTTGCAACTGGAGGGTAAGGCCGCCCCGGAAACCGCCGACAAAACAGTTTGTGTGTTAAATGTGACTGAGGCGCGGCAGCGTTTTACGTTTACCGATATTCTTGAGCCACCGGTGCCATCGCTGCTCCGCGGTTTCTCCGCGCCGGTGAAGTTACAGTGCAACTATACCGATGCTGAGCTGCTGTTTTTATTGCGTAACGATAGCGACGGTTTCGCGCGCTGGGACGCGGGGCAAATGCTGGCCGTGCGCCAGCTACAGTGTTTAGTAGCGGATTTTCAGGCGCAATGTGAGTCGCAGTTGGGCAGTAACTTTATCGATGCCTATCGCGAGTTACTGCAATATACCGATTTAGATAAAGCCATGGTCGCCTTGATGCTGGAGCTGCCAAGCGAAGCCTATCTGGGTGAGATGATTCAGCCGGTAGACGTATTGACCATTCATTGTTGCCGCACGGCGGCGCGGCGCCAGATCGCCCGTGGGTTGGAACCCGAGTTGTTGCATGTTTATGAACAAAATCGCGTTACCGCAGCCTATGCGGCCAATGCCGCACAAATCGCGCAGCGCAGCTTACGCAATCGTTGCTTGAGTTATTTGATGCTGCTGGCCAGCGAACAACACGTGCGCCGCTGTGAGTCGCAGTTTAACGGCGCGAGCAATATGACCGACGCCTATGCGGCATTGCGCGCACTGGTGCACAGCGACGCAGAAGTGGCTGTCGAGGCGAGACAAGCTGCGTTGGATGCGTTTTACCAGCGCTGGCAGCATGAACCGCTGGTTGTTAACCAATGGCTGCAAGTGCAAGCCAGCGCGCCTTTGCCGAATGCGTTAGAAACGGTGCATGAACTGCAGCGCCACCCAGCCTATGACGCCAGCAATCCCAATAAGATCCGCGCCGTCGTCGGCGCCTTCTGCGCGCAAAACCCGATTAACTTCCACAAGGGAGACGGCTCTGGCTACGAATTTCTGGCCGACCAGGTGATTGCACTGAACACGAAGAACCCTCAGATCGCCGCGCGTTTGCTCGGCCCGCTGAGTAAATGGCGCAAATATTTACCCGCTGCGCAGGCAGGAATGCGCAGCGCGCTGGAACGCATTCAGGCGCAGAAAAATTTGTCGAAGGACGTTTATGAAGTGGTGAGTAAATCGCTGCAATAAACTTACCGGTGTTTGCTTTGACGCGCGATTAAAGCTGCTCCAACAAAAATTCACGCTATTCTGGGAGCAACTTTAGTCGCGCACATCACTCGCTTGCCACGCTTTTGTAGAGTGGTGGCAATAACGCTGCTGGCTTGTGCTTACGCCGTTTTTGCTGCCCCTTACGCCAGCTTTGCAGCTTGTTTTTCAACGTCGTGAAATCGTAATCGGCGGCACTGGTGACGGTGCTATACATCGAGCGGTCGAGTTCGACTAATAAGGCATGCAAGCCATTGTCATTGTCATTGCAGCGCCGGCTGATATCAGACAATGCGCTAATCGATTCGTTGTTGCAGAATATTCGCGCCCAGTCGATTAAGGCGGTACGCAATTCCACAGAATTGCGCTGGTCGCAGGCCGCGTCAACTTTTGCAAACGCCTGTGCTTCGTTGACCCGGGTTGCTGGCACCGTGGGAGCGGGAGATCGTTGCAGTTGCTGGCGCAGGTAAAACACATAGACCAATGTCAGCGCCCATGCCAGCGCCATTAGCCCCGCACTGTAGATCCAGAATGTTGAGATGCTCGGCGCAACAGGCTGTATGGCATCGGTCGCTGATTGTGTTGTCGGATCGACCGTTGCGCTTGTGGCCGGTGGTGTCGGCGCGGGACGGATTGCGGCGCCTCCCAGCAGCGGCAATCGTTTGGCTGGAATGATGGCGACTTCCTGTTTGTTGGTTTTGGTGTTCCACCAAGGCAGGCGTATCTCCGGCAACTGCAACGAATCGCCTGCGCTTGGAATAATAGCGACGCTTTCAATGCGTGTGCCAGAGACGCCGTTCAAGGTAGGCTCGTCGTTGTTTTTGGGCTGGTCAGGATATTGTTGAGCGTTGGCCAGATCGTGCCTGTCAAGCGGTGGAATCTGCGCTGCTTGTAAGCCCTGAGCGGTGACCGTGATAGTGCGTGTGATGGGCTCGCCGACCCGCAATTGTTCGGGGTCTTTGCTCCAGCTTTCAACCAGGCTTAGGTTTTCGGCGGGCAACCAGTGCTTGCCGCCAAACTTTGCCGCCTTCGGTTTGACTTTCACGCTGTGTTCCTGGCTGCGCGCGCGTACTGCTTTGCCGCGAGTCGAGCCAAAGTAAGAGTAGCTGCGTTGGCCGCTCAGCCGGGCGCTAAAGGTTTGTGGTGGAATGCGTAACTCCCCGCTGCGCTGCGGGAAGATCGCGTACTTCACCTCATGCACGTTATAGCGCATGGTTTTAATGGTGGTCTCGTAGGAGGCCTCATTCAATTTGGTCACCAGCGCATCGGCAATGTCGAGTTCTTCCAGTTCCGCGCCGCGCGCAATGGCGACCGCATAGTATATTCTTACCGTGAGTAACAACTGTGCCTGTACATAGACCTCGCTTTGCTCGATCTCTGACTCCAGAAACACCGGGTCATTGCCGGCGCGTTCGGCGGGAGGGGGCGCATCGCTCACTTGCACGACCAGTGCCTTGGTCGACGCGCCGTTGACTTTAATAGGCGGTATCACCAGATCGCCGGCGCGTTTTGGCGCCAGATCGATATGCCACTCCATCGAGGACTCGGCGCGGCCATTGACAATACTGTGGCGACTACTTTTTCGCGTGCCCAGTACTTCAAAGTCTTCCTCCAGCGCCGTCAGATCCGGGCTGTCGAATAACGAGCTTTCGTTGCTGCGAATAGTCAGCGAAAAACTGTCGACAATGCTGATTTTGTTGCGATCGAGAAAGGCTATAACGTCCGCCGCAAGTGCGTATTGGTTTGCCAGAGCACAAACCAATAGCAACAAGCCGAATAAGATCTTACCAGGCCTCGCTGGAGTCATCGTAGTATTCCTGTCGCTGTCGATTTTGTTCATATTGATAACGAAATTTATTACGCAGCAGGCCGCCGGGGTCATCCGGCACTTTGCGCAGCCATTGCTGCAAAGCCTGCTGTTGCTCGGTTTCTGACTCACCCTCGGTTGCAGCCTGCGCTGCGGCTTGTGGTGTGTTGTCAGACGGTTGCTGTTCTTCGTCGCGTTGTTCGCCGTCGCTTTCTTGCCCCTGTTGTTCCTTCTGCGCCTGCTGTTCTCCTTCGGCTTGCGGGCTTTCCTGCTCCTCACTTTGGTTGTCGCTACCGTCTTGCTTGTTCTGTTGCGCTTGTTGCTGTTCGTTTTGGCCCTGCTGCTGTTGCTTGTTGTTTTGCTGGTCGTTTTCCTTGTCGTCCCGGTTCTGCTGTTGTTCCTGTTGTTCCTGTTGTTGTCGTTGCAACAGTTCTTCGACCAGTTTCTTATTGAACGCCGCGTCTTCGTTGTCCGGCTGTTGCTGCAGAGTCTGCGAGTACAGATCAAGCGCTTCCTGCAATTTACCAGCCTTCGCTAAAGCGTTAGCCTGGTTGTATTGATTGCGGCTGGCAAACAGTTTGGCCGCTGCCGCGAAATCGCCGGCCTTGTATTTTGCGCTGGCTTTCCAATCAGGGTCATTAAACAGCTCGGCGGCGCGTGCAGCGTCGCCGTTGGCCAGCGCCTCGCTGGCGCGCTGGTTCTTGTTGGCCCACAGGTCGGCCCACTCCAGCGCAACGCCGGTCTGTGGAATTTGCAGCAGCACAAGTACCGTCACACTCAGCAGCCAACCGCGCCGAAACGCCAACAAGGTGATGGGGAGCAGCAACAATACCAGACCGGCGCCCGCGTCGCGCCACACGTCGAATTCGCGGTCGATCTGCCGGGTTTCGGCGCGCCGTTCAAGATCGGTCGACAACAAATAGTCAATGTCTTGCGGTCCTATCTGCAGTTCGCTATAGCGCCCGTTGTTGCGTTTGCTCAGCCGTTGAAAGTTCTTCTTCGTCAATTGCGGCACGACAATATTGTTAGTCTGGTCGCGCAGAAAACCACCCTGCGGGAGTGGAATGGGGCCGCCTTCGCTGGTTCCTATCGCCAAAACTGATAAAGCCATGCGATCTCCCAGTGCATCGCTGATGCGGGCAATATCTTTTTTAGCGATACCGTCGCTGACCAGTAGCAGGCGGGCGCGTTGCAGCCCCGCATGTTGTAACAGCTGTTGGCCCAATTTCAGCGCCAAATCAGGGCGGCTACCGAGCTTGGGCATTATTTCCGGCGTCAGCGCCGGCACCATGGCGACAATCGTGTCGGCATCGTCGGTGAACGGTACTACGGTATGGGCGTCGCCGGCGTAGGCTATCAAGGCGGTTAAGCCTTCGTTGCGGCGCCGCAATATATCTTGAATTTTATGCTGCGCGCGGGTAATACGCGCCGGTTTGATGTCGCTGGCACGCATCGACAAACTCAGATCCAGCGCGATCAGCAAAGCGTCTTCCGATTGCTGTATTGGCTGCGGCAGCTTTTGCCAGGCCGGGCCGGCCAGCGCGACGATAGCGAGCACCAGCGCCGCCGCCAAAACATAGACCGGCCATTTTGCCGAGGTTGTCGGTTCCTGGTCGAGCAGGTGGGTGATCAAACGCGGGTCGATGACTTTCTGCCAGCCGGACTCGTGCGCCAGCCAATGCCACGCAGACCACAGAACCAACAGCGCCGGCAAAAAAAGCCAGAGGTATTCGGGCCGCAGAAAATGCAGTTGTGCGACCATGCTACGCGCTTCCCAGCGGTTCTGACCGCAAACCAACGCGCGTTGCCAGTACATGTACCAGCGCCCACACGCCAACAAGGCACAGCACCAGGGTCAGTGGGTAGTAAAACAGCGCTTTTCGCGGTCGGTAATAGGCCTGATCCTGGTCCACCGGCTCCAGGCGGTCGAGTTCACGATAGATGCTCGCCAGTTCTTTCGGGTCGCGTGCGCGGAAGTATTGCCCTCCCGTTTGTTCTGCGATTAACGACAGTGTTTTCTCATCCAGGTCGGCCGACGGGTTAGTACGCCGCGCGCCGAAGCTGGAACCGAAGATGCCTGGCACCATCATTTCGTCGGCGCCCATACCAATGGTGTAAATTTTAACCCTGGCTTGCGCGGCTAGCTGCGCGGCTTTTTTCGGCGACACCTCGCCGGCGGTATTGGCGCCGTCGGTTAGCAGAATCAGTATGCGGCTCTGCTCGCTGTTGCCCTGCAGGCGCTTGATAGACAAGCCAATTGCGTCGCCGATGGCGGTTTTCTCGCCGGCAAAACCAATCTGCGCTTCGTCCAGCTGAGTTTGTACGCTGTGGCGGTCGAAGGTCAGCGGGGTTTGCAAATATGCTTGCGAGCCAAACAGTATTAGCCCCAGCCGGTCACCGCCGCGTTGCTGCACAAAATTGCCGACGACTTTCTTGACCACGCTCAGTCTGTTCACCGGCGAATTGTTGAGTTGCATATCCTCGATTTGCATACTGCCGGATATGTCCACCGCCAACATCAGGTTGCGGCCGCTACTGGGGAGTTGAATCTGATCGCCGACCCAGGTTGGTCGCGCGGCGGCCAGCAGCAACAGCAACCAGATGGAGGCCAACAGCAACAGGTGCCAGTGTAATGCCTGGCGCACCGTTTGCGACTCGGCCAACGGCAGGTTAGCGTAGAACGGCACGCGCAAGGCGGGGCTGATACGGCGTGCCGGTGGCATGAATTTATACACTAACCACGGCAGCGGCAGCAGCAGGAAAATTAATGGCCACTCGAAGGTTAACATAGGCTTACTTGTGTTGCCGCAGCCAAGCCAATGCCGACTGATGCAACTCCACGGCTTGGATCGCTGTGGCGCGCTGATAATGCGCTTCGTTTATTGGCGCGCCAAATTTGCTCTTGAAAAGCGGCTTGTCAACGCAGTTATCCAGAAAACTTATCCACGCGTTGCCACTGAGTGGGGCGATCATTGCGCGTTGGTCAGCGTAACGGTGCAAGGCGGCGCGGCGCAGAATTGCCTGGCTGGCGCTAATGTAGGCTGCTGTATCTTCACTGTGTTGAAAGTCCCGGTAGTGCGCTTCGAGTTCCGCCACTGCCAGCTTGCGGTAGCGCCTGGCGCGCCGGCGACGATCAATATGCCAGAACAGCAAGCCGCCAGCCAACAGGCACAGTGCCAGCAGCAGCCACCAGCCGGGTGCGAGCGGCCATACGCCGATCGCCTCCGGCAAGTGAATATCGCGTAGCTGGTCGAGTGGGTTTTCTTGCATGCCGTTTTAACCGCCGCGCTGATAGGCGTAATACTTTAACAGCTCGGTCAAGGGTTGACAGCCGGTTTGCAGGGCGATCAGAGGTACACCACAGCCCGCCAGACTGGCGCGCAAACTTTCGCGGCGACGCCGAAACTGCTGCGCGTAACTATCGCGTAACTTTGCGCCGCGCGTGTTTAATACGCCGCGCCTGAGTCCATCGGTTACCATATATTGACCAGCAGGCGGCAGGTTTTGTTCCAGTGAGTCGTATACCAGTACTGCGGTTACTTCATTGTGGCGGGCCAGGTTAAACAAGTGTTGACTGGCGCTGGCATCGAAGTCATGAAAATCGCTGACGATAAAAACAGCGCTTCCCGGGCGCGTGATGCGGCGCAAGTCGGCTAGCGCCGTGTTGATCGACAGCGGCGCGTCCAGGTCAACTGCGTCAACACCGAGCCGATTGTTAAACTCGTGCACGGTGTGCAGTAACTTGAGTACACTCGCCTTGCTGCGCTTGGGCCGCACCTCAACGTGCTCCTGCTGCCCCCATACGAAACCGCCGACACGATCATTGTTGCGCAGTGCCGACCAGGCCAACAGCCCCGCGACTTGCGCCGCCAATACCGATTTAAAACAGTGCTTGCTGCCAAAAAACAGCGGTGGGCGTTGATCCGTCACAATCAGCACCGGCCGTTCGCGTTCCTCGTGATACAGTTTTGTATGCGCGTTGCCGGTGCGCGCGGTGACGCGCCAGTCGATGGCGCGCACTTCGTCGCCTGGTTGATAGGCGCGTACTTCATCAAAGTCCAGCCCCCGGCCGCGCATGCTTGAGTGGTTGGGTCCGGCCAGCGCACTCAAACTGCGCCGATGGACGCTGAGCTTTAGCCGCGCGCGAAAGCGCAGTGCAAACAATTCTGCTTGCTGCGTACAGGCGCCGCTGAACCCGGTGTCTTGCATTGTCTTTAATTACGCCACCGGCACTTGCGCCAATAGCTCGTTAATAACCTGGTCGGCATTGATGCCGTTTGCCTCGGCTTCGTAGCTGAGAATTAAACGATGGCGTAGCACATCGTGCGCGACCGCCTGTACATCGTCTGGGCTGACGTAGTCTTTACCATTAAGCCACGCCAAAGCGCGTGCACAGCGATCCAGTGCAATGGTGCCACGTGGGCTTGCGCCCCATTCGACCCAGTTTTTCAATTCCTGACTGTAGCCTTCCAACTGCCGGCTCGCCATCACCAGTTCGACGATGTATTGCTCCACCGGCTCGGCCATATGCAAGTTTGCCAGCTCCTGGCGCGCCGCGAAAAGAGTTTCCTGGGGCAGGGGGGGAGGGGGTTCAACAAAAGTGTTGCTTTGTTCGGCGCGAACCAGACGTAAAATTTCCAGCTCTGACGCGCTATCCGGATAATCGACTTTAACATGCAGCAGAAAACGATCGAGCTGTGCCTCGGGCAATGGATAGGTGCCTTCCTGTTCGATCGGGTTTTGAGTTGCCATCACCAGAAATAATGCTGGCAGAGTATAGCTGGTGCCACCTACGCTGATTTGCCCCTCGGCCATCGCTTCCAGCAGGGCCGACTGTACTTTGGCCGGCGCGCGATTGATTTCGTCGGCCAGTATGAGATTGTGAAACAGCGGGCCTTTTTGAAATTGGAAGCTGCCGTCCTGCGGCCGGAAAATATCGGTGCCGGTGATGTCGCCGGGCAACAGATCGGGAGTGAATTGCACACGTTGGAAGTCGGCTTCCAGGCCTTGCGCCAGCGTTCTGATCGCCTTGGTCTTGGCCAGCCCGGGAGCGCCTTCAACCAGCAAATGGCCGTTTGCCAGCAAGGCGATAAGTAAACGGTCGACCAGATGCTGCTGGCCAATAATCTGCTGGCTCAGCCAACTGCGTAAAGTTTGCACTGCGGTAATAGGATTCGTCATCTATTCAGCTTTCCTCCTAAAATTCAGGGTGCGATTGTATACGTCATGGTGCGCGGACGCATGTGCTTTTCCGTGTTCCGTGCGTCGTTGTGAAATATGTGTTCCAAGGTTGAAATGACAAGTCAAACTATTGAATAGTGTTAGACTATACGGTAGCAGCTGGGGTGCAGGTAAGCCACAACGCTTGTAGGGAAAACAAGAGCCATGGTAAACACAGAAAGCACCGACAAACTGATCGCACAAATTTATGATCAGGTCAGGCGGCGAGTCGAAGCACACGAATGTGAGCAGCTAATACCGTTTATCCAGGCTTATTTCGTCACCTATCCGGTAGATGAACTGGAGGGGCGCAATCCGCAGGATGTTTACGGCGCAACGCTTAACTGCTGGCGGTTTATTCAACACTTGCAGGGCGACCGACCTAAAATAGGCATCATCAACCCGGATTACGACACGTACGGCTGGCAGTCGCCGCATTCGGTGATCGCGATTCTGGTGCAGGATTCGCCGTTCATTGTTGACTCGATACGCATCGAGTTGAACCGGCGTCGCATCGCAATCCACACGATTCACAGTACGACGCTGAATATCGCCAGGAATGATGCGGGCGACTTTCAGGGTTTGTGTGGCAACGACACGGCAGCCGATCTGGCGGCTGGACAGCATTTGTCGCGCGAAGCCATGGTCTTTTTGGAGGTGACGCGGCAAAGCGACGGCAGCGTGTTGCTCGAGCTGGAAGAGATCTTCTATGCTATTTTACGGGAAGTGAGATCGGTAGTCGGTGACTACCGGGCCATGCGTGAAAAAGCCTTGCAGCTTACCGAGCAGATCGAAGACAGCGCCGAGGCGGCCGCGTTTTTAAGCTGGCTGGCCGACGATCATTTTACCTTTCAAGGCTATACCGAATACCGGATCGACAGCGCGCAGCCACGCGTCGATGCGGCGGCCATTGCCGCTAACGCAATGGGCCTGTGTTGCCTCGACAGTGCGACCTTATGCGACGATATCAATTACGAGTTGCAGGCCAGCGAGGGCGCTGATAATGCCATAGCACCGTTATATTTTTCCAAGTCGCGGCTACGCTCGCGCGTGCATCGCCACGCCTATCCCGATTACGTCACCGTGCGTGTCGAAGAGGCGAACGGGCAATGCACTGAGTATCGATTTCTGGGCTTGTACACTTCGACGGTGTACCAGATGAGTCCACGGCGCATTCCGGTATTGCGCAATAAAATCTCTTACGTGCTGGAGCACTCCGGTCTGGAGATGCGAAGCCACGACGGCAAAGAACTCACCCAGATACTGGAGTCGTTTCCGCGCGACGAGTTGTTGCAAAGCACGAATGAGCAGTTACTGCACATTACTACCGGTATTTTTAAAATCCAGGAGCGTCGCCAGGTGCGTTTGTTTGTGCGCTGCGATCACTTCGGAAAGTTTGTTAACTGCCTTGTTTATATGCCGCGCGACATTTACAACACCGATGTGAGAATCAAGATCGAAAACATTCTGGCGACGGCGTTCGGTGCCGAGGATGTTGAGTTCTACACGCATTTTTCCGAATCGGTGCTGGCGCGCAGTTATTTTGTGTTTCGGGTTGATCCCGGCCGTGCGCACGATTTCTCAGTGCACAGTCTGGAGAAGCAGGTCACCCATGTGGCGCAACAGTGGTCGGATTTGCTTGGTAGCGCGTTGCACAAAGAGCTGGGCGAGGAACAGGCGATCAACGTTGCTGCGTTGTATGAAACGGCGTTTCCGGCCGGCTATCGCGATGATTTCGAACCACGCGAAGCGGTTCACGATATCAAAAAGATTAACGAGCTGGTAGAACCCTACGATATTGCGATGAACCTCTACCGGCTGCCGGAGGAGACCGCCGAGCAGTTGCGCTTTCGGTTATTTCATCTGGCAGCGCCACTGGCTCTGTCCGATCTGCTGCCCGTGCTGGAGAACCTCGGCTTGCGAGTGATTGGTGAGCGGCCGTACGAAATCCGACGCACCGATGGCGCAACCATCTGGATGCATGACTTCAGCGTCATCTACGGGTTGTCGAAAAGTATAGATTTACGCGAAGTGCGCGCCGAATTTCAGGAAGCTTTTTATCGTGTGTGGCGCGGCGAAGCCGAGAGTGACCCGTTTAACAAGTTGTTGCTGGGTTCGAAACTGGACTGGCGCGGAATCGCTTTATTGCGCGCCTATGCGCGCTACATGAAACAAATAGCGGTCAATCTTAGCGAAGCGTATATCGCCGAGACACTGGGTCGTTATCTGCACGTCAGCGATGCCATTGTTGATTACTTTCACTGCCGGTTTGACCCCGACCTGGGCGCCAGCGAAGCAGCGGAGCAGCAGGCCGAGCAGAATATACTGGATCTGTTAGATGGTGTTGAACAACTCAACGAAGACCGCATCGTGCGCTACTATCTGACGCTGATCAGAGCCACGGTGCGCACCAATTTTTTTCAAAACGACAAGGACGGAAAGCCCAAGCCGTACTTCTCGTTCAAACTGCAACCGCGGTTGATACCCGATATGCCTTTGCCTGTGCCTCTGTTCGAGGTGTTTGTCTACTCGCCGCGGGTGGAGGGGGTACATTTGCGCGGTGGTAAAGTGGCGCGCGGTGGCTTGCGCTGGTCCGACCGGCGCGAGGATTTTCGTACCGAAGTGTTGGGCCTGGTCAAAGCGCAGCAGGTAAAAAACTCGGTCATCGTACCGGTAGGCGCCAAGGGTGGCTTTGTACCCAAGCGCTTACCCTTTGGCGGCTCACGTGAAGCGATGCTGGAGGAAGGCATCGCTTGTTACAAGATATTTATCTCTGGTCTGCTCGATATTACCGACAATATCGTTGACGGCGAAGTTGTCGTGCCACCGCGGGTGCTGCGCCGGGATGACGACGACCCGTATCTGGTAGTGGCCGCCGACAAAGGCACGGCCAGCTTCTCCGACATCGCCAACGAGCTGGCAGCGCAATACGGATTTTGGTTGGGCGATGCGTTCGCCTCGGGCGGCAGTATTGGTTACGATCATAAAGGCATGGGCATCACCGCGCGTGGCGCGTGGGTTTCGGTGCAGCGGCATTTCCGTGAGCGCCATATAAATATTCAACAAGCCGATTTCACCGTGGTTGGTATCGGTGACATGGCGGGCGATGTGTTTGGTAATGGTATGTTGCTGTCGCAACACATCTGCCTGGTGGCGGCGTTCAATCACATGCATATTTTTATCGACCCCAATCCAGACGCAGCCACCAGCTTCGCTGAGCGCAAACGTTTGTTTGCAATGGGCCGCTCAAGCTGGGGCGATTACGACCAGAGTCTGGTTTCCGCCGGCGGCGGGGTATTTGTGCGCGCGGCCAAAGCCATTCCCATCAACGCCGAGATGCGCAAGCGGTTCGCTATAGACGCCGACCGCTTAACGCCGAATGAGTTGATTTCGGCTCTGCTGCGGGCGCCGGTTGATTTGCTTTGGAACGGTGGCATTGGCACTTACGTCAAGGCGAGTAGCGAAGTGCATAGCAATGTCGGCGACAAAGCCAACGATGCGGTGCGGGTCGATGCGAATACGCTACGCTGTCAGGTGCTAGGCGAGGGCGGCAATCTGGGCATCACGCAGTTAGCACGCACCGAGTTTGCCCTGCACGGTGGCGCTTGTAATACTGATTTTATCGACAATGCCGCGGGCGTCGATTGTTCCGACCACGAGGTCAATATCAAGATCTTGCTCAACGACATTGTCGCCGACGGCGATATGACCGAGAAGCAGCGGCGCAAGCTGCTGGAGTCAATGACCGACGATGTTGCGGCTCTGGTGCTGAGTAATAATTACCGGCAGGTGCAGGCGATCAGCCTGGCAGAATCAGACGCGCACGCGCGTCACCGGGAATATCGGCGTTTGATCAGCAGCCTGGAACACAACGGCTACCTGAGTCGCGCGCTGGAATTTCTACCCGGCGACGATGAATTAAACGAGCGCGAGGCGCAAGACCTGTTGTTGACGCGACCGGAGTTATCGGTGTTAGTGTCCTGTATAAAGGGTGCGCTTAAAGAGCAACTGATTAATTCCGATATTGCCGACAATAATTATATGGCGCAGGCTGTCGAATCCGCTTTTCCTAAAGTGTTACTGGGTAGATTTAGGTCCCAGATTGGCCAGCACCGACTGCATAAGGAAATTGTCGCCACTCAGATTGCCAACCATATGGTCAACCGTATGGGTATTACCTATCTTGAGCGGATGTTGCACTCAACCGGCTCCAATGTCAGTTGTATCGCTCGCGCTTACGTGATTTCGCGTGATATCTTTTCACTCGATAAGCACTGGTGCGCCATTGAAGCGTTGGATCACAAAGTACCCGCCGAGCTGCAGTTGCGTCTTATGCGTGAGTTAAAGCGCCCGATCCGGCGCGCCAGCCGCTGGTTCCTGCGTAACCGGCGCGGCGAGTTGGATCCGCAAGTCGAGATTGAACGCTTTGTGCCGGGGGTGCTAGCGATCAATGAATCACTGGAGCAGTTGCTGGGCGGCCATTTGCTCGAGTCCTTCCAGCAGCGTAAAGTGAAAATACTGGAGCACGCGGTGCCGGCCGAGCTTGCGCATTGCATTGCAGGTGCGCCGATACTGTATGCCGCTGTCGGTATTGTCGAGGCGGCGTACACGACCGAAACCGACGTCGTCGACGTGGCGAACATGTACTTCACTCTTGGCGAGGAGCTGGACTTGCATTGGTTTGCGCAGCAAATATCGGCTTTGAAGGTGGAGTCACATTGGCAGGCGCTGGCGCGCGAAGCGTACCGTGACGATCTGGAATGGCAGCAGAGCGCTATTACCGTCAACGCTTTGCGCAATATGAAACTCGATGCCGAGCATAACGTGGAACAAAGCATTGCCAACTGGCTGCAAGTGAACGCCGAAGGCGTGCAGCAGTGGCATACAATGGTTAATGAAATGCGCGCGATGCATACTAGTGATTTCGCGGTCTACACTGTGGCCAACCGCGCCTTGCTCGATTTGGCGCGGCGCAGTAGCTATACGGCCGCTGGCTGATGTTTTTCCGGAGCCAGACATCCTGCTTTCTTCCTTGCACCCCTTTAAGATGATAATGCCCGCCGATGTATTCGCTTATTCAACAACTGCTTTTTTGCCTGCCAACTGAAGTTTCGCACCGTGTGTCGCTTACCGCATTAGATATTGCAGCACAGCTAAAAATCATACGCCGGGGAATGCAGCCAGCGGCAAAACCCATCCATCTAATGGGGCTGGAGTTTCCTAACCGCATCGGCTTGGCCGCGGGCCTGGACAAAGACGCCGAACATATCGACGGCCTGGCGGCGCTCGGTTTTGGTTTTATTGAAGTCGGCACCGTGACACCGCGACCGCAGCCTGGCAATCCCAGGCCGCGCTTGTTTCGCTTGCCTTCCGCCGAAGCGCTTATTAATCGTATGGGTTTTAATAATAAAGGCGTAGCGCACGCGTTGGCCCAGATCGAGCGCGCGCGCTATAACGGTGTACTAGGTATTAATATTGGCAAAAACAAGGATACGCCGGCCGAGCAGGCGGTGGAGGACTACGTCAGTTGCATGCAGCAGGCTTATCGAGCGGCGTCGTATATCACGCTAAACCTGTCGTCGCCGAATACCCCAGGGTTGCGCGACTTACAGTTTGGCGAACCACTGCAGCGCTTGCTGGAAACCCTGAAAGAGCAGCAGCGCCACCTCGCCGCCGAGCACGGGCGTTATAAGCCGTTGTTGGTCAAAATCGCGCCCGACCTTGCGATCGAGGATATTACACAACTGGGCCGGGTATTTTTGCAGTTACAGATCGACGGCGTGATAGCAACCAATACTACCGTGCAGCATGCTGCCGTGCAGGGGTTAAAGCATGGCGCCGAGGCAGGCGGTTTAAGCGGCCGGCCGCTGGCACAGCATTCGACCCAAGTTATTCAGGCGCTGCACGCGGAACTTGGCAATAAAATTCCTATTATAGCCTCCGGGGGCATCATGGACTTAGCCACTGCCGAGCAAAAGCTGCAAGCAGGCGCGCAATTACTGCAGCTTTATACGGGCTTCATTTATTCCGGTCCACCGCTGGTGCGCACGTTGGTCAAGCGGTTTGGAGCGGCGGCTACGCCGTAAGCATTTGTTGTCAATGTATTCTCTATTTGCTACCTGTCCGAAATACCTGGAAGAGTTGTTGCAGCAGGAGTTGCAGCAGTTGGGTGCGCTGCACTGCAAACTGTCGGGCGCCGGGGTACATTTCGAAGCCGATTTGAAAACCGTGTATTGCGTTTGTTTGTGGTCGCGGTTGGCCAATCGTATTTTACTGCAACTGGCCGCTGCCAGGGTTGCATCGAAGGAAGATATTTATGCGTGCTGCGCGGCGCTGGACTGGTCGGCGCATATGGCGCGTGAAGCGACCTTCGCGGTGGACTTTAACGGTACGTCGAAGGCGATTCGTAACAGCCATTTCGGCGCGCTGCTGGTAAAAGACGCGATCGTCGACCACTTCGCAGCCAGTGGCGCGCGGCCCAACGTCGCCCTGCAGCAACCCGATGTGCGCATCAACGCGCGCCTGTCGAAGGGCATGTTGCTTGTCGCGCTGGATATGAGCGGTGACAGCCTGCATAAGCGCGGCTATCGAGAATTCGGCGGCCAGGCGCCGCTGAAGGAAAATCTTGCCGCTGCGTTGTTGTTTAGAGCCAACTGGCCCGCGTTAGCGCGGCAAGGCGCCACGTTACTAGACCCCATGAGCGGCTCGGCCACGCTGCTGATAGAAGGCGCCATGATGGCAGCCGATATTGCGCCCGCGATAAACCGCCAGCAGTTTGGCTTTCAGCACTGGTGTCAGCACGATGCAAGCTTGTGGCGCGAGGTACGCGAGCAAGCCCTGGCTCGGCGTGAGTTGGGTTTACAAAAGCGCGTGCCAGACATGCGCGGTTACGACGCCGACCCGCGCGTGATAAAGCCGGCGCGCAGAAATATTGTCAATGCCGGGCTGGAAAATATTATCGACGTAAAATGCCGTTCCATTGCCGAGCTGGTCGCACCCAGCCACGCCAGCAATACGCCGGGCCTGTTGCTTACCAACCCGCCCTATGGCGAGCGCCTCAGCAAACAGCCGGAACTCGAGTACTTGTACGCTAATTTTGGCGCCAGGCTAAAGCAGGAATTCGCGGGTTGGTGGGTCGCCGTGATTACCGGTAACACCGAGCTCGCGCAAAATATGCGCCTGCGCAGCGACAAGCGTTATCGCTTTTACAATGGTACGATTGCCAGTGAACTCTGGCTTATGCGAATCAATGCCGCCCGGCCGGCACAGTCGATCGTTAGTCGACCGCCAGCTGTCGCAGCCAAAGTTGTCGCGCCGCATGACGCCGCCGTTGCCCCGGCGCTCGTCAATCGCCTGCAAAAAAACCGCAAAAAACTGCAGGGCTGGCTGCGCAGCGGCGTCAGTGATTGTTATCGCTTGTACGACGCTGACATACCCGAGTTTGCAGCGGCCGTTGATATCTACGCCGATTGGGCGGTGGTGGCAGAGTACGCCGCACCGCGGCACATCGACCCTAACAAAGGACAGCAGCGTTTTGATGCAACGCTGGCCAGCGTTGCGGCAGTGACTGGCATCGCGCCGGAGCGCATTGTTAGCAAGCGTCGCCAACGGCAAAGCGGCAATCGGCAATACCAAAAAATCGCGGCTGAGAATCACTTTGTCACCGTGCACGAAGGACGCGCCAAGTTGCTGGTCAATTTACGCGATTACCTCGACACGGGTTTATTTGTGGATCACCGCCCGCTGCGCAAGCTGCTGAGCGACTGGGCAAAGGATGCGCATTTCCTGAATCTGTTCTGTTATACCGCGACCGCCACGGTACACGCTGGGCTGGGTGGCGCTAAGCGATCTACCAGTATTGATATGTCGCGCAGCTATATCGATTGGGCCAAGAAGAATCTTGCGCTCAACGGATTGAGTGAGGCGACCCACGAACTGGTAAAGGCTGACTGTATGCAATGGTTGCGCACGGCGCAAACCCGCTACGATCTCGTTCTTCTTGACCCACCGTCGTTCTCCAATTCCAAACGTATGCAAGAGGCGCTGGATGTGCAGCGTGATCATGCCGTGCTAATAGGTCTGGCCATGCAACGGCTGAATCACGGCGGCAAACTGGTATTCTCCACCAACCGCCGAAAATTTCGGCTGGATGCCGAGCTGGCAGAGCAATACGTGTTACACGATATTACGACGCAAACCATTGATATCGACTTTAAACGCCGACCGGGAGTGCATCGCTGTTGGGTGATTGAGCAGCGTAATAACGGCTAAGCGGGCTGGAACTGTTGCCGTGCTCGAAGTGCGTGCGCGTGGCGTGAGCGCAAAGAAAATGGTGCGCCGGGTAAGTGATTGACTCATTCCCGCGGTGCACCACGCATCGCCTCGTCTGCTACTGTGCCGCCCCCTGCGCTTCGCCCTGCGCTTCGCGGTAGACTTTTAGCTGGGCATTAAACTCGGCCGCGTTGGTTTCCATTTCCTGCACCACCTCGTTGTAAGTGGATGTATGCGCCGTGGCGCGTTCAACGCGAGCCTCTTCGGATGCCGGTTCGCTGGCCTTTGCCTCGACCTCGATGCGAGCTTGCTCCTCTTTATCAATACAGCCTAAATAAGTTTCGGTAGCGGCCATGTATTGTTTAAGGTTTTGCTGGCTGTCAATCATTTCCTGTTCGCTGGCCTTGCTGCCGTCCGGTATGCCCGGTGCTTCGGAGCGCTCGCATTCGGCCCACGTCAACGCGCTGCCGAGAAAAAGTACCGCCGTTGCCGCACTAAAAGCTGATCTCATTTGTTGTACCCCGTCTTAGGTTGATGTCTTAATGTCCAAATCTTCAATGCATAGATTAAAACATCTGGCTAGCAGATTAACATGGAAAAGTACCATAATAGTCTGTGCGAATGCCCAATAGGCGAGGCAAGCTATTGTATTTAAATGAAAATAAGCTTTGTTTTATTGTGCCTGTGCGGTGTCGAGATTCAGTCATCGTTCAGCTAGGCGAGCCTAATATTAATCCTGTATCAATGCTGCTGAGGAGGCAGATATGAAAAAGTGGATTCTAGGAGCGGCCGTAGCGAGTGGCTTGGTGCTCGCCCAGTTTGCCGCGGCAGAGCACCGCAATCATCACGACGCTAACCATGGTAATGGGCAGCATGACAATCGTTATCATTCACAACACGACAATCGGCAGCAGCATCGTCGTTACGACCGTATTGTGATTGGTGGAGCTGTCCAGAACGTGCATGATAACGGTCACTACCGCCGCCATAAAGATGGGCACAGACGCGCCCGCCATGTTCATGACCGTCATTGTGGACACAATCGAGGCCATCACCGCCGTCGGCATGGTTACTCCTATGACGACTACTATGGTCATGGGTACAGGAATAACCGTCACGGCAATTACTATCATGGGCGTCGGCATCATGACCGCCATTATTATGCCCGCCCCGGTCGCCGTATCAATCATGTGATACGCGTTTACTAGGAGGCTGTCCGAGAATAGAAGCCGTAGCGAGGGAAAGCTGATTTGAGTCACATTTTTCCATTATTTGAGGCGAATAGTTGTGCTATTTAACGAAAATAAGGGGGAAATGTGGCCAAATTCGGTTTTTTCGCAGTAGGCTCTCTATTCTCGGACAGCCTCCTAGCTGTCGGCGGTTACTCGCTGCTGGTGGTAGCCGCGTTTCCTCAATGCCAAAACCCTGTTGGAACGACGAGTCAGGTACAATTCTTTGGTTTCGGGGCGGTTGTCTCGCCCGTTGTTTTCGGCGATACTGAAGTGAATCGATAGATTTTTAAACGTCCTATGACCGCCGCCAACGACATTCAAAATCGGAGCTACAAAGCGTTAGCAAAACTGACGACTTTTACCGACGTGGATTTGCTGAATGCAGGCTTGCCACGTTTGTATAGCGAAGTTGTGGGTGTCGACTTACGATTTTATGCAACCCAAACGGACTGCCAGGACTACCAACTTATGGGTCAAGCTGCGGCGCGGCAGGTAGATAAAGGCGCGCAGCAAGCAGGCGCGCGATCGCCCGGTCTTGTACTACGAGCTAGCCCTCATGGCGGCGACCGGGCCTTGCTCAACAAGCTGGGGCGGAAGGCCTTCCTGGCATGCACGGGCGCAAAGAACGAATACTCCTTGTTTCAGCAAAGTATGGGTGCTGAGCAAAAAGTGTTTGTTGTTCTGAATGGAGCACTGGCGCAGGAACAGATTGATTTTGTTCGCGCGGGTCTCAAAATTTATGCTAATCAGGTAAAGTTGTTGAAAAGAACAACGCGTGACAACCTGACCAACCTGCTAAATCGCAATGCGTTTGAGCAAAAAATGCGCAGCCTGTACGCAAGAAACGGGTTGTATCGGCGGCGAGCCACAGAGCGGACATGCAGCGGTTGTTTTGCCATTGCCGACATAGACAACTTCAAACGCGTTAACGATACGTTTGGCCATGTTTATGGCGACAAGGTTTTGGTTTTATTTGCGCAAATCATGCGCGACTCGTTTCGAGACGATGACCTGCTGTGCCGCTTTGGCGGTGAGGAATTCGTTATTGTGTTATCTGACATTGATATCGCGGTTGGCATGCAGGCGTTACAGCGTTTCAAAACCACAGTTGCCGCTACCGAGTTTCCGCAAGGCGCCAGAGTGACCGTGAGTCTTGGTTGCACGTCGCTCAATTTGCAGATGTCGCTCGACGTGATGACCGCACGCGCCGACAAAGCGCTCTATTACGCCAAAACACACGGCCGCGACCAATTGTGTTACTACGAAGACCTCAAAGATAAGGAAACGCTAGGGCAAGACGCGGAACCGTTTGCCCAAGGCGCCACCGACGTCATCTAGCACCACGGCGAACGCATTGCCCGGCAAAGCTGATTTGGCTGCTACATTCCGCTTGAAATTTGCCGCTTCTTATGTACACTGTCGCCTGCCTTTTTCGAGGTCTGCGTCCCCTTCGTCTAGTGGCCTAGGACACCGCCCTTTCACGGCGGTAACAGGGGTTCGAACCCCCTAGGGGACGCCATTTATTAATATAAATATCAAAGGCTTACAGTAGTGTTGGCCGTTTTTATTTATTCCTCAACCCCTGCTTGGTTACCGCTTGCCACTGTTTGAAACATTTTTTTCTTAATTGGCTAACCTGTGGGTTTTGGGTTTAGCTTATGCGGATCCTTTAAAATTGCGGGGATTACCCCGAATCACTTGCCAACAATATAGCGGTCATCATCAAAGGTCATCATCCAGTCAGGTTTGTAAATCACAAACGCACTGGTCAGCATGCCGGTGATAAAGGCTTCTGGAAACATAAACAGGGGCACATAGAGCAGCGACTCCGCTACCAGTTGACCGTCAGGGTAAGCTTGTACCAGGCTCAATAAGGCAAGAGCAGACAGACGGCTTGCGGCAACGGCAATGCCAGCGCCGAAAAAGGCGGCTATAAAAATATAGATAAAGAAGTTATCCGGTAGTTTTTCCTGCGACAGGCGCAGGATACCGTGACTGACAAATACAGGGATAGCGATACTGAGCAGGCCGTTAACACCCAGGCTGAGTACTTCATTGTGTTGTGTCAGTACACTGGCGATCATGACCGTGCTCAAACCAAGCAGGGCGAGCGGCCAGCCGAACATCAGGGTAAACATTGTCGCGCCCAGGTGGTGAAAACCCAGACCTGGAGAAATGCCTGCCCTGATCCTCCAGAAAATCAGTAGGGCCACCATGGCGCCGAAATATACATGCTGAATGGGCCTGTTATCCAGCAGTGCTCTAAACGAGAAATTTTTTATCGCAAGAATGACCAGGGCCAGCATCATGATATTTGCCAGCCACATCAAAGGAGCCGGTAACAGGCTGGCGGGGATATGCAGGCCGATAAGCCAGGAAGTTTCATTCAGCACGGCGCTATTTTACAGCAGAAAACTGAAGAAAGTGTAAATTACGCAGCCGGCATGGGCGACAGAGTTGCCGTTAATAAGTTTTAAACAGGGGTCATACAACAATTGTTTTTAATATTAGCAACTATTGCTCTCTGACCCCGATTATCGAGAACCACTATTCAGTTCCTGCAGTGCATTTAAAACTTTGTCTGGATCGCGTATTGTCAACTTAGAACCGATAACGGGCCGTTGCCCCAAGTGTTCGCGGCTCGGTGCTGGTGACCAGCGCATTAAAAAACTGAATGCCGGCGCCGTCGAGTACCTCGACGGCCCGTACTCGGTTTTGTAGGAATACGCCAGAATCAGGAGTGTCATCGTCAAACACATTGCGTACCCAAAGTGTTAGGGCCCAGTTGTCGTTTTCAAAACCAGTGCGTATGTTAGTGATACTCGAATCACCGACAACGGCGTTACACGATTGCAGGGTGCATTGCTCGGTGCGAAATGAGGAGTCTGTCCGCAACGACCAATGCCAGTTTGCCGATATGGGTCGGCGATACTGCAACGTGAGACTGCCTTGATTTTTGGAGACGTTCTGTAGCGCAATGCCGGAAACATCCGGATCCAGGCCTAAGCGGGCCAGGGCAGCAAAAATATACGCATCGTATTTTGCATCGGTGTAGGCATAGCCAAGGCGCAGGCTCAAGTTTTCGGACAGCCGCGCCCAAAGCTCGAGCTCGACGCCTTTCGATGTTGTTGCGCCCGCGTTGCTGTTGAGGATTGCGTTCGACTGTCCAAGCGCCCGCACGATCTGGTCGGTCCAGTCGATCAGAAACGCGGCGACGTTGATGGTCAGCCGACCGTCGGCCCAGGTCGTTTTAGCGCCAATTTCATAATTGAGGCTTTCTTCCTGATCGTAATATCTCTCAGCATTGGTGACATTGACCAGCGCGTTGAACCCACCGGCTTTGATCGCCTTTGATACGCTTGTGTAGATCAATTTGTTGTTGTCGATGCGGTAGTCCAGCGTCATCTTCGGCGTAAACGAATCCCAGTCATCGTCGAGTGTTAGGTCGGCCAGCACAATACCCGTGTGCGGATTGCTGACAAAAGTGTCAAGGGTCTTTTCTTCAATGGCAAAGCGCCCTGACAAGCTCACATTCCAGGCAGCGCTCAATGCAAACTCAATCTCGCCAAACAGCGCCAGGTTCTCCGTGGTCTCATCATTCCTTAACAGGGTGCTGCCAACCCCCAGAACCGCGAGGGCTCCGGCCGGTGGAGAGAAGAAAGTGTCCAATGCCGGGTTCAGGAAACGACTATCATCAACGGTATCGATGGACAGATCGTAGTAAAATACACCTATTAGCCAGTTAAGACGGTCGTCGCCGCCCGAGAATCGAAACTCTTGACTGAATTCCTGTTGATCGGTTGCTGCCCGTTGTAAGCTGATCGGCGCGGCGGAGTAGTCGTTGTCAACGACGTTTTCGAGATCGAGGTCATTGAAACCGGTAATAGACGTGAATGTCACATTGCCGAAATCCTTGGCGATGCGCAGGCTTGCATTCAGTTGCTCGCGCTCAAACATACCCGGCGTTACCGCAAATCCGCTCTCAAAGTTGGGCAGCTCGCCGCTAAAAGCTTGATTGCCGTTCAACGACGGGACGAACACATCGTTATTCGGGACGAATTGCAAGGGGTAGTCGCCGTTGTTTGTGCTCTCGTAGCCGGTTCGAAATACCACCTCCAGCGTGTCGGTCGGCCGCGCCTCTAGCGATGCGGCGAACAGCGTGGTCTCCTTATCATCCAGCCCGTCACCGTTGAGCTCGTTGTTGAAGTATCCGTCAAAACTGGAACGTGACGCGCCAACGCGGTAGTACCAGGTGTTTGACAGCGGCCCGCTAACCGATCCGCGTAACTGGGTTCGCGCGTCTTCTCCCAATATGAGTTCGACCTGGCCTTGCAGCGTATCCGAAGGTCTCTTGGTGATATAGTTTATCGCCCCGCCAAAGGTATTTCGACCGTAGAGCGCGCTCTGGGGGCCTTTAGCGATTTCAATTCGTTCGATACTCCCCAGTAGTGCATCGGTGGTAGCGCGCGAGGACTGGTAGACACCGTCGAGAAAAATACCGACATTGGGTTCGCCAATGTTGGTGGATACGCCACGGATAACCGGCGCAGCATTAAGGCTGCCGAACAGCGATGTGAAGGTCAGGCCCGGAGTCAAGTGCGCGACATCTTGTAAATCCTCTATGCCGGCCTGTTCGATCTGTTCGGCCGTGAACGCGGTAACGCTCAATGGCGCATCCTGCAAACGTTCCGTCCGTTTCCGGGTCGTGACAATAACCTCCTCAATACCAAGGCCGGCACTGAGACCAGTATCCTCCGGTGCAGGGGTGTCGTCGGTTTGGGCGATGCCGACCGAGGCTACAGAGAGTGAAAGGCTAAACGCGACCACATTTTGGATGGACATCGCTGTTCCCCCTCCCGGGCGAAATCAAGGTGGATAAATGGTATGACCACTTGTCCACCTTGTCAATTACAAGTAATCTTTTGAGGTAATGGGATTTAACTTCGCCTTATAAAGGCGTTTGAGTTCCGCGGAGGGCGACCTGCCTACTGGATAAAGCGATCTCCAATCGGTGCTGAGCCCATGAAAAAGAAGCCCGTTGAAATTCGACCATTTTTGAAACGAGAGGCGCTGCCCGAGCAGGTCTTCCGCCAACTGGTCGGTCTGGTGCAAACCGGAGAGTTGAAACCGGGCGACAAACTGCCCCCGCAACGGGCGCTGGCAGAAGACCTGGGGATCGGTCGGCCGACGCTCCGTGAGGCATTGCGGGCACTGCAGCTGCTGGGTATTCTCGACATACGTCACGGTGGTGGCGTTTATGTGTCGGAGATGCAACCGGACATACTTCTCGGCCCACTGAACCTTTATGTCCGCCTTGATCGGCACAATCTGAAAACGATTCTCGAAGCACGCAAGGTCATTGAAGGCGCGGTACTCGCCTTCGTTGCCCAGAACATCAGCGACGAATTGATTGCGCGGCTGGAAGGCAACTTGAAAAAACTTGAGCAGGCAATTGAGCAGCCCGACCAAGAAGCTTTGCATGGGCCGCAGCTTAACCTGTTGGCGCAGGAGTTTCGCGACATCATTGAAGAGGCCGCCAGCAATCCCATCCTCATTCGCGCCGTAAAAAGTCTGGATATCCTCAGCGCAGCGACGCGCATGCGGTTAGCTGCATTGGGATCGCCGCAGCTTCTGTTGTTGGATCACAAACGCATGGTCGAAGCGCTGCTGGCACACGACTCGGCGGCGGCGCAGCGGGCGCTGGAAACGCATATCGATCATCTGTCTGCATGCCGCGACGAAGTTGATGGTCAAGACGACAGCAAGCGTGCGTAAGCTGACTCGGCGGTTCGTAGTAGGCGGAGGAATTGCACTGGCAATTTCAGCCACGGCCGTATGGTGGCTGCGACCGCGAAAACCGCCCCTGGGGATGGCTATACCGGAAGCGTTTCTGTTGCGCGGCGCCACGCTGACCGACAACCATCCGATGGTCGATATCCACAGTCATCCGGGGCGATTTTTTCTTACCGGCGCCTCGCTCGACAGTTTGATCATGCGCATGATGCGCGATGGCTTTGAAGCGGAACGCATCGCCGATATGCGCTCGAATAATGTGACTGCCGGCTTGTTTTCCATCGTTGCCGATTTGCCGGTGTTGGGCTTTGAGGGTGGTGGTCTGCGCTCTGTGCGAGACTTCAAACCGGGCGAGGCCTATGCAGAATTTCAACGTCAGTTGGCTCGACTCCAGCACCTGGTCGATAGCGGCCTGGTTGCCGTGGCGCTGTCGCCGGAGGACATTGAGACGGCCAAGCTAAAGCGGCAGTCGGTGGCTGTGCTGGCCAGTGAAGGCGCCGATTTCGTCGAAGACCATCTCCAGCGGTTGGGAGAAGCCTACGCTGCGGGCCTGCGGTCGATTGGGCTGGTTCACTACAGGATCAATCAACTGGGAGATATTCAGACAGAGGCGCCACGCTACAATGGCTTGACAACACTCGGCGCTGAAGTTGTTAAAGAGATGAATAGATTGGGGATGATTATCGATCTTGCTCACGCGAGCTTCGAAACTTGCGCGCACGCGGTGGCTGCATCCAGTGCCCCGGTTATGGTTTCGCACAGCAATCTCATGAGCAATGCTGTGCGCTCGCCGCGTTTTCTAAGCAAAGACCACGCGATGTTGATAGCATCGAGTGGCGGTATTCAGTATTGCGATGAGGAAGGCATCGAGTATGCCATCCGCGCCAAAACCAGCGCGTCCATGCGGGCTCAGATTGAAGCGGCAAGCGATTCAGATTGGCAGCCTCTACTTGACAAGAAAGGCAAGACGATAAGCGGCCAGGAAACCTGCCGCACGAGCTTCTGCATTG
>CAZJDL010000029.1:0-33999 GCA_964544755.1 uncultured Pseudomonadales bacterium | reverse complement strand
CCGGCGGTTAAAACTCGAGCTTTTTACCCACAGATATCCCTGAGGACCCAAATAAAGAAGGGTGTTGGTGAGAGAGGGCTACAAAAATCACCAACTAAAATACCTATTAGTATTAGGGTGAATGGCACTTACTTACGAGAATAAGATTGTATAATCAATCGCTTACAAACTTCTATCTACATCCTTTTTGTTAGCCTGCGCTTGGAAGGCAGGGATATGAATATAAAGATAAGATAATGCACCAAACTTAGCGATGCTTAGTGAATTTCTAACCCGTTGAAATTCAATGTTATTTACCCTTAAGTAAGTGCCATTCGTATTAGGGTGAGTCCAGAGGTTGCTGAGTATTTTCGAGCTAAAGGAAAAGGCTGGCAAAGTCGTATAGATACTGTGCTTAAAAATTATGTGGCACATCACAAATAAAAACTTCTAATTGGGATAGGGAGCTACTCAGGTAGCCCCATCCCACAGCACCGTACATACGGGGCTGTATAGAAAAACGAGGGCTTTTATTCTTCCTATACTCGGTACCCTCTTAACCCATTTCGTCACCACCGGCATATCTAATCTCAACGAGCGGGACTTCCCACATATCAACCTTGCAGCGTTTCTGGTATTCCAGCCCTGAATCCGCACAGCCCCTTTGAACCACAGCGATAACCTCTATAAAGTGAATAGTTTGCCAATGATTCTTCCAGCTTGCATTCGCTTTTTTGGATAATTTCGCGACCCGGATATTCCCTGATAGCAGAAAGAGTTGCCCCGCAGCATCTAGCATTTGTAATTGATCTCCTGACTGCAAGCGTAGCAATGCCGTGTGTATCGAGTGTTTTTGTTCGAAGCTACCGGCATAACCTAGATCGATATCTTTCAGGCTAAGCATTTTCACCCGCCCATAGCTTGCATCAGCCATCATGTCCGCCGTAGCCTGAACGGATTTTTTGAAAACCGAATCACCTTCAAGCGAGCCAATTAACGGATTGGGGGTTTGCACATTTGAACACAATGTGAGTGTTTTACGCGCTCGTGTCATGGCGACATAATACAGGCGGCGCGCCTCTTCTTCTTGTGCCTGGTTTTTGTATTTCGCCCAACCGCCATCGCAGATAAAAACATGCTCGTATTCCATACCTTTGGCCGAATGTACGGTACTCAGTAACAGGCCCGTATCAAACTGGCGGCTCTGCTTATATGCCATCAGTGATTCGTAGTAAAAATCAAGAATGCGGGTGACGGCTTGCTGCATGTGCCCTGCCTCATGTAACCATTCTTGACGAACGGTTTCGAGCAGGTCCCACCAAAGATTTTGCGCTTTGTTTGCCTGCAAGCTGCGCAACAATTCTTTTAGTTGAACGGGACTTAACCAGGCATCTCGGTCAGCTTTGAGCGCATCGAGAAACTCATGTATTTCGCGTATTCTGAACAGCGGTGGTGACTCGGAAAAATAGCGGCAGACAGGAATGTCGAGACGATGACACAAATTTCGTAGCGGGTCACAAGTAGACCATTCACGCGCTAGTATCGCTACCTCGCTCCAGTTCCATTCCGGTGACAATGACTTTAGCCGCTGCATTTCGGCGACGATACAGGCAGCTTGTTGGGTCAAATCAAATGCAGGACTTTGCAGGAATTGTACCCGGCCTTTTGCAAACAAATCTCTTTGTTGCCATTCGCCTCCGGCTGGCAAGTTGCTCCGATCTTTATTGATGACAATGGGTTGTTTGGCTTTCATGCGATCTTGATTGACCAGAATCAGTTGATTGGCGGCATCAATAATATGCTTTGAGGAACGATAATTTTCTGTCAGGTAATACGTCTCGGCCTCATAATCCTCCTGAAAGCGCCGGATGAATCCGATATTGGCGCCCCGAAACTGATAGATATTCTGGTCGTCATCACCCACTGCCATCAAAGTAAGCTTGCTATCCTTATCATCCAGTGTTCGCCCGACAATGGCGGAAATCAGTTCGTATTGCAGTGCGTCAATATCCTGATATTCATCCACCAGAATATGTCGATAACCGGCCAGCAGCCGATCCCGCACATCATCTGGCTCAGTGCCAAAAAGTTCCTTGTCGCCTTTGAGAAGGGCAATGGCCTCCTTGATTGCGGCATCGAACCTCGCCTTGATGTTTTCATCATTCTGCAGTAGTCCCTCCATGGAATGCCCCGTCAATCGCAGCGCCAGACTGTGATAGGTCTGTATGGTGACACCATAAGCATCCTTTTCCACCAGAGCGCGCAGACGCTGGCGTATCAAATTTGCCGCGTTGCGATTGAAGGCAAGCACCAAAATACCCGTCGCTGGAACCCGTTTTACCCGCAATAGCCAGGCACAGCGATGTACCACCGTGCGCGTCTTGCCCGAACCGGGGCCGGCCAGAATCAGGCCATTGCGGGTTTCCGGCGCGCTGACAATTGCCTGCTGTTTGGAGTTACCCAACTCTTCAACGATGTGTTGATAGGATTGCTGACTGGTGGCGCGCTCCAGCATTCCTTTTTTACGGGGGAAATAGCGCTGCACAAAGTTGTTCTTGTCCAGCGAAAAATAGGCCAGCACCATTTCCAACGCGGCACCGATTTTTTCCAAACCAATGCGGGCATATTCATTCATAACATGAACCTGGAAAACCCGCTCGCCGTAATGATGAGATAACGGCTCGTAGTCACCGCTAGTATAAAGGCGCTTGTCCGCTTGCACCTGGATAGTCATGGCCTGACGAAACACGGCCAGGCCATTTTGCAAGATAATAATTTTCTGTTCATGCAGATATAACAGGGCGCGATCGATAGCGGCCAAACGATCTTTCAACTGACTGGAAATTACCATATCCTGACGAACGGCATCGCTGAGTTCATCCAGTGAAAACTCTACCAGCAGGTTTTTATTGGGTGGTGCATCCTCAGGAATTTTGGCGATTATGGTATCCAGTAATACCTTGGCAACTGCTTGCCGACGCCTGGCCGTTTCACGCAAAGCATACCAACCTCTTTTCACCAAAATGCGGTATTGGTCCTGGCCATGATGGCGCATTTCAAGACTACCTTGCTGGTTCGCCATACCCTTGCCGTCTTGGGTCAGGCCATACACAATGGAGCGCAGAATTTCACTATTGCTGAAGTCAAATCCTTCATTGAGCAGGTGTTGATTAAGCTGGCGCAGAGAGAGGTTTTGCCATTGCGACTCATCAGAATTGACCAAATCGGCATCGGGGGCTTGTTCCTGCAATTTGTCCAGCAGCTTAACCTCAAGCCCGATCATCTTTTTTATCATGCGATACGAAGCATCGCGCACTTTATGCCGCACAAAGGCAGTTAGCAGCACACTTTGCGCTAACAGCCCCGCTTCTTTCATATCATGCAGCGTTCGAATCACGCGCTGCGATTCGCTTTCCTTGTCGGGATCATCCTTGCTGCCCGCAAAAGGAGATAATTCCGCCAGTTGATCCGCACTGAAACCGTCATTGCTGCTGGCGGACATAATGAACCCAAGAATGGCCATCCAGCGTTCTTGCTGGCGCGCCGAGAGATTCAGTTTCTGGATCTTTTGCCTGGCCTCCTGCAGGCTACTAACCAAAGGGGCTGCCTGAAACACGGTGGTGCGGTTTTCATTGCGCTGCACCAGTTCGGCTTTTTCCAGCCACGCAATCGCCGTAAACACCTTGGTTTGTGCGTCGCGATCTTCCGCGCTAATGGCGGTATCCACAAATTGTGAACGTAACAACTCACCTGATGTCAGCACAATTTTACCGTCAGACGTTTTATTGGCTGCTACTCTTAACCCGCGCAATAACTGGGCGATATCACGGCGACCGAGTTGTGAATTGGCGCCGAGCCGGAATTGGTTTTCGATATCGTTTTCGTCATAGAGAAGAACGCAATCTGCCTCCTTTCTATCACGCCCTGCTCGCCCCGCCTCCTGCAAATAGTTTTCCAATGAACCGGGGATATCCAGGTGCACTACCAAACGCACGTTTTCCTTGTCGATCCCCATGCCAAAGGCATTGGTCGCGCAGATTATCTTGATATCGCCACTGATAAAGCGTTCCTGTATATCCCTTTTGACCCCGGAATCTAAACGCGCATGAAATGCTTCAGCAGACCAGCCTTGCTGAACCAGAAAATCGGCTGTCTCTTCGGTGCGTTTTCGTGTCGCGCAATACACCACACACACATCATCGTTGTAAGCCATTCGATCCTGCAGCAATTTCTGTAAGCTGGTGTACTTGTTCGCCTGCGCCACGGAATACACTTCGAAATGCAGGTTATCGCGTTCCACGCCACCTTCATACAGTGTCAGTCGTTGACCCAAGCTACGTTGAAAATAGTCTGTGATTTCTTGTTTGACATCGTTTTTAGCAGTAGCGGTTAAACACTGTACCGGCGGAACTTCGGCTTTGCATTTTTGCGAAAATTCCCGGATAAAGCGGCCCGCATAAAGATAGTCCGGTCGAAAATCATGCCCCCATTTGGATAAGCAATGAGCCTCATCAAAAACCCAGCAACCCAGTTCACGATAGGCCAGCGCCGCAGACAGAGAACGGTTACGCAGCTGCTCCGGTGAGATATACAAGATGCCAATATCGCCCATTCGAATACCTTCCAACACGGCCCCACGCTCCGGTGGTGTCAACATGCCATAAAGAGCGGCGACCGCGGTGGTGCCGGTTTTACTGCGCAAATTATCGACCTGATCTTTCATCAAGGCTTGTAGCGGAGAAATCACCAGCGTTAATACGCCCCGGCGGTAAAAACGCATCAGAGCAGGCAATTGAAAACACAAAGACTTGCCGCCACTGGTTGGCAGAATCGCCAAACAGGGACGACCCAGCATCGCATGTTCCACAATCGCTTTTTGCAGACTATTGCCTTCTATTGTCGCGGGTTCTTCCCGAAAGGCAGGATAGCCAAAATAGTCTTGCAGTTGTTTTTCTGCATTGTGGTTTTCTCGACACCACTGGCAAGCGGGTGCCCGGCAAGGAACATCCCGTAGTTGCCGCAGAATATTGGCCACATCCGGAAACTGAAGATGCACCCAGGGTGGTAAAATGGAATTGCCCCCAGCGACCTGCAGCCAAGCCACGCAATAAGCCAGCGAATCGCATTTTTCTGCACGGGGCAACACATCGCTGGCGATTCTTTGCATTGCCGTCTGGCAAACTTTTTCGTTAAGCAACCTTGCCCATGTATCCGCCACTTGCCCAGCTGGCAGTTTTTTTGCACCCAGATGGACAAACACCTGTTGCAATCCCGCATACAAAACGTTGCCCGAAAAACACCAGGCGTAAAAGGAAAGCAGGTCGGCATTACCCCTTTGAAATGCCCCACACTGGTCTCGAAACAATTGCATGGCGAGCCGAGCATCCGCCACCGGATCGTTCACCGCATCACGCAGCAGTTTGTAATTCTTTACCAGGCGGTGATAAGGATTCTCGGGAAAAGCTAAAGGCGAAAGAAATAATGTATCAATCACCAGCTTTTTATGTAGATGTAAATCCGCTGCGTGCTGATTCAGCACGGGTAGATCGTGGCTTAAGAGGTTGTGACCGAGAAGAAAAGAGGCGTCCCTGACAAAACTATCCAGTTCCTGTAGCGCCTGATCAACGTTAAAATGGCCTTTTCTGCACCACTGACGTTCGGCAAAAACCGCGCCGATTGAATAAATAGCATCGCGTTCATTGACCTCAATATCGATACTGGCTATTTTAGATAATGCGGCCTTTTCCTTAGATAAAACAGTCTCTTCCATAGACCGATAATAGCATGCCAAGGTTTCATTCAAGCCTTGGCCAAGCGGAAGATGGGTTCTACCCGGCTACGGCTAGTCTGAGACAACTGACCGTCCTCTGGGGACGAAACGTGGACCACGAAGCTTGAAAAATTGAGCGGAAGATCGCAAAAGCGCAGTCTCAAAGAGAAAAAAAATATTTAGTAAACTATTGTCACCGTAGAAGGAATTTTTCTAAAAGGACATGCCTCAATTCCATTGAGGCATGTTTTAGCTTGCAATAGCTTACCGAATAGCGACTAGAAACGCCCCTTGCCGCCTGTGGATATATAATCAGAAAGCGCCATTTTCTGCATTTCAATGGCCCCAACCGTGTTATGGGCGCGCTTTATAACGGCGCGCATAAAATCAAACATGATTTGTGGCTCCTCGGTAATGAGTGGCTTGATATCATCAGCTTTAAAACCTATTACTTTAGTTTTAGCATCGCCTAATGCCATTGCGGATACATTATGGGGTGTACCATCAACAAAGCTCAATTCGGCCATTAGATCGCCTTTATCCATCACATGCAGTGTCTGTGGTTTCCTGTTATTTTTTTCTTCTTTGACCAAAGCTAAATGTCCGTATGCGACGAGATAAAAGTTATTTTCGGTCTCTCCTTCGCGAAATAGAAATTCGCTATTGGCCACTTCACGTTCAAAAGTGGCCCGTTCGGCGAGTATTTCTGCGCCTTTTTCTCCAATGTATTGTCCTATTGGCGCTTCCATAATGTAATCTTTAACTCGTTGGCTATCTGGCTTGTTCATCGCTAACTCCTGATTAATATGATTGAGATCGTTGGTTGAAAAATGCTGAGGCTACAGCGGGATTGTTGTTAGCTACTGACGTGAGCCCCTGCCGAAGTTGCCACTCATGGCCTTTTTATGGCTAATAAGTGGACTTCTGCTATGTAATCAAAACCGCGTGGGACATAAAGCTGCAATCCATTTCAGGATTGATCTTACTTGCGGCCACAAACCGTACTTGTTTCTTACAGTTAGTCATGTCGGTGTCTTCCTAGCGCAACTGATAATACCGGCCTTTGGGCAAATCGATTTGCGCTCTAACCGGTCGATAAATTTCCCGCCCAAGCCATCATCTTGCTGACCAGTATTACCAATGCCACAGATCAGGCTATTCGTATTACTGTAATCGGCAAGTATGACAACCGGGTGACTAGCGGAAAAGTTCATTTACCCAATTTCCTGTTGCATCTACCACAGAGACTATCGGTAGTATTCAAAGTTCTATGTCATTTCGTTACTATTAACGTATCAGCTTGCAGAAGTGGCACATGCGCTAAACATTTTGTTTCGATAAAGCGCGCGCAGAATTACAAGCAGGAAAAGGTTTAACCGGCAGAGAGGGTGTTTTAAGGCCATTGATTAAACAGTTAAGTGAGGCGGTCATCACCGCTGCACCGGGTCATCATCTGACTCACGTAGACAAACTTCCACAGAATAGAACGGCACGGCCATTTACGTCTTGTCAGGGCTGACACTTGAAGGAAAAAGGAACTGCTGGGCCTTTACCTGTCGGAAAATGAACGGGTCAATGAGGCCGACGGTACTGACAGGCCATGGCGTACCAAGGTTACAATCCACTAGCCGCAAGACAAAGGGTGCAGCTTTATGCAAATACGGGCGAGTAGTTACGGAGAAACAATGTCAAAACGTTCTAATGTTCATGAAATGGTGGCCTTGGGGTACAACCCTCAACAGACACCTTATACAGTTCCTCAAACACAAGCAATTGACCAAATTAGTGAATTCTTATGTAACAGATCTCATCGTATTCGGGTTTTAGAGCTAGGCGTTGGAGGCGGAACATTCTGTCGTAAATTGCTAAAAACATTTTCTCGACAGTTTGAATTCACCGGAGTTGATGTTTCTCAAAACATGCTGGATCGAGCTAAACAAGTTGTTCCAATGAGAACAATTCGTGCATCTGCCGCTGAACTCGAACCTCACCTAGAGGGAGACACGTTTGATCTGATTATTGCCCACTATATTCTTGCTTATGTTCCTCTGGAAAAACTACTTCAATCGTGTGCTCCGTTGTTAGCCCACAATGGTGCGTTGAGTATCATTACGTCAACAAATGAATCTAGCAGCGACCCGCATAGCGATTTCCGTGACGTATTAGGTCGGCTGCAACGATCGTGGAATCCAATTCGACGGTATGCAGCATATGCGATTAATAAAGGGTTAAAAAGAAATTCAACCCCAGACGATATTACGGAGCTTAGGGAAAAGCTCCAACAACACAAACTAACAATCCAAAAAAGTGATTCTGGGCGTTATCCAATCAGGTTGAATACAGCAGCAGAGGCTTATAAATTTTGCATTGAAGATGGGTGGTTCGCAAACGCAATTCCGTTTGAACGACTTCCATCTTTTATTGTAACGCCAACCATACGACAGGTGATGAAACTTGGGCATTATCCAATTCGTTGGCCACACATGGTTGATGTTATATTAGCCACAAAAGGGTAGTGTCTAAAGTTCTTTGTCTGGGTTGAGTGGCCCGAGGGAACTTCCCCCTCAGGCTCTCACAGTAGCAGACGTGGGCAGTGGGTCGAACCTGTAATCAGGCATGAATGTCTCGGCACATGTTGACACACAGGGCAAGGGTGCGGATTTAGTGGCGCTTACCTAATGTACAGATTGGCATTTTTGTAAAAAAGATCTGTACACCTCAAACGTATATTCGTAAAAACCTATAAGCTATCAATTAAACCTCGAAAAAACAGAATGTTCTCTATATATTATTCGTCTTTTTAAAAGGCTTAAAAAATCATAGAATACCCTGTGAAGGGAACAAGAATTCACTTTTTATATTAAGGAGGCACCATGTTCAAAAAAATAATTCTATTATTAATCAGTGTTTTACTCGTGGGTGGAGGCGCGTTTTATGTGCTCAACTCAAAAGATAACTACGACAGTAGTCAATATTCCGCTGATGTGCCCGCAGCCTTTAGCGTTGGCTCTACCTTAGACTTTACCCTTCCCGACCAGTTTGGAGAGAAGCACACTTTAGGTAACGACACAAAAAAACTGGTATTCACGTTTTCAAAAGAGGCCTCACATATTATGAAGGATTTTTTGAAACAGGAAGAAAAAGGGTTTCTAAATAAGCAGTCAGCCCTATATATCGCGGACATTAGCACTGCCCCTGTTTTTATTAGGAATGCATTTATTCTCCCTGATTTGCAAAAAAGTACCTATCCCGTATTGCTGGTTTATAAAGAAGAAGTGGCAAAAACGTTTAGGTATGACTCCAAAAAAGAAGCTATTAAGATAGCCACACTAGACAACAAGAAAGTCACAGATATTCGCTTTGTCAGCACGCTTAAAGAATTTGAAGAAGCGCTGAAATAAATAGCAAGAAAAACCTATTGTAAGGAGCAAACAAAATGGCAGATGTCAGTAAACTTTTAGGATCTTTTTTAGGCAGTGGTTTTGCAGGCGGTATGGCTGGAGGACTAGCCAGTAGCATGATAACCACCAAGTCAGGGCGCAAGATGGGCAAAAAAGCGCTCAAGCTCGGCGGTGTCGCCGCAGTCGGTGCACTTGCCTATACCGCTTATAAACGGTACGGCGATAATCAAGCGACAGCGACACAAGCTGCACCGCAGGTCAACGAGGCTACAGATGACGTTCAAAATTCAGCAAGTCCTGCGGTAGCGCACGAGGTTAATGAGAGCGCTCAAAACTTAATACCAGCGCCTTCCGGTTCTGCCTTTATACCCGAAGAGAGCGACCAAACAGCTAATGACGCACTCAGTTTAACCTTGGTGCGCGCTATGATTGCCGTTGCCCGCGCTGATGGTCGTTTGGATGCACAAGAAAGCCAGGCTATTTTTCAAAAAATTGAAACGCTTGGGTTGGATAGCGAGAAGCAAGCATTGCTTGTACAAGAAATGGGGCAACCGGTAGATATGGACGCGATTGTAAACCGCGCTAACAGCCCAGAAGTCGCAGCAGAGATTTATGTCGCCTCACTCCTTGCGGTAGATGTGGATACACCCGCCGAAAAGGCTTATCTAGCAATGCTGGCAGCGAGATTACAATTACCAACAGAGTTGGTTGCAGAAATAAAAAACCAAGTAGAAGCACAAAAGCAATTTGCATGACGTTGAGCTTAAATTATAAAGAGTACAAATTATGGGTAATAAGTTGGAAAGAGACATCGAGAAAACTTATCCAGTACCTGAATTCATTGCTAAACTTCGCCGTCTTGCCGATGCGCTCGAAGGCGGCGAACAGTTTGAAATTCAGATTGCAGGTGAACGGATTTATGTGCCGGTACGAGCAGACTACAGCATCGAACATGAAAGAGAAGATGACGAAGAGGAAATAGAATTTCAGATTAAGTGGTCATCGCAACAAACATAAACTTGATACAACGAACGATTTACTGACCGTCTGGGCTGGTTTATTAGCTATTGCTGAGTTAATGGAGTCCCTGAGCCTCGCTGAACATATTGACCAGCCCGTTGCAGCTTCGGTTGGCCTCATATCGCTGGCCATACGTAGCAAGGCTATTTACCAATACAAAAGCTGGAGAAGATCTGGCCGAGCAATTCGTCGGCCGTCACGGTGCCGGTAATATGGGCCAGCGCTTGCTGTGCCTGGCGCAGGTCTTCGGCAAGTAACTCGGCGGCGCCAAATTCGACCAGTTGCTGCTGTCCGTGGCACAGATGATCTTGCGCTTGTTGCAAGGCTTGCAAATGGCGGCGGCGCGCGGTGAACTGACTTGCGGCGGCGGGATGATAGCCGGCAACATCTTTAATGTGGGTTTTCAAGGCATCGAGCCCCAGGTTTGCGGTGACCGAAATATTCAGCGTGGGCTGGGGGGCTTCGCTCTGAATGCCGGGCGGTAGGCCACATACATCGATTTTGTTACGCAACACGCTGACTTTGTCGAGAATGGCCTGCGCTGGCGCGGTATCCGGCCAAAGTTCGGTGACGCCTAGCGCGGTGTCGGTGTTGCAGTCGACGACCAGCAGTACGTGGTCCGCGTCTTCGAATGCACGTTGGGCGCGGCGTATCCCTTCTTTCTCTATGGCGTCGGGGCTGCTGCGCAATCCTGCGGTATCGATGATATGGATCGGTAAGCCGTCAATGTCGATACGTTCTTTTAAAACATCGCGCGTGGTGCCGGCGATCGGGGTGACGATTGCCGTTTCCTGGCCAGCCAGCGCGTTAAGCAGGCTGGATTTACCGGCGTTGGGCCGGCCGGCGATGGCGACATGAATGCCTTCACGGAGTAGGCTGCCCTGACGGGCGTGGTTGAAAACCGTGGTTAAATCGGCCAACAGTTCGGTCAAAGCGCGGCCGATTTTACCATCCGTCAGGAAATCGATTTCTTCTTCGGGAAAATCCAGCGCGGCTTCAACATAGACGCGTAGTTCGATCAGTGCGCTAACCAGCTTGTTGATCGCCCGGGAAAACTCCCCTTGCAAGCTACGTTGTGCCCCGCGTGCGGCGTGTTCGGAGTCGCTGTTAATGAGATCAGCGATGGCCTCGGCTTGCGCCAGATCGATTTTGCCGTTTAAAAAAGCGCGCTCGGAAAATTCGCCATGGCGAGCCAGTCTGGCGCCCTGGGCCAGCGTTTCCTGTAGTAGCAGGTCGAGGATGACGGGTCCGCCGTGGGCTTGCAGTTCCACGACGTGTTCGCCGGTAAACGATGCCGGCGCCGGGAAAAACAGCACGATGCCGTGATCTAACAGAGGTTTGCCTGGCGCGCTGCTTTCGTGCAACGCGCGGTACTGCGCGTTGCGTGGCTGCAGTTTACTGAGTGTTATCTGCTCAGCGATGCTTTTTGCCTGGGGGCCCGAGACGCGAATAATGCCTATGCCGCCTTTGCCCGGCGGTGTTGCTATCGCGGCGATGGTGTCGCGGTCCAGCGTGGTCATGGCGAGACTTTGCGTGACAGAACGCTAAGCCGGCTTAGCGTTCTCGATTTGGCGCGTGATCACCCATTGCTGTGCGATCGACAAAAGGTTATTGGTCACCCAGTACAGCACCAGCCCGGACGGGAACCACAGGAACAGGAAAGTAAACACAATGGGCATCCACTGCATGATCTTGGCTTGCATCGGGTCTGGTGGCGCCGGGTTCAGTTTTTGTTGAAACCACATGCTGGCGCCCATAATCAAGGGCAGCACAAAGAAGGGATCCATGGCCGACAGATCCTTGATCCAGAACATAAACGGCGCGTGGCGCAGTTCGACGCTTTCCATCAAGGTCCAATACAGCGCTATAAAAACCGGCATCTGAACCAAAATAGGCAGGCAACCGCCGAGCGGATTGATCTTTTCCTTTTTGTACAGTTCCATGGTGGCCTGCGACATTTTTTGTCGGTCGTCACCGAAGCGCTCGCGCAACTCTAACATTTTTGGTTGCAGGCGCCGCATATTCGCCATCGATCTATAGCTGGTAGCGGATAGGCGAAAGAACGCCAGCTTGATAATAAACGTCAGTGCAATGATAGACCAACCCCAATTACCGAAGATGCCGTGCAGCTTGGTCAGCAACCAGAACAGCGGTTGCGCTATCCACCACAGCCAACCGTAGTCTACCGTCAGATCCAGACCTTCGGAAATATCGCGCAGCACGTACTGGTCTTTTGGTCCGGCGTAGAATTGTGTGCTCACGGTGTGCTGCGCGCCGGGCGCTACTTTAAAGCGCGGGCCGGTGTAGCGAATGATATTCGCCCCCGAACGGGTAACGGTGGTCGAGAAACGATGCTGCTGATCCGCCGAAGGTATCCAGGCGCTGACGAAGTAGTGCTGCACCATGGCGATCCAACCACCCTGCACGTCGGCCTGGTAGGGCTTTTCCGCCATCTCTTCGAAATCGAATTTTATATAGGGCTCTTCAGCGCTGGTGGTTGCGCCGCCGAGAAAAGGCTGCATGCCCATACCGCCAGATTCAGCGCCCGGATCGGCTGAGTTGTCGCGTTTAATCTGGGCAAACATGCTCGCCTGCCAGTCTTGCTTGCCATCGTTATTAACAACGTAACTGACGCCGACGACATAGGAGTCGCGGGTGAAGTGATAGCGCTTGCTGATATCCGCGCCGCTATCATCGCGCAGCTTTAGTTCTACGGTTAACTCGTCCTCGCCGTCAGCCAGTCGATAGGATGTTTGTGCGGCGCTAAAGAGCGGGCGTTTTTTGCCGCTGTCGGTGCCGTTCGGGCCGATGAGTCCGCTTTGTGCGATATAGGTTCGCGCCGCTGAATTCTCGAGTAAGACGAATGGTGTTTGCGAGCCGTCGAGGTTAGCCAGGTGGTTGAGCAAAGCGACGTAAACAATGTCGCCGCCCTTGGGATCTATACGCATATCCAGCGCGTCGGTCTGAACGCTTATCAAGCCTTCACTGCTAACAGGTTCGCTGGTATTTTTTGTTTCTTCGTCCGGAGCGTCGGGAATAGCGTCGGCTAGCGGCTGCGGAATGGATTCGTCCGCCGGGTCGGGAATAGCGGCGTCGTTATCGCTGCTTTGCGGTTGTTGGACGCCTGCTATCGGCGCGGGGGCTGGCATTTTATCGAACTCTTGCCACTTGATTAACAGAGTCACGCCAACGAACAGCATGGCGCCGATGAGAATATAGCGAACATAGTCCATGCTTAGCGTCGCCCCTCACAAACGTGATCGGGTTTGGCGACGGGTACAGGGTCGATGCCGCCGGCGTGCCATGGGTGGCAGCGCAACACGCGCCGCAGGCTAAGCCATAGTCCCGTCGTCAGGCCATGGGTCTGCAATGCATCGCGGGCGTAACAGGAGCAACTGGGATGGAAACGGCAGTGTTGACCCAGCAGCGGACTAATCGCCAAGCGATAGCAATCAATCAGCAGAACAAAACACGTCGCCGGTAATGTAGATATGCTTACACCGGAGCCGTATTTGCGCGTTTGAGCAGGTTGTTCCATAAGGTGTTGAACTCAGCGTGAATAATTGAATTTTCTTTTTGATCCAGGCCGCGGCGGGCGAGCACGACGATATCCAAAGCCGGTATGTCGTGTTGACGCAAGCGAAACGATTCACGAATCAAACGTTTTAAACGATTGCGCTGCACTGCTAATCGAATATTTTTTTTAGCCAGTACCAGGCCAAGGCGCGGCCGGTTCAACGCATTGGGTATGGCCAGGATCAGAATAGCCTTGCTGGAAACTTTAAACTGCGCGTGTTGAAAAACCCGCTGGTAGTCGGTCGGCGTACACAGGCGACTGCTTTTCGAAAATGCACAAGCCGACATCCTAGTATGTTGGAACGCCTATTGGTTTCATTGCAACACTCTCGCGCAGCCACCGTTTCGCCGATGGATATTAGGCTGCCAGTCTTTTGCGGCCGCGAGCGCGCCGCCGTTTGATCACCAGGCGGCCATTTTTAGTTGCCATACGGGCACGAAAGCCGTGTGTACGTTTGCGTTTGATGACGCTGGGTTGGAACGTTCTTTTCATTGCAACACCTATAGTTAGTAGAAACTGGTAGAAACGAGTTTGGCTGCACGTGAGCCAAAAAAAAGCGAGGGCGCATTCTAGGCAATTACCGCCGGTTAAGCAATTTGTCTGCTGCTGCTTGTGCGCTGTTTTGAGTGGCCTGTATCCCGCATAGCGAATATGCCCGGCGGGGGTCAGCACTGCCCCGCTAATGACCTGCCAGCGGTAATTGGGATTAGCCGTCTTTGGCACGATCAACAGGCTTGCGAAAGGCGGTGGACAAGAATTCACAAGTGCTGTGGACATCGTGTATATGTTTAAATTTGGTCGCTGAAACAGGTATTTAGAAAAACACTTAGCGTTGAATAAGGCGCTAACACGGCGCGGCAAATTGTTAATTAACAAAATTAATGCAGCCGGGTTATACCTGCTGCAACACAGCTACTACAGAACTTATACACAACTTATCCACAACCCCTACAAACACCGCGCCAACAGTAAAAATATTTTGGGTTTTTTTAATGACATTTATTAAAATATTGAAAACATTAAACAAAAACAAAAACAAGTGCATTTATACGACAATTGTTTTTGTGGATAAGTCGAAGTGTTGGAGGTAGAATGGCGGCCTTCAAAAGACACGCCCGTCGAGCTTTGGCCGTACTCGAAGAGTGGATTAGCTCGATTTTGATAACATCAAATGCAACAACTAAAGTAGTCGTAATCCATGACCTCTGTTTCTCAAACGAACTTCTCGTCTTCATCCTCAACGTCCGACGCGCTATGGCAGCGCTGCCAACAAAGTCTGCAAGAAGAGCTGCCGGCGCAGCAATTTAACACCTGGATACGCCCCCTGCGCCATGAAACGCGATTCGACGAACTACGTTTGCTGGCGCCGAACCGATTCATTAAAGACTGGGTGGTGGACAAATTCTTAAACCGTATCAACCAGCTGGCTACGAGTTACAGTAATGGCGGTACTCATCGTGTCAGTGTGGAAGTCGGTGCTGCGGTGCAGCCGATGGCGAGCTTTATCGAGACGCGGCCACACACGCCACAGCGACCGCAGGAGCCGCTGCGACCGGCCGCCGCCGTACAACAAAGAAGCCCCTTTGCGTCGCCGGCGAAAGCACCTGTGCGGCCTGGAGGCGCTATAACACACGAGAGTAAACTAATAGAGCAATATAATTTCGACACCTTTGTTGAGGGCAAGTCGAATCAGTTCGCCCGAGCGGCGGCCATGCAGGTGGCGGAAAACCCCGGTGGTTCCAATAACCCGCTGTTTTTATACGGCGGTGTCGGTCTGGGTAAAACGCATCTTATGCACGCGGTAGGCAATGCGTTGTTAGGGAGCAACAAGAATGCGAGAATTGTGTATCTGCATTCGGAGCGCTTCGTGGCGGATATGGTGAAAGCGTTGCAGCTTAACGCGATCAATGATTTCAAGCGCTTCTATCGATCGGTCGATGCCTTATTGATCGACGATATTCAGTTTTTTGCCGGCAAAGAGCGCTCACAAGAGGAGTTCTTTCATACCGTAAATGCCTTATTGGAAGGTGGCCAGCAAATGATTCTGACCTGTGATCGTTACCCGAAGGAAGTTAAAGGCCTGGAAGAGCGTTTAAAATCGCGCTTTGGCTGGGGCTTAACGGTGGCCGTGGAGCCACCTGAGCTGGAAACAAGAGTGGCTATTCTGATGAAAAAGGCCGAACAATCGAACATAGACCTACCCAACGAGGCGGCGTTTTTTATCGCTCAGCGTATCCGGTCTAATGTGCGAGAGCTAGAAGGGGCGCTGAAGAAAGTGATAGCAAGCGCTCACTTCACTGGCCGGAAAATTGATGTGGCGCTGGTGCGGGAGTCGCTAAAAGATCTGTTGGCGCTGCAGGATAAGCAAGTCAGCGTCGATAATATTCAACGCACCGTCGCGGAGTATTACAAAATAAAGATTGCCGATCTGTTGTCCAAGCGGCGCAATCGTTCCGTGGCGCGACCACGGCAAGTCGCTATGAGTCTGGCAAAGGAGTTAACGAACCACAGCCTGCCAGAAATTGGCGATAGCTTTGGCGGGCGCGATCATACCACGGTGTTGCACGCTTGTCGTAAGATCAAGGAGCTGCGTGAAATCAATGCCGATATCGGCAACGATTATAAAAATTTGTTGCGTTCCCTGACGGCTTGATCGCGGCTAACCGCAACCGTTAGATATTGTCGCAGCTAAGCTGTTGCGTTAAAATCTGGGTAGAAGTAAAGAGATACGGATCATGAAATTTGCGATCAATCGCGAGCAATTATTGAAGCCGCTAAATGTTGTGGTTGGGGTAGTCGAACGGCGGCAAACGCTGCCTATACTCGCCAACGTGTTACTCAACCTCGAGGACGCAGAGCTTTCGGTGTTGGGTACCGACCTGGAAGTAGAGCTTATGGGTCGCGTCAGCCTTGATGCAGCCGCGGAAAGTGGCCGGGTAACCGTTCCGGCACGTAAACTGGCCGATGTATGCAAATCGCTACCGGAGGGCAGCACCGTTAAGCTGCATCAGGACGGGCAAAAGCTGGTGATCGGGAGTGGGCGCAGTCGCTTTACCTTGGCCACGTTGCCGGCCAGTGATTTTCCCAGCATTGACGATGAGGCCGGGCAGCTGGAGTTTTCGCTCACCCAGGCACAGCTTAAGCACCTGATAGACCGCACCGCGTTTGCGATGGCCCAGCAGGACGTGCGTTATTACCTCAACGGTATGTTATTCGAACTAACCCACAATAGCCTGCGCGTGGTTACCACTGACGGCCATCGTCTTGCGATGTGTACGCTGGACGAGATTGCCGGCATCGACGATTCGCGGCAGGTGATTTTGCCACGTAAAGGCGTCATCGAGTTGTCGCGCCTGTTGCAGAATGGTGACCAACCGATAAAGTTGAGTGTGGGACGCAACCACCTGCGGGCTGAAACGGCGGAGTTTAAGCTGACCTCGAAGCTTGTCGACGGTAAATTTCCTGATTACGACCGCGTGCTGCCGCTGGGAGGAGACAAAGTAGTTCATGGTGCGCGTGACGAGCTGCGCCAGGCTTTTTCGCGAGCCGTGATACTGTCGAACGAGAAATACCATGGCGTGCGCGTGATTTTGTCGAACGAAACGCTGCAACTAATTGCCAGCAACCCGGAGCAAGAAGAGGCCGAGGATACTGTTAGCGTAGATTACCAGGGTCATCGCTTGGAAATGGGCTTTAATGCCAACTATGTACTGGATGTGCTTGCGGTTGTAGAAGACGAAACGATCAAGATCACATTATCTGACTCGAACAGTAGCGCTCTAATTGAAGAAGCTAGCGCCAGCGACTCGGTGTATGTTGTGATGCCAATGCGGCTGTAGAGTAGCCACATCCGCGCATCGCTAAATAGGTCTCATATTCATGCCGCGCACTAGCTTCGACCGCTGCTTGTAAATCAGTGCATATCGAACGTCTGGAAATAAGCGGGGTGCGCAATCTTGAAACGGTGCGCCTGCGAGATCTCGATAAACGCAATATCTTTTTTGGTGATAACGGTAGCGGGAAAACGTCGCTGCTGGAGTCAATCCACGTTCTAGGCCTTGGCCGCTCATTTCGTACGCGCCTGTTTAAATCCGTCATCCAGAATGAAAAAGAGGATTGTGTCGTATTTTGCTCGGCGTATGAATCGAACAATGCAGGGCGATATCCTGTCGGCGTGCGCCGCAGCCGCCAATCAGTACCGGAAGTTCGAGTGCAGGGCAGAGATGTTGCGTCGTTGGCCGAGCTCGCTGCGCTTTTCCCCCTACAGCTCATTAATTCAGACGCCTTCACGCTGTTAGAAGGGCCTCCACGCGTCAGGCGCCAATTCCTGGACTGGGGAGTGTTCCACGTGGAACATGGCTTTCATGCTGCCTGGCGGGGCGCCAAAAGATGCCTAAAACACCGGAATAGTTTGCTGCGGCATGGTAAAATGGCCGCTCAAGACCTGCGACTATGGACGCGAGAGCTAACAATGGCCGCAGAGTGCGTCGACGACTATCGACAAGCGTATGCGGTTGAATTTATAAGAGTTTTTGACGCCTTGGTTGGTGATCTGACGGGTATGACCGGGCAGAAAGTTGAGTACTGGCGGGGTTGGCCGAACGATTTAAGCTTGGAACAAGCCTTGGACGCTAGCTTGGAACGCGACAAGCAAAGGGGCTTTACCACCATTGGTCCGCACAAAGCCGATATACGTATTACCAAAGACGACAGATTGGCGTCGGAATACTTGTCTAGAGGACAGGAAAAGCTGCTGATCTGTGCGCTAAAACTGGCTCAGGCCGCCGTTTTTGAAGAGTTGACGGGTCGAAAGTGTATATTTCTCATCGATGATCTGCCGGCAGAACTAGACGTGCACCACCGACGCGTTCTTTGTCATTATTTAGAAGAGTTGGATTGTCAGGTGTTTATCACCTGTATCGACCGCGTGGATTTGGCCAATCAATGGCGTTCTCCGAAAAGCATTAAATGGTTCCACGTGGAACATGGCGAGATTAAACAGGCATAAACAAACCAAAAGGGGTGCTAAATGAACGATGATTCGCCGAATACTTACGATTCCTCCAGTATTAAGGTGCTTAAAGGGCTCGATGCGGTTAGAAAGCGTCCGGGTATGTACATTGGTGATACCGATGATGGCACTGGATTGCATCACATGGTGTTTGAATTGGTGGATAACTCCATCGATGAGGCCCTCGCAGGGTATTGCTCCACGATTATCACAACAATACACCCGGATGAGTCCGTGACGGTAGCCGATGATGGTCGTGGCATACCTACCGAAATGCACGAAGAGGGCGTGTCTGCGGCCGAAGTCATCATGACCGTTTTGCATGCAGGTGGTAAGTTCGATGACAATACCTATAAGGTGTCCGGCGGATTGCATGGGGTCGGCGTGTCGGTCGTCAATGCACTATCTTCAGAGTTAAAGCTGACAATTCGCCGCAATGGCCAGGTTTTTGAGCAGGATTATAAGCATGGCATTCCACAAGAGCCCCTGAAAGTGGTCGGTGAAACCAGTTCGACCGGCACGGAAACGCGGTTTAAGCCGTCGGCCGAGACCTTTACCAATATCGAGTTCCATTTTGACCACCTCGCCAAGCGCTTGCGCGAGCTGTCATTTCTGAATTCAGGCGTGGGGATATCGCTCAAGGACGAGCGTAGCGGCCAGCAGGAAGAATTCCGCTATGAGGGCGGGTTAAAAGCGTTTGTAGAGTACCTGAATAAGAACAAGACGCCGGTCAATAAGGTGTTTCACTTTGACGTTCAGCAGAAAGATGGCACCGGTGTAGAGGTGGCCATGCAATGGAACAATGGCTTCCAGGAAAATTTATTCTGTTATACCAATAACATTCCGCAGCGTGACGGTGGCACCCATTTGGCGGGCTTTAGAGCCGCGCTCACCCGCAGCCTCAACAGCTATATCGAGAAAGAGGGCATCGCGGCCAAGGCCAAGGTTGGCACCACGGGCGACGATGCACGTGAAGGCTTGACGGCCGTCATCTCGGTAAAGACTCCGGATCCTAAATTTTCATCCCAAACCAAGGATAAATTGGTCTCTTCCGAAATAAAAGCGACGGTGGAGCAGGCGGTGAACAGGCAATTCGGCGACTACCTGGTGGAAAACCCGCAGGAAGCGCGGACGATTGTTACCAAAATGATCGATGCCGCCAGGGCGCGAGAAGCCGCGCGCAAGGCGCGTGAAATGACGCGCCGTAAGGGAGCGTTAGATATCGCCGGATTGCCGGGCAAACTCGCCGATTGTCAGGAGAAAGATCCCGCTCTGTCGGAGATTTACCTGGTGGAGGGCGACTCCGCTGGCGGTTCTGCAAAGCAGGGGCGCGACCGGCGTACCCAGGCGATACTGCCGTTAAAGGGTAAGATCCTTAACGTGGAGAAAGCGCGTTTCGATAAAATGCTGTCCTCAGTGGAAGTCGGCACCATGGTGACGGCGCTGGGCTGCGGGATTGGCGGCGATGAGTTTAATCCGGATAAATTGCGCTATCACAGTATCATTATCATGACCGATGCAGATGTTGATGGTTCGCATATTCGAACGCTGCTGCTCACGTTTTTCTTCCGCCAAATGCGCGAATTGATCGAGCGAGGCCATGTTTATATCGCGCAACCGCCGTTATACAAGGTAGGTAAAGGTAAGCAAGAGCAATATCTAAAGGACGACGACGCGCTGGACCAATACCTGGTGCAAGCGGCTTTAAACAATGCAGCGTTGTACGTTAATCCCGATGCGCCGCCGATTAGCGGCTCGAGTCTTGATGCTTTGGTGACGAAATATCGCGGCGTGGGTAAGATCGTGCAGCGGCTTAGCCGGCTGTATCCACCCGAAGCGTTGTATGCCATGATCTATTTACCCTTGTTGTCTGGTGAAGCGCTTTCTAACGAAATTGATGTGGCGCGATGGTGTGAAGGCCTGCAAGGTGCGTTGGTCGACAATGGCGCCAGCGAGCATAATTATTTCCGTGTCGACGCGGTTAAAAATAGCGAGCGTGGTTTGTATTTACCGGTCATTAGGGTGGTGGCGCACGGCATTGAAACGCCGTTTAACGTCAGCCAGGATTTCTTTTTGTCAGGCGAGTACAAAGCAATCGTTGATTTGGGTAGTAGCATTACCGGCCTGATAGAGGAGGGTGGTTATGTCCAGCGCGGCGAGAAAACCTACCAGGTAGAAAGTTTTGTAGAAGCGCTGGATTGGCTGATGGCCGAGGCGCGCAAGGGTCATAATATTCAGCGCTACAAAGGGCTTGGTGAAATGAATCCCGAGCAATTGTGGGATACCACCATGGATCCCGCGGCGCGGCGCATGCTGCAGGTAACGGTAGAGGACGGAATCGCCGCCGATCTGATCTTCACAACGTTGATGGGTGACGCCGTCGAGCCGCGCCGCGATTTCATCGAAAGCAATGCGCTAGCCGTTGAAAATCTTGACGTGTAGAGAGGGTAAGCGCTTACTTCGAGAACGCTTCTAGCTGCCTTCCATGTGCTGGATAATGGCATCCGCCGCCGCCGCCAGATCAACAAACACGGGCGGCTTTTCCCCCCGCAGTTGTTGCAGTGTTTTTTTGCCGTTGCCGGTCAGCACCAACAAAGCCCGGCAGCCCTTGGTGCTTGCGGCCTGCAAATCGCGTAGGGAATCGCCCACACACGGCGCATCCGATAGACTCGAACCGCAGTAGCGTTCTACCCGGTCCAACAAGCCGGTGCGAGGTTTACGACAATCGCAGTCGTCGTCGGGGCCGTGCGGGCAGAAAAAAATGCGCTCGATACTACCACCGGCTGCGTGCACGCGTGCGTGCATCTTGGCGTGTATCGCATCGAGGTCTTCGACTGTCAACAGGCCGCGCGCGAGGCCCGATTGATTGGTGACAACAAACACCGTGAAGCCGTGTTGGTAGAGTTTGGCGATCGCGGCAATGCTGCCCTCGATGGGCTGCCATTCGGCGGCGTTTTTTACGAATGCGTCCGAGTCTCGATTGATAACGCCATCGCGATCAAGGATAACGGGCCGCATGATTGACCGCTAAGCCGAGGCCAGCAGCGAGATATCGGCGATTTGCAGAAACAAGGCGCGTAACTGCTGCAGCAGGGCCAGTCGATTGTGGCGCACGGCGTCGTCGTCGACCATGACCATGACCGTATCGAAAAAATCGTCCACTGGCTTCTTTAGCTCAGCGAGGCTGGTCAGTGCCGCCGCATACTCGTGGCTTTCGACTAAGGGCGCTATTTCCTGGGTTTTGGCGTGAACCCGGTCAGCGAGCGCAAGTTCGGCGGCATCGCTAAGCAAGCCCGGGTTAATAGACGTTAGGGATTGGCTTGCGTCGAGTTTAGCCAAAATATTAGCCACGCGTTTATTAGCGGCGGCAAGTGCCGCGGCCTCGTCGCGTTTGGAAAACTCGTTGACGGCGTGCACGCGCTGCTCGATCTCTAACGGTCTGCTCAGCCCGCGCGCATGCACGGCAAGAAAAGTCTCCACGGCAATATTTTGCTCGGCATACCAGGCTCGCAGTCGATCCATGATGTAGTCAAGCACCTGTTGCGCCACGTCTGTTGCGCCAAAATCTTCGAACAGGCCAGCGGCCTGTCGCAGGCAGGCGCGCAAATCGAGATCCAGCTTTTTCTCTATAATAATACGCAACACGCCCAGGGCCGCGCGGCGCAAGGCGAAAGGATCCTTGGAGCCGCTCGGCGCCTGTCCAATACCGAAAATTCCGACCAGTGTATCGATGCGATCCGCCAGCGCGAGCACCATTCCCGTGTCGCTGACCGGCAAGGTGTCGCGCGCGAACCGTGGCCGGTAATGTTCGGCGATAGCATCGGCAACGGCCGCGGACTCATTGTCGTTCTGCGCATAATAGCGCCCCATAATGCCCTGCAAGTCGGCGAACTCGCCGACCATATCGGTCACCAGGTCAGCCTTGCACAATTGGGCTGCGCGTATTGCTGCGTCGCCGACGGGTAGCTGTGCCTGTTCAGCGATAAATTGCGATAGCTTGGCGACGCGTTCGGTTTTGTCATACAGTGTGCCCAGCCGGGCTTGAAAGACTACGCTTTTCAGTTGTTCGCGACGCCGTTCCAGGCTGACCTTGTTATCGGTCCGGTAAAAAAAGGCAGCATCTGCCAGCCGTGGTCGAATGACTCTTTCATTGCCGGCAACGACCTGCTCGGGTGCCGTACTGACAAGATTGGCCACGGTAATAAAATTGGGGAGCAGGTTTCCCTCGCCATCGAGCAGGTGAAAATATCTTTGATGGGTGCGCATCGATGAGATCAAGGCTTCCCGCGGCAGGTTTAAAAACTGCGGGTCAAATTTACCCAATAACGCCTGCGGCCACTCGACCAGGCTGGTCACTTCGTCCAACAAATCAGCATCGATCACTACTTGCCCGTCCGTTTGGGTAGCGGCTTCATGGAGTAGCGATTCAATGCAGGTCCGTCGCTCATCGAGATTGGCGATCACGAATCCGTCATTTCGCAGCATGTTTTCATAGCCCGCAGGCGAAGTAAGCGCTAACTGCGACTGGCAATGTACGCGATGCCCGCGGGTTACCCTGCCGGCCGGTATACCAAATAATTCGGCGTCGATGACTTGCTCGCCGTAGAGCAATACCAACCAGCGCAACGGGCGGATAAACGCGTCGCGTCGCGCTCCCCAGCGCATACGCTTGGCAACCGGTAATTGCTCCAGCGCCTGCGCCAGTACAGCGGGCAATAGCTGTGTTAGCGGTTGACCCACCTCGGTGCGGCTAAAAGCCAGGCGCTCGCCCTTGTCGGTATTCTCTGTGGTCAGGGCAGAGGACGCGACACCGCAGCCTCTGGCAAACCCCAGCGCCGCCTTGCTCGGTTGGCCGTCCGCACCGTAGGCCGCTTTGATGTTCGGGCCCAGCTTGACGACCTCGCGATCGGCCTGTTGCGCGGCCAGATCTTCGACAATGACCGCCAGCCGGCGCGGCGTGGCAAAGCGTTGCACCTTGGTAAATGCAAGTTGTTTGCCGCTTAATAATTCAGTCAGGCCCGTGGCAAACGCAGCGGACAGCGCCGGTAAATCCGAGGGTGGTAATTCTTCGGTGCCGAGTTCGACAAGCAGATCGTTAACTTCCAATTACCATCTCCTATTTTGCCGGGTGCAACTCAGGTGCGGCCAATGGAAAGCCCAGCTGCTCGCGGCTCGCGTAGTAGGTTTCGGCAACGCGTTTGGCGAGGGCGCGCACACGCAATATATAACGCTGCCGCTCGGTCACCGAAACCGCATGGCGCGCGTCCAGCAGATTAAACGTATGCGAGGATTGTAACACTTGCTCGTAGGCCGGCAGGGCCAGCCCCGCTTCAATCAACACCTGACACTCGCGCTCGTGCTGGTCGAAAGCGGCGAACAGGGCATCGACATTGGCGACCTCAAAATTGTAGCGTGACATCTCCACTTCATTTTGATGGAATACATCGCCATAGCTTATTGGTCCGTCGGCGCTGTCGGTCCAGACCAAAGCATAAATGCTGTCGACACCTTGCAAATACATGGCGATGCGTTCTAGCCCGTAAGTGATTTCGCCGCTCACCGGGAAACACTCAAGGCCGCCGACTTGTTGGAAATAAGTGAACTGGGTGATTTCCATGCCATTGAGCCACACTTCCCAGCCCAAACCCCAGGCGCCGAGGGTAGGTGATTCCCAATTGTCTTCGACAAAGCGAATATCATGCACGGTGGGGTCTATTCCCAATGCCACCAAACTGCGTAAGTACAAGTCTTGTATTGCAGCGGGTGAAGGCTTGAGTAACACTTGGAATTGATAATAATGCTGCAAGCGGTTCGGGTTGTCGCCATAGCGGCCATCGGTTGGGCGACGGCTCGGTTGCACATAGGCCGCGTTCCACGATTCGGGACCAATCGCGCGCAAAAAAGTGGCGGGATGAAACGTTCCGGCGCCGACCTGCATGTCCAAAGGTTGTAATATGACACAGCCGTGTTGCGACCAGTATTGCTGAAGCGCGAAAATCAAACCTTGGAAGGTTTTAACGTTGACCTGTTCTGCCATTGCGGCACGTTCCTGCGGAGCTCGTTTATCAGCCGCGCATTATACAACACGTGGGCATTGCGCCTAACCACAGTGGAGAATATGTGAGCCTAAAAGATCGGGCTATCATTATACTGTTGACCTTGTTGGCGAAACTGCCGCTGTCACTTAATCGTCGCCTCGGGATTCTGCTTGGCGAGGGACTGTGGTTCAGCCGCTCACGCAGCCGCAAAGTAACGGAAAAAAACCTGCAGTTGTGCCTGCCGCATCTAATGGCCACGGAGCAGGCCGACCTTGCGCGCCGCAGTCTGCGCGAGTTCGGCAAAACCATGACCGAGATGGGCGCGGTCTGGCTGTGGCCGGCACCGCGCATCATGGCTTTGATTCGAAAATTCCATGGACGCGAAATACTCGAAGACAGCGTCGAGCAGCAACACGGTGTCATTGTTCTTGCACCGCATATTGGCAACTGGGAAGTGCTCGGTCCGTTTTTGGGGCGAGAATATGCGGCAACCGTGCTCTATCAACCGCCCAAAAGCGCGGCGCTCGATGCGCTGATACTGGGTGCCCGCAGCCGTAATGGCTTGCAGATGGCGCCGACCAATCGACGCGGCGTACTGGTCATGCTCAAAACACTGCAACAAGGTGGGGTGGTTGGCATCCTGCCCGATCAGGTGCCAGCGCCGGAAAGCGGTCTGTTTGTTCCTTATTTTGGCGTGCCGGCATTGACGATGACCCTGGTTTCCAGTTTGGTCAAGAAAACCAGCGCGAGGGTGGTATGTGCTTACGCGCAGCGCCTGCCAAGAGGCGGTTTTGACATCTTCTTTGAGCCCGCCGATGAAGCAATCTATGATGCGGATGTTGCACGCTCGTTGCTGGGTCTGAATCGCAGTATTGAAATGTGCGTACGAAAATTGCCGGAACAATACCAATGGGAGTACAAACGGTTTAAGAAAAGGCCCGAGGGTGAGGATCCGGTTTACAATTTTTCTTGAATCCCGCGAAGATTAACGGCGCCAAAACATCGGCGTGAACAATACCAGTAGCGTGAAGATCTCCAACCGACCCAACAGCATGGCAAAGCACAGCAGCCACTTTGCCGGGTTGTTAATGGTGCCGTAATGCGCGGTTACGTCACCCAGCCCTGGGCCGAGGTTATTTAGTGCTGCGCCGACAGCAGAAAACGCGGTGATAAAATCCAACCCGGTGGCCAGCAATAACAGCATAATGATGGCAAAGGAAATCATATACAGCGCGAAAAACCCCCATACTGCGGCCAGTACGCGGTCGCTGACCGGGCGATTACCAAGCTTGATCGGAATGATGGCCTGGGGGTGAACCAGCTGTTTAAATTCGCGCAAGCCTTGCTTGGCCATGAGCAGCACGCGAACGACCTTCATGCCGCCGCCGGTGGAGCCCGCGCACGCGCCCATAAAGGCCATGAGAAATAGCAGCAGCGGCAGGAAGATTGGCCATTTGGAAAAATCCGAGCTGGTGAAGCCGGTGGTTGTGGCAACCGAAACGACCTGAAAAGCACCCTGCAACAAGCTGTCACCAAGCGAGTAAGTGTCGGAGAAGTACAAGGTCGCGCAGGTGATCAATGTCACAAAGAGCAAGCTGCGCAGGTAAAACTGGGCTTCGGGATCATCGCGGTACACCTTGAGCGTGATTCCCCGCCAAGCGTAAAAATGCAGTGCGAAATTAACCCCCGCAACAACCATATAAAAAATCGCAACCAGCATTATCGCCGGACTGTTGAAATACGCCATGCTCTTATCGTGGGTGGAGAAACCACCAATAGACACGGTGGAGAAACTGTGCGTGATAGCGTCGAACACATCCATGCCAGCAAACCAATATGTTAGGGCGCAGCACGCGGTCATTGAAAGATACAAGAAAAATAAAGCTTTGGCTGTGCCGGTGATGCGCGGCGTTAGTTTGGTGTCTTTGACCGGCCCGGGAGTTTCGGCGCGATACAGTTGCATGCCACCAATGCCTAGCATCGGCAGTATGGCCACCGCAATCACAATAATTCCTATACCGCCTAACCACTGCAGTTGCTGGCGGTAAAATAGTACGGAGGGGGGCAGAAAATCCAAACCAGTGAGCACTGTTGCCCCGGTGGTTGTCAAACCAGATATGCTCTCGAAGACGGCGTCGGTAATAGAAATAGCAGGCTCTTCTGACAACAAAAACGGCAGCGAGCCAAACAGACCCAGCACGAACCAGAAGAGGGCAGTAATTAAAAATCCATCGCGTATATGCAGGTCATGATCAGCTTTTCGAAACGGCCACCACATTATCGTGCCACATATTAACGTCGTTAGAAAAGCACTGAAAAAAACATGCCGATCTCCGTCTTGGTAGATCCACGCGACGATAATGGGAGTCAGCATGGTCAGGCTAAACAGCATGAGTAGCAGCCCGAGGATTCTTAGGATAATAGTGAAGTGCATGGTTTAGCGGCCTGCTAAATGAAACTGAACCCGACCTGAAACAAGCGCTCGACTTCGTACACGCGGCTTTTGTCTATCAGGAACAACACCACGTGATCGTCAGATTCAATTACGACATTTCTGTGTGCAATCAATACTTCAGCGCCCCTTGCAATCGCCCCAATAGTCACCCCCTCCGGCAATTTAATCTCCTCGAGCCGGCGGCCAACAACTTTGGAAGAGCTTGAATCACCGTGCGCGACTACCTCTATGGCCTCAGCCGCGCCGCGCCGCAGAGAATAAACGTTAGCCATATCGCCGCGTCGCACATGAGTGAGCAAACTACCGACGGTTACCTGATGTGGGGAGATAGCAATGTCGATGTCACCTCCGTCTTGCACCAGATCAACGTAAGCGGAATTAGTAATCAGCGTGATAACCTTACGTGCGCCCAAACGCTTGGCCAGTAGCGACGACATAATATTGGCTTCGTCGTCGTTGGTTAGCGCGAAAAATAAATCGGTATTCTCAATGTTTTCTGATTGCAGCAAGTCGCGGTCGGAAGCGCTGCCATGCAGCACAATCGCCTGTTCCAGTCGCTCGGACAAATACCTGGCGCGTTGTTTGTTAAATTCTATGACTTTTATTCGATAGTCATGTTCGATTGTTTCTGCCAGGCGTGCGCCAATACCGCCCCCGCCGGCAATAATAATGCGCTTGTAGGGGCTTTCCGTGCGGCGTAGCTCCGCCATCACCTTGGGAATGTACTCCCTGGCGGCAATGAAGAACACTTCGTCATCCACTTCAACCACAGTCGAACCCTCCGGGACGATGGGGCGACCACGGCGAAAAATTGCTGCAACGCGGGTGTCACCCTTGGCCAAGTGCTTGCGAATCTCGCGCAGCTCCTGGCCTATCATAAGCCCGCCGTAATAAGCTCTCACTGCCACCAACTGAATGCGTCCGCCAGCGAAATCCAGCACTTGTAGCGCGTTTGGATGCTCCACCAGGTGTTGCAAATAGGTCGTGACTAACTTCTCGGGGCTGATCCACACGTCAATAGGAATGGCATCATTTCGAAAAATGTCTTCGCGGTTTTGATACTGCGGTGACCGAATGCGGCTGATTTTGGTGGGGGTGTGGAACAGCGTAAAGGCGATCTGACAGGCGATCATATTGATCTCGTCACAATTGGTAACGGCGATCAGCATATCAGCGTCTTCGGCGCCGGCTCGACGCAGCACATCCGGATGCGAGGCGTGGCCGGTCACTGTGCCAATGTCTAGCCGGTCTTGCAATTCGTGCAGGCGCTCGGCATCGATGTCCACCAGCGTGACGTCATTTTTTTCGCCAGCGAGGTGCTCGGCCAGCGAGCCGCCTACCTGACCGGCACCCAGAACAATGATCTTCATAGTGCGACGTTTTGTGTTTTGTTTGACCGCGCCTTCTTGCTTAAAAGCGCATAGTAGAAACCATCGTGCGCATCGACACACGGCAGCAACTGGCGCCCGTAGTTACGGGCGATACCCCAGGGTGCATGTATCGGTTCGTGGCATACATCAGTGTTTTGTGCCACAAATTCCTCGATGATTTTTTCATTTTCGTCCGGCAATATTGAACAGGTAGAGTAAAGCAATTTGCCGTCGGGTTTAAGCAAGTTCCAGGCAACCTGCAGTAATTGACTTTGTGTCTGCGTCAGCGGTTCTATGTCTTTGTCGCGCCGTAAAAACTTTATGTCGGGATGGCGGCGGATAACGCCGGTCGCTGAACACGGCACGTCGAGCAAGATACGGTCAAACAGTTTACCTTTGTGCCAGCCGGCGGGTTCGGCCATGTCGGCGGCCAGCACCTGTGCCTTGAGTCGCAGGCGGCGCAGGTTTTCCTCCACCAGGGCGAGGCGCTGTGGTTTGATGTCAATACTGAGTAGCCGCAGCCCGGGTTGAAGTTCGAGTATATGGCAGGTTTTGCCGCCCGGTGCGGCGCAGGCGTCCAACACGGATTGCGCACTGCGTAAACCGAGCAGTGGCGCAGCCAACTGTGCGCCTTCGTCTTGCACGCTGACCCGGCCGGCGGCGAAACCGGGCAGCGCCTGCACGTTCACGGCATCCTCCACAATTACCGCCTGCGGCGCGTAGGCACCAACATGGGCTTTGATGTTTTGCTCTTCCAGCACGCGCAAATAGTCTTCGCGGTTGCCGCGCAATTGATTAACGCGCAGCGTTTGCGGCGGCCGCTGGTTATTGGCGTGCATGATCGCCTGAACGTTCTGCGGCCAGGCGTGTTTTATACGTTCACTCAACCAGAGAGGGTGCGCCAGCCGTTCGTTATCAGCCAGCGTATCGACTATCGCTTCCTTATTACGGTTATATTTGCGCAATACGCCGTTTACCAGCCCCGTGGCCCAGTTTTTGTTGATAGTGCGGCAGGCCTCGACGGTTTGTGCCAATGCGGCGTGCGCCGGTGTGCGTAGATGGCTAAGTTGATAGCAGCCGATCAACAGGAGAGCGTAGACGTCAAGGTCTTTTTTGCGTAATGGTTTGGCTAACAGCGCTTGCAAGGCGGCGTGCAATTGGAAATACCAGCGGAGTACGCCAAAGCACAATTCCTTGACAAACGCTACGTCGGCGGCTGACAAGCCAGCAGTGTACTGCGGTAACAGCACGCTCAATGAACCCTTGTGCTGCAATAACTTGCCGATGAGCTGCGCCGCCACCGCGCGTGATTGCGGCATTAAGCGGGCAACCCAAACGCGCTGCCCGGTTGAAATAGAGACTTTTTAGCGTTAAGGATGGCTTGCGCCGGCAACATTTTTCCACCGGGCAACTGCAGCTCGATGATGCGCAGATTACCCTCACCGCAGGCGACAACAATAGCATCACGCTGCACTTCAATAATTGCCCCCGCAGAGTTTTGTTGCGCAGGGGTAGCGAGTTCGGCGCGAGCTATCTTGACGCGCATGTCACCAAGGTTGCTGTACATCGTATAGGAAGCATTGAAAGCACGTAACTTGCGCTCTATCTGGCCGGCTGGCTGGCGCCAGTCAATGTGTAATTCCTGCTTGGTTATTTTGTTGGCGTACGTCACGTGTTGATCGCTTTGTAATTGCGGCTTAAGTGAATGGTCAGTCAGTTGCGCGAGGCTGTGCAGCAGGAGGGTTGCACCGATGCCGGCCAGCTTGGCGCGCAGGCTATCGCCGGTCTCGTTTGAGTCTATCGCGCAGCTTTGTTGTGCCAGCACCGGGCCAGTATCCAGCCCTTCATCCATCTGCATGATGGAGATTCCCGTCGCTTGATCGCCGGCTTCAATGGCGCGTTCAATAGGCGCCGCGCCGCGCCAGCGAGGCAACAACGAGGCATGGATATTAATGCAACCGTAGCGCGGAATTTCGAGAACCGCTGGCGGCAGCAGCAGCCCGTAGGCAGCAACCACGAGCACATCGGGCCGCAGAGCTTGCAATTCTTCAACTGCTTGCGGCCTGCGAAAATTGGGCGGTTGGTAAACGGCAATCGAATGCTGTTGCGCCAGTTGTTTTACCGGGCTAGCCAGCAAACGTCGCCCGCGGCCACTGGGCCGATCCGGCTGCGAGTAAACGGCACTGACCTTGTGCACCGCGGCGTTGAGCAATGCTTGCAGCGCGTGCGCTGCGAATTCGGGCGTGCCGGCAAAAACAATGTTCAACACAGAGTTCAAATCCGTTGGCGTCGTAGCGGCGGTCATGGTGTAATTTAAGCGCTTTTGCGCTGTTGTTTAAGTAGCTTGTCTTTAATGCGCTTGCGCTTCAGCGCGGACAAATAGTCAACGAACAGCTTGCCGTCCAGGTGATCGATTTCGTGTTGAATGCATACGGCCAACAGGCCGTCAGGTGTGAACTCTAGTGGCGCACCGTGTTCATTCAACGCCGTAACTCTAACGTGCGCCGGTCGCTGCACAAGTTCCTGATAGCCGGGTACCGACAGACAACCCTCTTCGCACTCCGCGGTTTCTGAGTCGAGCACGGTGATCTCCGGATTAATAAATACCTGCGGCTCATCGTGCTCTTCGCTGACGTCAATGACCACCAGGCGCTGATGCACATTTACCTGTGTTGCCGCCAGACCGACCCCGGGAGCCGCATACATCGTTTCCAGCATATCGGCGGCGAGTTGGCGAATCTCGATGGTGACTTCCTTGATCGGTTTGGCCTTGGTGCGCAAGCGCGAGTCTGGAAACTCCAAAATGTTTAATAGCGCCATAAATAATCGTGATCTAGCTCAAAAAAATGAATATCGCCAGCAGCTTGGCCGATGTTTAGTCAATATTGCCGTACGGCGGAATTACAAAACACCTGCTATAGTTTAATTGTACTCTTTCTAGTGCAGCCAGCGAAAGCAATGCATATGCCGTAACGCTATGCCAATGGCGCCTATCAGGAGTGCGAGTTACTGATTGAAAAGCCACTGTATAGGTAACGCGCCGGGCGGTCATTTGCCGACGGCAATAATGATCCGGCGCAAACCGCAACATATTGCCGGGCAAGGTATATAGAAGGAAGACACATGAAGAAAAATTTGCTCCTGGGCCTGGTTAGTTTTTGGCTTTGCTGCGTGGCAGCGAATGCCGACGATGTTATTTTGGAGGGCGGACATCCCGACCATCACGTCGTCGTCAAGGGCGATACGCTGTGGGGTATATCCGACACGTTTCTGCGCGACCCGTGGCTGTGGCCCGAGGTTTGGCAGGTCAATCAGCAGATCGCCAACCCACACCTGATTTATCCGGGTGATCGCATTAATTTGGTGTATCTGGACGGCAAGCCACGCCTGCGCGTCAAGCGCGGGCCCATGGGCAATACGGTGAAATTGACGCCGAAGATGCGCCTGTCTCCTGCTGACGGTGCTATTCCGACCATTCCGCTGGAAAAAATCAACGCCTTTTTGAGCCGTAGCCGTATTGTGCAACACGGTGAGCTGGAGGTCGCGCCTTACGCGCTGGCGGGTGGCCAACGCCATCTGATCACTGGTGCCGGCGATGATCTGTACGCACGCGGCGAGTTCACCGAAGGCGAAACCGTGTACGGTATTTATCGTCGCGGTCAGGTTTTTTCCGACCCGGATACCAAGGAATTCCTGGGCCTGGAAGCGATGGACATCGGCACCGGTAAATTGACGGCGCTGGAGCGCGACCTGGGTACGCTGTCGATTACCCGCAGCAACGAAGAGATTCGCAACAAAGATCGCTTATTGCCGTATAAAGAGCGCAAGATCAAGGCGACCTTCCAGCCGAGCGCGCCCGACACCGACATCGACGGTTATATCGTTGCGGTTGAAGGCGGTGTTACCCAGATTGGCTTTATGGATATCGTCGCCCTCAACAAAGGCGAACGCGACGGACTAAAAGAAGGCAACGTGCTGGCTATCGATCGAGCCGGTGAAGTCGTGCGCGATCAAATCAAAAATGACCTGGTGCGCTTACCCGATGTACGCTCTGGCCTCTTGATGGTTTTTCGTACATATGAAAAAATGAGCTATGGACTCGTGTTACGCGCTACTCAGCCGCTGGCTGTGATGGATCGCGTTCACAACCCGTAGCGATATGTCGATTCTGGCCATCGTTACATCAACAAGGATGCAACGATGGCCAAACCGGACGACACCACCTTTCTCTACGTCGCACTGCAGTATATTCCTGGCCTCGGCGCCCGCCGTACCGCACAACTGCTACCGCAGTTTGACTCGATTCAGCAATTCGTTGGCGCCAGTGCGCAGCAGCTAAAAGGCCTGCGCCTCAATGCGGGCGTTGCCAGTGAGTTGCGCGCCTTGGCGCATCACGGCCATACAAGTTCAGCAGGTAAGCAAGCGCTTACTGCGCTGCAACGAGCCGATTCTGAAGGCTGGCACGTTGTCAGCTGGGAAGACCCACGATACCCCACATTACTGCGGGAAATTCCAGCACCACCGCCTCTGTTATACGTCAACGGTGACGTTGCGCTGCTCGGCAGCAAGCAAATTGCCATCGTCGGTAGCCGTCATGCCAGCCCGGCCGGCCTGGAAACGGCGCGTCAGTTTGGCGCCGAGTTAAGCCGCTCTGGTCTGACAATCACCAGCGGTTTGGCGCTGGGCATTGATGCCGCTAGCCACCGCGGCGCACTGCAAGCCGATTGCCCTACTATCGCGGTCGTCGCTACCGGTCTCGACAGTGTTTACCCGCGCCGCCACGGTGCGTTGGCGGCGCACATTGCGCAAAGCGGCGCAGTGGTCAGCGAGTTTTCCTTGGGTACCGCGCCAAACGCCAAGCATTTCCCACAACGTAATCGCATCATCAGCGGCCTGGCTCTCGGCGTATTGGTGGTAGAAGCGGCGCTCCGCAGCGGCTCGCTGATCACGGCGCGCTATGCGTTGGAACAAAACCGTGAAGTGTTCGCCATACCTGGCGCCATCAATAGCCCGGTGAGTAAGGGTTGCAATGCGTTGATTCAACAAGGCGCCAAGTTGGTCGAGACAATCGACGACGTGTTGGCGGAGTTGACTTATGGGGTGGTTGCACAACCCGAAAAGAGCACCGCGAGTCATGCGGTCGAGTGGGTGGGCGAACATAAAGCTGAGCAACATATCCTGCTCGCCGTAGGGTTTGAACCCACCCATACCGATAAAATCATCGCACGCAGCGGCTTGCCGGCAGCTGAAGTATTGGCTGCGCTAATGCTGCTGGAATTGCAGGGGCATATTGCCGCGTGTGCCGGCGGCTTTAGCCGGGTACACCCCTAATCCCCAGATAGAAACCTCTAAAACGCAGGAAGCCTTGGCTGTATAAT
>CAZJDL010000028.1:0-34127 GCA_964544755.1 uncultured Pseudomonadales bacterium | reverse complement strand
TAGTTAGCGAAATACAGGTTGCCCACAAGGTTGGAGTCGTACAATGACGTCTCGTAGGATTTATCCGTTAAAAAAACCTGGGCACGCGGGCCGTTTTTGGCTTGGAACAACACTTCACCCATGTCAACATTACGCAAAGGCTCTGGCAGGGAACGCAGGGTGTCGGGTGCGTCGTTGCGCGCCTCCATGCTGCTCATAAAGTCGTGGAGAAGCGGCGGAAATTTTTCCGGTCGCACCAACCCATGCGCCAGAACTTCTACCCAAGTGGTTTTCATTCGACCAAGGGCGATGCGCTCAATAGGTCCACCGTCAGCCCAGGACACCCACTCAAAAACGATCTCCATGGTAGAATTGGCCGGGCCATGCAGGGAGCCAGCCGTCCAGATCCGCGCTTCTATTATATTGTCTTCACCCATAGTCTCGCCCAAAATTTGCAGCGACGCGTTGTTAGTGACGAGACCCCATTTTCCGGTCGTCGCCAAGTCACCAATCTGACGAAGTACAGGTGCCGCGGATAGTTCTCTGATTTCCCCCATCCAGCTGAAAAAATTTGGAAAATACAACGATCGATCCAGATTGGAAAACATCCTGAAGTTCGGAATAAACTTATTGATCAGGACTTCCTGATCCTGTGGCCCGCCGGTCTTGTCAGCCACCAACTTCAATAAATCGCTCGCTTGTTCGAAAGTTATTGCCATCGTGCATTCCTCATCTGTTTGTTTGCATGATAGTGCTTACGGTTGATGGCCCTAGAGTCTAATGCCATCACTCACATCGTTGTCGGAACTTACTCGCCACCCTCGGCAATGCGGAAGACGGCCGAGGGAATCCACGCGACAAGTGTGTAATAATGCGAGGCTTTCACGCGACATCCAATTGTTCCAGGGTATTCGTGCCGTCGCGCGTTTCCAAAATCTTCAGCCGGTAACCGTCTAGTCGCTCCAACACCCTGCCGCCAGCCGCTAAAGCGAATACGGTGGCAAAGTAATAATCCCCTTCCCTCTTGTTCAAGTAGGCTACGCAGGTGCGCACTTCATCCTTGCCTTGGGCGCCGGCATAGATGTCAATGCGGTCGATGGAGACGGGCAAAGACAGATCTTGGGGGATGATGACTTGCACAGACTGCAGCAACGAATCGCGGAAGTAGGGATCGCCGAGGAGGAAACCATTGCGTTCGTAGCTGGAGCGGAAAATACAGGTTCCTTTGCCGAGGGCCGGGTTTTCCAGCCGGTGTAGCGTGTTGATGCGCTGGAACGACGGTCCTTGAAATAGGATATCGCCATATAACGGTCCCTGTTTGGCAATATCCAGCGCTTGCTCGGGCACATCAACTGCATGCACCGGGCCATCGCCAAGCGCCTGCAGCACAAAGGTGGCGGAAAAATGATCTCGGTTGAATCTACTCAGATCACAACGTATGCCGGCTCGCACCCGCAGCGCATCGGATGCGGTTTCACGTTCCAACACCTCGGCATAAACTTCGATCTCGGTATCATAGTTTTGACTGACTGTAATGGGTCGTTCCAGACTAACATTGGTGATCGCCAGCGACTCTAGACCTTCAACCCCTGCCACCAGCTGCACTGTCTGGGCCATGGCCTCCAGACCAAACACGGTGGGGAACAAATAGCTGCCCTTGAAGTTATGGTCGAGCAAGTAGGCATCTTTGCTCAACGACAAGCGCCGGCGTACTATCGCCTCCACGCCGGCCTGGTAGTAGACCGGCGTTTCGATATAGGACTGACTGGAGTCGCTGGTCGGTAGCCTGGCGGCACTATTCCAGGTTTCATACCGTCCCATACGACCCGTTACAATCACCTGATCTGTACCGGCGTCGGCCGAGACCAGGCGTAAGAAGCGCTGCACCCCCTCGGCTACCGGAATAGCCCCGATGCCCTGTTTTCTCAAGTTATCCAGGCTCCCCAGGCGGGCGCCCATACCCACTTCATCCCACACGCTGTAGGCGATGCTTACAACGTGAGTACTGGGATTGGCCTGCCGGTATTTCGCTAACATGTTGGCTAGCGTCTCATTGGCGAAACCGTACCACGCATTGCCACGCATACCGGTTACGCCGATGATGGAACTAAAACCAACGACCAGTTTGAGCTGTTCGGACGCCAATTGACTGAACAAATGAGCGATGCCCATCACCTTCGGCGCAGACTCTTGCATTACCGCTGGTGCCTTAACCGCATTGATGGGGCGCGGCTGGTTGAGTCCAGCGCCATGGATTAGGCCGGTGACCGGCCCCAACTCCTGTTCCACCTGCTGGACTAGTGCCGCAACGGCCGCAGCATCAGTAATGTCGGCGCTATAGTATTGACAGTACAGGTGTTCGGCGTCATAGCGAGCCAATACACTCATTATTTCGTTCGCCTTATCGTCTTCTTGTGGCGAGTCTTTCGGCAGCGGCGACGAACCAACCAAAGCCATTTTCACACCGGTTTGCCGTGCAAAGGCCAATGCGCACTCGGCGGTAATGCCTCGGCCACCGCCGGTAACGAGCACCACGTCATCGCCGGCCCATTGCATGTCTTTGTCGATATAAAGACATGGCTCCCGGATCTCATACTTCGGCAACCAGCGATCCAGCTGATGATCCAGTGCCACGATCACATCCGCTGTTTTCACGAGCAGCTCCCGGGCGATGACCTTGGCCAACCGGCTACGCTTACGCAAGGCTCCCTGAGCGAGGTTGATGACTTTGACACCGAGCTTGGGCTGCTCCAACGCGAGACTGGACGCATAGGCGTTTGCTGAAAATACTGGATTTTCCGCCTCCCTCTCCGGGTACCGGCTATAGCGCTGCACATAGGTGATACGGGGCTTATCGCCGGTATCATTGATATTCAGTGCCGCCAGCGTCGTGTTATGCAAACGCTCGATAAACTCGCCCAGGGTCGATTCAGTCACTGCGTCCTGCATGTTAGGCATGATGACAAGCACATCGGTGACCGATGGTGGCCGATGTTCACTGCTTGTCGCAAAGCCCACTTCGGTGACTCGTGCTTCAGTATCGCCAAAGTACTTCGCGCATTCGCTGGCGAGCTTATCGCCCTCAGCCCGAACCAGCCACAAGTGACGGCCGTGCCAGGAAGATGCGTCAGGCTTCGCGGGCAAATCCTTACGACAAGCGCCCTCGGTGAAATTCCGCACCCAGGTCTGCCGCGCAGTGAATATCGATACCGGCTCGGATTGCGGATTCGTGGCGTCGGGATGAGCAGGTTTACCACGGATGGCCTGAGTGATTTCCGCGATGCTGGCATTGGCGTACTGGCCTGGCTGCAACTGATTGCCAAGCTTGTATTCGTTGGCAATCAGGGTAAGAAACTCAGTGGCCTTAATGGAATCCATGTTCAAATCATCCAGTAGCTTCATATCCCTGGTCAGGCTTTCTATGTCGAACTGAGTGATCTTGGCCAGGACCATCAACAATTTTTGTTCATCTTCTGCAATACCAGGCTCGGCTGTCGCCGGTTGACCGGCATTACCCAGCCACACAGCGATTTCATCCAAGGTCGCGTTGGCGTAGCCAGTGATGCTGGCATCGCGTGCCTTGTCGAACTCGCGAGCCAGCATAGCCAACAGCTCTGCCGCCTTGATGGAGTCCATGTTCAGATCGTCCAACAAGCACATATCCCCGGTTAACGTACTGCGGTCATACCCTGTAAGTTCCGTAACTATTCGCTTCACAGCATTCAATGCTGCTGGCTCAGCCGCAACGGCGACAGCCTGGATGGCGCTCACTGCTGCCGGGGTGTGTACAGGCAGCGACGAGGGTTCAGGTACGACGACAGCCGTTTGTTGTGGCCGCAGGGCAATCGGCTTGTCGGCAACCGTCATAGCTACCGCCTGTACCGGCGCAGCAGCAGGCTGCACAGTTCGCAGCTCTCGCTCGCAGGGGTTTTCAATGAATTGACGCTGGCTTGCGGGAATGTAAGGGCGTAGCAAGCGATTGGCGTACACTGCCCGCCAGTTCAGCTCATGGCCGAACACGTGCACGGCAGCCAAGACCTCGTTCAACCCCTTAGCACTCCCTGGCCTGGGTTCCACCGGCAATGCCAGTGCGCGGCCCGGGTTCACGATATGGCCGAACATATCACTCAATACCCGGCCGGGACCAACTTCAATGACGAGCTCCGCTTCTTCGGCCAGCGCCTCTGTCAAGGCAACGAAATCTACGTGCGCCAGCATCTGTTGCTGCAAGTGCTCGCCGACCATTAACATCGGGCCATTGATGGCTCGACCGTCCATGCAAGAGAATAGCTTGGGGCCGGACACCCTGCCTTTTACGTCGGCAAACTCTGCAGCATAGCGTTCAGCCGCGCCGCCCATTAAGCTGGAATGAAAGGCATGGGAGACCGGCAGTTCTCGAGCGCTCACGCCCTTATCCTTCGCCACATCGACTACAGCGTCTACGGCCGCTTCCTTGCCCGACACCACGATTTGTTCAGGCCCGTTAATATTGGCAATCGTGACATAACCCGACACCTGAGCCAGCAATGCCTCGGCTTGCTCGCGTGTACACATGAGCGCCGCCATCTTCCCCTTCTGCTCGTCATCGCTGGCTGCCATCTCATAACCGCGACGGCTCGCTAGATGCAGCAATGTTTGCTCGTCACAAACACCGCCCGCGTAGATTGCCGTAAGTTCACCCAGACTGTGACCACCGACTGCCACGGGCTTGACGCCCGCTTCCGACAGGAAACGATGCCAAATCAATGAACTGAGGCAGATAGACGGTTGCGCTATCTCAGTTTGGGCCAGCTTAGCTTGTATGCTCGAAACCGCGCTTTCCGGCAAAACTTGCGCGTTGTTCAGCAAAAAGCGACTCGCCAGGTGGGGTGTGCTCAGGGCCTCCGCGTATGCCTCGCAATCCTTCACCCATTGGGCGGCCCAGTCGAAACGGCGGATCAGCGGCCTGGCCATGTTAATTCGCTGTGAACCCTGGCCGGGAAACATAAAGGCCAGCCGGCGTTTGCCGAGCCAATTGCTCAACCAAATGGTGTTTTGCTCATCCCGGACATAGGTACCTTCCCGCGCACCCTTCTTGGTCAGCGAGATCAAGGCTTGTATCCTTTCCTTCAGCATGGCGGGTGTATCTGCAACGAACGCCCCCCGCACCGGGGCATCCGGACTCACTTTGTAAGCCAGATCCGCCGCCAGATCCACCACTTCCGCTTTGGCGATACTGCGCACATCATCGGCCAACTGAATGAGCTGTTTTCTTAAACCTTCATGGGACGAGCTACCGAAGACAAACACTTCGGAGTCTTGTGGATGTGCCAGCAAGACGTTCTCATTAATAAAGGGCTCAAACTTCTCCGATGGCTCGGCGAAAGACTCACAGGTTACATGGGTGTTGATACCGCCAAATCCCATTGCCGACACACCGGCTCGCACCACATCGGTGGCGAGGCGCACCTCTCCGTCAATGAGCGGATAGAGCGCCTCTGCCTGATCACGAAAGACGTCCCGTGGTACTTCGATTCCAGAAGTGGGCGGCAACACACGGCGGTTCACCGCAATTACGGTTTTTATAAAAGCGCCGATACCAGCTGCCGCTTTGGTGTGGCCCAACACCGATTTTAATGAGGTCAGACCCACACTGCGTTTGGCTGGCTCCATCTCCATGGCTTCCTGGATTGCCAACAATTCCACGCGGTCCCCGACCGGCGTGCCGGTGCCATGTCCTTCGACGAAATCTAGTTGCGAGGCGTCATACCCGGCCATACGATAGGCCGAACGCAACGCCCGCGCTTGCCCCTTAATGCTCGGTGCTGTGATACTGCCTTTGCCGTCGGACGAAATGCCCCAGCCGTTGATCACGGCATAGATTTGGTCTTTAGCCGCCAATGCATCTTCAAAGCGCTTCAAAATTACGAAGCCACAGCCTTCACCCGGAATAAATCCGCTGGCTCGGTCGTCATAGACGCGCATTTCCTCGAGCGTGAGCGCACCGGTTTTGGCGAAACCAATTAACTCGAAGGTGTCCAGACTAATGTCTACACCGCCGGCAAACACCATATCCACTTCGTTCAAAACCAAACTCTTGGCGCCATTGATTACCGCCAGTAACGACGATGCGCAAGCACCATCGACGGTATAGCCGCCGCCGTGTAAATCGAGATAATTGCATACCCGACCGGCCACGGTATTGGATAACGCGCCCGCCAGCGTGTCTTCATCCACAGGAGGGAATACAGATTTAAAGACCGACTCTGCGGTGGAAAGAAAAGCCGCCAACTGACTGTCGTCCATATCGTGCATTTGAGCCGACTTCTTGAACACCTTGTGCACAAATGGCCAGCGCGTGCGCATGCTGTTTGAACGGGACCACTCTCCCGTTAGCGTGTTACCCAAAATGACAGCAGTGTTTGACCCCTTTACTTGCTGTTTCGTATAGTTGGCATCGCTTAGTGCCTTCAATGCCACCTCTAACGATAACCAGTGAACGATATCAGAAGATTCAACGGCAGATTTCGGAATGCGTTTACTGTTCCAATCAAAATCAAAGTTCTCGATGTACGCGGCGTTTCTACCATAGGTTTTATCCGGCGCATCTACATCCGGGTCATAATATTCGCTAAGCGGTAAACGACAATCCACCATTTCTCTGAATTGCTGCCGTTTAGTTAAGATATTCTCCCAGAACTGCCGTAGAGATTGCGCGCCGGGATACCAGCCGGCCATGCCGACGACAGCGATTTTTCCGCTGCGAAAGTCGCTGCTAATTTCTGCTGTGCAAAATGTGTTAGCCATGTTTTACCTCTTCCTTAACCATATCTAGCCCGCGCGTTCATTCGCTGGCGGCTTAACTCACCCGCGCTACAATAGCTAACGTTTATGACATTCTAATGGCATTCTAAATATTGCCGCCCGTGGCAAGACGCCTATTGGTGTTACTCGAGCGGTTTACTGCGCGAATTCAGCAACAGGACGAGAAAATCGCTTGCCTCAAGGATGAAGAGAGCATGCGTAAAGATGAAAAGAAACAGCCCAAATTCAGGGGTAGCCCACTCGATTCAAAAACCGACCGTGCAGCTAAGGCAGGTGGCGAATTCATCACATTTCTTGGCATAGAGGGTGCTTGGCTGATCTGGAACGTGTAGAGGTTTTTTGCGGTTAGGCGAAAATGGTAGCAGCCTAAAGCGCAGAAGTTTAAACGCAGCATGGCGTTGGCGCATAACCAGCGGCTCAGTCCTACGCCCGACGGCGAGCTGCTCTTCTCTACTTTTTTTGGTGGCGCGGGCTGCCCGTAACGTTAGCGCACATAAGCCAACAACATACGCTGTAGCTCTGCCACGAAATCCGGGTGGTTCAGCAATTCAGGCTCATCGATCACAGCCGCATGCGTGACACTTTTGACGAGTTGGTATGTAATATGCGCCGCAAGCGGTATATCAAGATTGCTGCGAAGCTCATCCCGGCGTGAATCAAAAAATCGCTCGATCATCTTGCGAGCCGAACGTGCACTGTTGTCATCCTCGCTCAAGTCCAGCGCAGGCGTCTGGGTGCTGATGACCCGGTGTAATGCAGGATCGATCTGGCGCGCCTTGATTGACGCCTCTATCAAGCTCCGGCTGGCCGCTTCGAAGGGCAGGCCGTGTGACTGGCGGTAGGCCTTTTCCATCTCACTCCGTATATCCTCGAAATGCCGTCTCCGCAATTCGGCGACCAAGGTCTCCTTGTTCGAAAAATACTGGTACAGCGATCCGATACTGATCCCTGCCTTGTCGGCAACGCGATTGGTGTTCAATCGAGCATAACCCACCTCACGCAAAATGTGAGCTGCGGCTTCAAGGATGGCGTTGACCGTGAAGTGCGCACGCCCTTGAAGCGGCTTTTTCCTTGGCGTAATGGCTACTTTCTCGAGCAACGGCTGTTCTCTCAAAAAGCGAGTAGGAATTGAATCCGTACCCGCATATTATTTCAAGGAGACGAGCACATCAATCTTTTATCCAGAGCGGTACATGTTAAATACGTATAGCTTGTTGAATATTCTGAAAATGACGACGCTAGCGTTGATGATCGCCATAGCCTGTTCGGCTCATGCTACCGCTTCGAGTACTTCAGGATTCTTCGCTGCTGGGGTTGCAGCTACACCAGATTTTGAAGGCTCCAGCGATTATCAGGCCGTGCCATTTATAACCTCTCATCTGCATAACGGGTTGATAAACTTCGAATTCGAAGGGCTGACTGCGCGGCTGCATCTCAAGCCTCCTTCCTGGTTCGAGGCAGGGCTGTCACTCAACTACCGTTTCGGGCGCGACAATGACATCGACAACAGTGTTGTCGGACGCCTCACGGAAATCGACGATACGCTTGAAGCAGGTGCATTTTTCCGCATCGAGCTAGATGATCAATGGCAGCAGCGCGATTCGGTCGAACTACAAATCGAGGTGTTCGGAGATACCGGCAGCGCGCATCGCAGTAACATCGCCATCGTGTCGGCTTCTTATACTTTTTTTTCAGGCGACCGTTGGCGCTTTGAGCTCGGCGCTGAAACTACCTATGCCGGTGAAGACTACATGGACACGTATTACAACGTGGATGCGGTCAATGCACGTCTAAGCGGGTTACTACGCTTCGACCCGAATAGTGGCCTCAAGGACTTCGGTGCAAGCTTGAATTCTACTTACTTTCTCAGCGAGAAACTCGGCATTCTTGGCCGCTTGGCCTACACCCGATTGATCGGTGATGCTGCCGACAGCCCGATTGTTCAACAAGAAGGGGATGCGGGCCAGCTATTCGGCGGCATTTCTGTTTTGTATCGACTCTAGAGCCCTGTAATGAGAATCTCACTTATCTGTGTACACGCGGCGATATTCATTTACGCCACTCGCCTTTGTGCGCTGGAGATCGCCCCTGTCGAGGAAGCACTCACGCTCGCTCAGTTCAGCCGCACCGGCCAGGTACACACTGTACTTGTTCTTAGCGACGATGATTCAGCCATAACGGGAATAGATATCAGTGCAAAGACTGGTTCTTATCCAGATGACAGTTTCGATCTGGTGCGAGACAAGGGATACAAAGCGCTCGCTCAATATGCCCAGCTAGACCTGCCACAACTGACGATACCGTATGAAAAACTGCTCCCCTCTTCAGGGGTATTCAAGCACCACATAGGCGTCGGCATCAACTATCCCGAGCATGGTGAAGAGACTGCAATTGAACCCGAGCCTTTCCTGTTTCCCAAGATTGCACATGGCACAGGATCACGAGGGTTCGTTACCACCGAACTCGACGAGCTTCTCGATTACGAAGTCGAGCTTTGTGCGCGTTTCGACCAGGATATTCACAACCTTGAGGATATTAAAACGGCGATGGTTGGACTATTCCTGTGTGGAGATTTCACCGACAGAGCCAAACTCATGAGGCTCATTGACACTGCAGATATACAGTCAGGTATAGGATTTTCAGACGCCAAAAGTAAGCCCGGATTCTTTCCGACTGGCCCTTACCTGGTCGTGCCACGAAACGGGTCGAACTTCCTTGACAAGATACGTTTGCAACTATCCGTGAATGGTGAACCAAGACAAGACAGCAGCGTAAACGAGATGATTCTGGCCGTTGACAAGCTGGCAGCAAAGGCGCTGGAAACGGGAACGCAAACGAGGTGGCAGTATAATGGTGTCGCCGTTTCACTCCTTCCTGACAAGATGATAACGAAAGGGACAGCCCTCTTAACCGGAACTCCGCAAGGGGTGATATTCAGGCCACCTTCGACCGGATATAAGCTTCGCAATATTCTGAAATACTTTTTTACTGGCGGGTTTTTCAAGGTTGGGCCGAAACGGTACGTGATTGAGGAGTACATTAAGGATAGCCTTCACAACAAAAACTACCTGCAACCTGGCGACTCCGTTAGTTTACGTGCAACATACCTTGGCGACATCCTGGTTGTAGTGTCCACGCCAAGATAAGCTCTTCACCGGCACTTTCGCTAAAACGTATAGGCAGCATTTAAGGCCATTCACCGAGGATGTACAGCCACGGCAACGCCGTGTTTATCTCTTGTCTATCGGCGCCGCCTTTGCTCTTTTAGGCAGTATCAGGAAGTTACCTGCCAAAATCATCGCTACACCGATGAGCTTAGGCGCCGTCCATTGCATATCTTCAAAAACCGTTGACACCAGTAGCGCAACAAGCGCAAACAAAATGGACGCATACGCCGCCCGCGGCCCGCCGATTCGTGCGATGAGGGTCAAATAGGCGAAAAATGCAATCACCGTGCCGAACACCGACAGATACAACAACGCAACGATAAACGAGGGCTGCATTGAAAACTGCCAGGGCTCGCCCGAGATCAGCACTGCCAGCATGAGAAAAGCAGAACCGTATGTCATACCCCAGGTGTTGGCGGTCATAACGTCGATACCACGATCATGAATTGTGCGGGCAATCACGATGCCAGTTGAGGCGCTAATAGTGGCAACGAAAGCGAGCATCACGCCGAGAACAAATTCAGCGTCGATATTCGCGCCGGAAAAATCCTCAATAAATAAACTGCCGATACCCACAATTCCCAAGCCAGCACCCAGGGTAAGCTTTCGCTCCGGTTTCTCGCCGTAATACAACCATAACTGCAGCAAATTAAAAACAATCAGCGTTGAGAAAATCACGCCGACTAAACCGCTCACAACATGGGCCGTCGCCATATAGACGAGCACATAGTTGAGCGAAAACATAAACAGACCGATGCCGAGAAACCGCAGGTGGTCACGCAACCCAAAACTGCGACTTGCACCTCTTAACAGGCTTACAGACCACATCAAAAGCGCGGCAATAAAAAAGCGATAAGACACCGACTGCAAAGCAGGCACCTCATTTATTTGAAAGGTGATGGCATAAAACGTGGTGCCCCAAATTAGCACCGTGGTCAAATACAGGAATGCACTCATTGCTTTAGGTTCTTGTTGCTAAGGTTTTTACCAGGGCGGGCGACCCGACGATTCCGCCTCACCAGTTCCCACGATCTACAAGCACTCAACTGCAATGACCAAAGAATAGCGATCGAACGGCGTTTTTGGATCAATTTCCAATATGTTTAGCCAGACATCAATTTGTGGATTGAGTGTTATAATGCGGGCTGAAAAACCAGCTATTATAATGTCCCACGTTAATATAGTGGATCATCCGATTTATTATTATCAGTCACGCAGTGGATCATGAATTCTCTCGACAAAATATACGGAGTTGATTTCAATGCGATTCTGGAAAACAACTCACCGCTTGCCCGAATCGAAAAAGTCGAGCGCATGTACTCAGGTTCACTCATCATGACCACGAGCGGCGGCAAGCATTCGGCGGTACTGCCGCATCTGGTGCGCCGCGCCACGCCAAAAGACATTCCTTTGGTATTTATCGACACGCGGCACTACACAAAACCAACCTACGACATGATAGCCTACTTCAAAGCCGAAGGTTATGACGTTAGAACTTATCAGTCTAACTATTCGCAGGAGGAACTAGAGTCGCAGTACCCAGGCTGGTGGAACGATACTAAACGTGACTTCTCGCAAGCGATATTCGATGATGTCGTGCGGAAAATCAAACATGAACCGTTAGAGCGAGCATTTACCGAATTAAATCCGCACGCCTGGTTAAACGGCCTCACTGGATTCAAAACGAGGGCGCGGAAGAGCAAGTCGATTATCGAGTACAATCACGCGGAAATTATAAAGTTCCATCCGATCATTAACTGGGAAGAGGAGGAGATCGAAGAATACATCCGCTGGCATTCCTTGCCGCGTAATGCGCATCATTTCGATGTCACCAAAGGTGTGAGTCAAAAAAACGAGTGCGGCATTCACACCACGTTTGGTGAGTGACAGCAACTTACAAATACTTTTTCCTGCAAAAATATCAACGTTACTGAGAACCCACGATGCGTATATTACGCATCCCGTTAATAACACTATAGTACTAGCACTTCAGTGGAATTTACTTCTGCGGCAAAATTCCACACAATTCCTCCCAAGGCTGAGCAGTGACGTTTCGACTTGTACAGACAGAGTTCCGCAGCGGAACTATAGGCTAGTTTGCAAAACCAGGCAGTCGCCTGTCGAACGAATGTTTGCTCGAATCAGCATTCAGGGAAGCTCCGATTCAGGGCATAAGGATATGCCCTCTTCCACTTCGCAACATACTCAGTTTTGCCGGCAACACGAAGGCGTGCAGGAGGCCTTACGGATGAAAATATCTTTACCTTCCATAAACTTTGTTCCCGCCAGTAGCAGTGAGTCGGCTAACTATCATTTCCTGATGATGACAGAATCGCTAAGCATACCGGATGGCAACAGAGCGACCGTGCACGAAATGGCCGCGGCACAGAAAAAGATTCAGGCTTTCGTTACTGAAGTCGAAGACAAACTTTTTGCTGTCGATGACGACATGTTGCACGATTTTGTCGTTGCCCAGTTACGTGAACTGGCTGCCGAGTACAATCGGGAACTGAAAATTTTTAGCGCCCGATTCGCCAATCACTAGGAGGCTGTAACGAATAAAGTGTACATTCATTACAGGACACTAACGTAGTTTATTCAGACAAATTACCCACCGTCCATTCGGGCACCGGCAATTTTCTTTGATATAAAAAAGTTGGATTAAACAATTTGCTTTGGTAACGATCGCCGCCGTCGCATAAAACCGTGACGATATTATGGCCCGGACCGAGTTCCCTGGCCATCCGAACGGCGCCGGCAATGTTGATCGCGGTGGAGCCACCCAAACACAGGCCCTCGTGCTTAAGCAAATCAAATATCAGTGGCAGAGCTTCTTCGTCGCTAACCTGCCAGGCAAAATCCACCACCGCGTCTTGCAAATTACCGGGCACAAAGCTTACGCCAATACCTTCGGTAATCGAACGGCCGTCGGCTTTTAGTTCTCCATGCTTAAAATAATTGTACAGTGAAGAACCCTCGGGATCGGCCAGGCCAATTTTAACCGCGGGATTGTGCTCCCGCAGTACCTGCCCCACTCCCGCCAGCGTTCCTCCGGTGCCGACGGCGCAAACAAACGCATCCACCTTACCCTCGGTCTGGCTCCATATTTCGATGCCGGTGGTGTCGTAATGTATTTGTCGGTTAGCCGGATTATCGAATTGCCGGGCCCAGATGGCGCCGTGAGGTTCATGTTTGCGGCCCTGCGCTACATGTTCGGCAATATGAATATAGTGCTCCGGATCTTCATACTTGGCGTCGGGCACGAGAATGAGCTCTGCCCCCAGCATATCCAGTCGTTCTATTTTTTCCTTGCTCTGCGTTTGCGGCATCACAACAACGCTTTGATAACCCAGGGCATTGGCCAGAATAGTCAGACCGATGCCGGTGTTGCCCGCGGTTCCCTCAACGATAATGCCACCGGGTTGCAATTCACCGCTTTTTTCGGCGGCACGAATAATGCCCAGCGCCGCACGATCCTTGATGGAACCGCCGGGGTTCATAAATTCCGCTTTGCCGTAGATTGCGCAACCGGTTAACTCAGACACCTGGCGCAAATATATGAGGGGAGTGTTACCGATAATTTCCGGCAGTGTGTGATGTGTGGTCATAGCAACGCCCGCATTCAACTACCCAAGCGCCACTATTGCACAATACGCCAGGTGATTAAAAGGGGGCGAACGAGGGATGACGCGTGTTTAAGCTGAAAAATCTCAAGTATGCGCCATACCGGCTCGACCCCCTTTGATCTTAACGCTTTCACGCGGCGCAAATAACACATACAAAGCCGGCACCATCAACAGCGAAATAAATGTAGAGACCAACAAGCCACCGATAATCACCCAACCCAGCGGTGCGTACATGGAGCTGCCTTGCAGAGTCATCGGCAATAGACTGCCGATGGTCGTTAACATGGTAATGACGATTGGCCGGCAACGGGTCACGGCAGCCGCTGACACGGCGTCAACGACGGTCTTGCCTTCGCGCAATAAGCGATTGGTGTAGTCCACCAGAATGATCGAATTGTTGACCACAATGCCCATCAAGCTGGTCAGGCCAATGAAGGCCATAAACGAAAACGTGTTGCCGGAAATAAACAACGCCAGAATCGCGCCGGTGAACGCAAAGGGCAAGGCGATAAACACAATGAGCGGCTGCATAAATGAACGAAACTGCAATACCAACACGGAAAATATACCCAGCACGGCAATAATGAGGGCTTGCAAAACACCGGCGAATGATTCGCTGCGGCTTTCCTGCTCGCCGGAGATTTCGAACCGGACTCCCGCAGGCAATGCCAGGTCTTTTAAGGCCTTGACAACGTGATCGGTCACCTGTGTGACCTGGTAATCTGGCAGCACGTCGGCTGTGACCAGAGCCGAACGTGCCAAATCCTGGTGCTGGAAATGCGCGAACTCAGTGCGCAATTCCAGATCGGCAATATGCCGCAACGGCACCTGGGCACCGCTAGCGCCAGCCACCATCATACGATCAAAGTCGAGCATGGAGGGCGTGTCTGAACCCGCCAGGGTAATGCTGATGTCATGCTCATCACCGAGCGCGTCACGGTAATTGCTCACCGGCATGCCTACCAGGCTGGCGCGCACTACGCGATCGATTGTTTCGAGTGAAATGCCCAACATGGCGGCTTTCTCGCGGTTAATGGCAACGTGCAGGTCGAGCTTGTCGAGGCCAACGGGATTGTCCACATTGACCGTGCCGTCGGTGCTGCGAATTATTTCTTCCACGCGGTATGCAACATCGCGCAACTTGTTTAACTCATCGGCCACGACACGAATGGCGATCGGCGCATTGATCGGCGGGCCATTGCTAAACATACCAACGCGAATGCGCGCGCCCGGCAGGTTGCGGGTTTGCTCGCGCAATTCACTGACAATAGCCCGCGTGCGCTGCTTGTCTTTACTGCTCAGTTGCACGAATAGCTGGGCAACGTTCGGTCTTTCGTTGCGCGGGGTTTCGTTGTAATAAATTCTGGGGTTGCCGCGCCCGACATTGGTCGCAACTGTATGTATCTCCGGGTAGGTTTCCAACAGCGCCTCGACTGCGGCGGCCACACGGTTGGTTTCCTGCAAACTGGCGCCAGCGGGTAAATCAATATCGACCAGAAATTGCGGCTTGTCGGCAGGCGGAAACATACTGACACCCACCAACGGGAATAGCGCAATACTCAACAACAGGATGATCAGCGCGGCGGCAATGACGCGTGCGGGATGCACCAGTACTGCCTGAATTAGCGGCGCGAAGTAGCGCTGGCTAAGCGCTTCGAAAGACGAGCGTTGATCGCGCGCACTGAGTGTGAGGTAACGGCTGCTCAGCAATGGCGTCACTGCCAGCGCGACCCACAGTGATGCAAACAAGGTAACGATGACGGTCACCGGCATGGAGCGCAAAAAAGTACCGGTGTTATTCTGCAACAGTGCTATCGGCAGAAACGCCAGCACCGTGGTCAGCGTGCCGCTGGTCACGGCAGGCGCAACTTCCTGCGCGCCCTTCAGGGCTGCCTCGACTCTTGAATAGCCAGCGGCCAGATAGCGCTTGCTGTTTTCGGTAACGACGATGGCGTTATCCACCAACAGCCCCATCACAATCACCAGCCCGACGATGCTCATCTGTTGCAGCGCAAAACCACTGATGTCGATCACACCAATACCAATCAGCAATGACAGCGGAACGGCCACCAGCACGATGCCCGCTGCTCTCAAGCCCAACGCCAGCATAACGACGGCGCCCACCGCGACGAGTCCTTGCAGCAAATTACTGAAAAATCCGTTCACTTGTTTGGCAACACTTTCCGCCTGGTTAAACGCCACTTCCACGTTTATCGTCGCCGGCAGTTCAGGTATGAATGCATCCAGCTCCTGCTGCAATGATTCCATCACGCCGAAGATATTGCTGCCCTCGCGTTGCATCGCGGTAACGAACACAGTACGCCTGCCATTCAGTCGCGCCAGATGAGTGGCAATACCATCGGCCCGGATAACTTCGGCGACGTCACGCAAATAAATGACGTGGTTTGCGTCGCCGCGCAGCACGGTATCTTTTATTTGCAGCAGCGACGTGTAATTGCCGCTGGTGGTCACGCTTAAACGCTTGCCGCCGGCGTCAACGTGGCCACCCGGTATATTGGCGGCCGTGCGCTGTACCGCGGTCACCAGGTCTTCAAACGAAATACCCAATTCGAGCATCTTTTCCAGGTCTGCCCTGATCTGCACTTGCTGCGGTGGAATAGCCCAAACCTCGGATTGCTTGACGCCGTCGATGCGCTCGAAGCGCTTTTCCAGCTTTTCTGCCTGACGTTTAAGTTCACCGTAGTTTTCGGTCGCAGAGACCAGCGCCACCTGCAGAATATTCACATTGCTGGGCGATACTTTTTCCGCTTCCAGGCGTGCGAGGTCGGCCGGCAATTCGCCGCGGATCGCGGTGATGGCGCGCACGACATCATCGTATTTTTCATCCGGATCGCTGCCGTACAAAAACTCGACATTGACGGTGACCAGGCCACTGACAATATCGGTTTCGATATCCTTGATATCGTCCAGCTCGTTGAGTGCCTCTTCGAGGGGTTCAGCCACCAGCTTTTCCATGTCCAGCAGGCTGGTGCCGGGATACACGGCGACAACCGTGGTAAATGGGAAGTTAAACTGCGGGTCTTCGGAACGGGGCATGGTCACAAATGACAGCAGGCCCAACAATGCCAACATGCCCGCCACTACAAGCGTGAACTGGCGGTTGTTGATGGCAAACTGTGGCAGCTTTATGACGCGTTCTCCTCGGCGCTGTCAACGCGCATGACCGGCATCCCGTCCCGCAGATACGCCGCGCCTTTCGCTACCACCTGTTCATGCTCAGCCAAACCGGCGCTAATCGCTACTTCGTTATTCGACAAATAGGCAATACCGACCACCCGTTTTTGCACCTGCGATGATTGCGGATCGTAGACGTAAATCTCGCCGCGCTGCTTCGACCCGGCAACGACAGACTCCAGCGGCAAGTAAATCAGCGGCTCGATCAGGCTGGGGGCAATGCTCACCCGCGCAATAAATCCGGAGCGCAACTGTGCGGGAGGAGCGATAACAGAGACCTCTACCTCAAACACACCGGTTTGCTCGTTCGCCAACGCCGCAATCTCACTGACCTCGCCGTTAAGCACGGCTCCGGGGAACGCATCCAGCGCCAGGGTCGCGGCATCACCCAGCTGCAAACGCACAATATCCTTGTCTGCCAGACCGACCCTGACAACCCAGCCGCTGGCGTCGGCCGCCAGCAGGAATACCGGTTCGCTCGCTGCTATCAACTCATCGGTTTCGGCCAGACGCTTGAGCACACGGCCGGCACTCGGTGCGGTAATGGTCGAATATTGCCGATTAAAGCGCGCCACCTGCAATTCGGCTGCAGCGACCTGCAGGGCCGAGCGGGCGTTTTGCAGTCGCTCTAGAGTGATCACTTTTTGCTGATAGATTTTTTCCTGCCGCTGGTAGTCACGCAGCGCTTTTTGGTGCTGTATTTTTGCCGATTCAAACCGCGCATTGACCTCTTTCAGGTTCAGCGTAGCCAGCACCTGCCCGGCCTTAACATGCTGCCCCTCCTCGACGGCAATCGCGTCGACAATGCCCGTGGTTTTAAACGCCAGGCGAAATTCGCTTTTGTGCGCCAGCTTGCCGCTGCTATACACCGGCACGACCCGTCGTTCCTGTTGCGCTTTAACCGTTGTGACAGGCACGCGATAAGTCTCTGCATGCGCCACGCCATGCTGCGGCAAGAACACATCACTCATGACAAGCAACAGATACGTTGCCGCCGTGGTCAAACCGGTGACAGCGGCTTTACGCAAGATGCGAAGATTCATGCCAGACTCCGTGATCAAAAACGACCGAATGTTTTCAGTGTCAACATCGTAGACAGGTAATGTTAACGGTGTCAACATTATGGCGAATTCTTTGACGGAGCCCGCATGAATTCGGATCAACCCGACAGTTATCATCACGGCAATCTACGGCAGGAACTACTCGCCACCGCCAGGCGCGACTTGCGAGAAAAAGGGATAGAAAACCTTAGCTTGCGCGCGCTTGCGCGCGAAATCGGCGTATCACAAACGGCGCCGTACCGCCATTTTGGCGACAAACCAGCCTTGCTCTCGGCCTTGGCTGCCCAGGGTTTTAGCGAGCTCAACGCCTGCACCCGACAGGCGCTTGCGACGGGCGAAGACGATGCGGAAGCCTTGCTGATCGGCGCCGGCCAAACCTACATTCGTTATGCACTCGACAACCCCGAACTGTTCAAGCTGATGTTCGGTCCGAGTCCCGCGCCGCAGGAAGAGTCTACGGAGCTTGGCGAAGCCGCTGACCAGGCATTCGCCAACATCCGCATGATTATGGAACACGGCATAGCGCAGCGGGCATTCAGACAAGACGACCCGGTGTGTCTCGCACGCGCGGCTTGGGCGATGGTGCATGGCCTGGCAACGCTTACTATCGATCGCGTGCACACCTGCTGGGTGGCCGATGAACTGGAGCAACAAATCGCCGAAAGTCTGCATATTTTTGCCCGCGGGATACGGCACGACAAATAAACAGAATCAGGGCCTCATTCGTCTTCTATATGGCGCTGCGCTCATTTAAAGTAACGCCCCTCAACAAATCGTCGGGTCGGGGAATATTCAGATGCTCAGTCGTTATCAGTTGCTTGTCTTGCTTGCACTCGCTGCACTGTTGGAGGGCTGCGGGGTAAGTTCCGTGAAACACGATCTGCCGGCGCCGGCCACCGCCGAGGTTGTATCAGAACGTCTTTTTCTGCAGCAAGTCACCAGCGACAGCGTCATTATTAAATGGCGTGGCGCCGCGGATGAAGCCTGTTATAGCGACAACCCCGACGCCCTCAGCAACAACAAGCAACGGCGATGTGTTACCGCACGCAGCACCGAAGGTGACCATAAAGAATCTCGGCTCACCGGTTTGGCGCCTGACACTGACTATTATTATTCCGTCGGCGGCGAAGTTGGCGCAGCCCAGCGCTTTCATACAGCACCCGCGGCTAACAAGTCACCCAAAGACGGCAACACCCATATCTGGATTCTGGGTGATTCCGGTACCGCCACTATGGCTCGCCCAATTACCGGCAAAAAGCAACATGCGGGCGAGGCCGCGGCGGTGAGAGATGGCTTTCTCCGCTACAATGCCGCTAATGGCAACGAGCCAGTCGACTTATTTCTCATGTTGGGCGATAACGCTTACAACGAAGGAACCGACGCCCAATGGCAAGACGCGGTGTTTGCGCTATATCCTAACATTCTGATGCAGGCGCCGCTGTGGCCAACCATCGGCAACCATGAAATGGGCGCCGCAAACATCAAGCTAAAACCTTTTGGTGATATTTTTATTGGCGGCACCAGCAAGTCGTCGGATCCCAACTCGTATGTCGCGGCAAAAAATGCAACGCCCACGCGCATGCCGTACCTCGATATTTTCACACTGCCCAGCAAGGGCGAAGCCGGCGGCGTCGCCAGTGGCACCGAGCAGTATTACTCCTTTGACTACGGCAACGTGCATGTGGTTAGCCTCGATTCGCAGCTTTCCGCGCGTGACGAACAACAGCGCAAAACCATGCACGACTGGCTGGTGGAAGACTTGTCGAATAATAACTTAAGCTGGACTATTGTTATTTTTCACCACCCCCCCTACACCAAAGGCAGTCACGACTCCGATGTTGCAGCCGCGAAAAAAGGCGGCATCGACACACCGATTGTCGACATGCGCGAGGAATTCACGCCGGTTTTTGAAGATTACGGCGTCGACCTGGTGTACAGCGGTCACAGCCACTCATACGAACGCTCGTATTACCTTAGCGGGCATACCGGTGCTGCCAACTCCTTCGACCCCGCCGTGCATATCGAGTTGAACGCGACCGGCGCGCCTGCCTCGGGTCAGAACGACGAGACGTACGCGCAAATCAGCCCTGGCAGCATGGCCGACGACAAGGTGGTGTACACCGTTGCCGGCAGCGGGGGGCATGTGAGCATGGGCAGCGGCAAGCTGGATCATCCGGCGCATACGCTGCAAGCCAACGATCCCAAGGGGCGGCGCGGGCTGGCAGTGCTGGGTTCGGTGGTCGTTGATGCAGCCGCTAATAAACTGACAGCGCGTTTTGTCGACGACAAGGGCGCTGTGTTAGACTATGTGACGATTACTCGCTGAGGCGCGAATGTAAAGCAAAGAGAGCATCGACCCTGCTGTTGCATCGAAAACCCCACACATTGACAGACGCGCTTTTCCAGTTGACGGGCTAAGTAAAGATCAATAGTTTTACCATGTTCGACTCTAACGACCTGCCTCTATCGTCGACTCTCAGCGGGCTTCCAGGCACCACACCTAAGTACCACATCGCGTTATACGCATCCTTTTTATACGGAGAGCCAAATGATCAAAAGACTACCTGTCACTTGCACGGCGCCACTGCTTGGCGCGCTCATGCTCGCCAGCAGCGGCGCCATAGCCAGCGGTTTGAGCTATAGCTATGGAGAGCTACGCTACGTCGACCTAGAATCGAATGTATTTACAGAAGAGGCTGACGGCTTCCAGCTCGGCGGATCGTACCGCATCGACCAGCAATACTTTGTTTTTGGTCAATATGCCGACCTGGATACTGACTTTGGCCCCGTCGATGGCGACCTGAGCCAACTGAAAATCGGCGGGGGTTATATTTACCCGCTGAATGACAGAGTAGACATCAACAGCACACTGGCGCTGGTGCGCGAGGATATTGATGTTGACGGCGTTGGTGACGACGATGATATCGGCTTCCAGATTACCGGCGGCGCACGCACCATGTTGACGAACGAAATAGAAGTGCGCGGCGCGTTTGTGTTTGCTGATGTTCTCGATCGCAACGTTTACCTGGAAGTCGCCGCCGATTATTATTTCACCGACAACCTGGTGGCCGGCATAACCATTGAGTTTGCCGGAGACAACGACGTCTTAACCTTCGGTGGGCGTTACTACTTTGGCCGCTAGCTAATCACAGGCTGCGCTGGCAAGTGCCACGCGCAGCCGTTTGCCGAGTATCACAACAAACGACCGCTTCTGTCCCGCTACACCCGGCCGACGGTTACCCTCAACACTGCGTTGCTGACCCAGCGTCTTGAAACTGCCACGGGCATACGGCTAAAAATTGCCGATGATCCGGCGCTTACGTTTTTTCGGCTGTTCTTCCGGCGCACTCGCCTCTTCTTCAACCGTCTCGTCTGCGGGTTGTGTCGCTTGTTGCAACAATACGGTTATCTTTTCTTTGCGCGCGACAAGTGCGGCGTCTTCAGGAGCGATACGCAGCGCATCTTCGACGTACATGAGCGCGGCCTGCCAATTTTCCGCTTGCTGTTGCTGGCGAGCCTGCGCTGAGACGCGGCGCAGCAACTGCTCAAAACCCTGCGTAACCCGCTTGTCTTGCGGGGCGTACGATGCGGCAGCTTGCAACGATTCATGCGCGTTATCGCCACTGGGTCGCGCATATTTACCCGCTTTGATCTGCCGCTCGGCACGCGCCAATAAACGCTCGACCTTGCGGTTGGTTGGCCGCTCGGACAATTCCTTGACGAGCCGCTGGCGCAAGGCCAGCAAGTTCTTGTTCTGTGCGTCGACCTGCAAGCCGCGGTCGAGCAGGTCGATTGCGCCTTCGATATCTTCGCTTTTTCTCTGCTTTGCCAGGGAGGCGTAGCGGTCGGCGATGGCCGCGATACCGTTAGTTGCGCGCGCGTCGCCCGCATCTATGGTCAGCATGGTTTTGAATGTTTGCAGAGCGTTGTCGTCGCGTGGCTGGGTTAATTTGTTCTGCACCAGTTGGGCAGTACCGCGTTCATACAACTCTTCCAGCTGCGATTCGTTTTCGGGTTCTTCAAATAACGACAGCGATGCGAGCGATGCTGCTCCGCTTTGCGCTGCCGGAGAATCTGGCTGGTAGCTGGCTTCAATCTCCTGCAGCGGTTGTTGCAGTCCGACCGCGTCTGACAAGCTGCCGGCGGGCGATGCATCCGGCGAATTTTCCTCGACTTTCCGGGCGCGTGTTGGCTCAGCTTGGCTGTCAGCGGCAAGCGCGACTTCGGGTTGCTTGCGCTCCAGTTCAACTTTGAACGCGGTCAATGGGGTATTGCCCTGTTGCTTTGCCGGGATGAACGCCACGTCAAGCGGCGGGTCATCTTGCACACGATCAAAATAACCCGGCAGTGCCAGCGCCGCGGTCGCCGCAAAAAAAGCCATGAGCAACCCGCCGCGGGCGTATTTTTGCTGCCATAGCCCATGCCACAGCGCAGCAAGCCGATTTGCCGTTATGAATTCGGTCGAATCCAGCGCGAGGAATTCGGTGGCATCGCTGCCCCGGCAACGATCTATGCTGGCGCGAAGTTCGCTGCTGCAGCTAATTCTTTGCTCGGGATCCTTGACTAACAACTGCTCAAGAAGCGGTTGCAAATGCGCCGCCGGACCGTCGAGCTGGGGAATCGGCTCGGTAATGTGCATTAATGCCGTCGACACCGGATCGGTACCAACAAACGGTGCGCTCCCGGTGAGCATTTCAAACAGCAGGATACCCAGACTATAGTAGTCGCTGCGACCATCTACGGGCCGGCTGCGGGCCTGCTCCGGGCTCATGTAGCGCGGCGTGCCGGGAATCATGCCGGTGAGGGTCAGATTGGTGTCCTGATTGGCCGCTTTGGCGATACCAAAGTCGGCGAGCACGACCGTGCCGTCTTCCCGAAAAAGCACGTTACTCGGTTTAATATCACGATGCGTGATGCTGTGCTTGTGCGCAACGGTGAGAGCATCCGCCAACTGCTGTAGAATAGCGAGGCTCGCGTCGATACTGAGTCCGCGTGCTATGTGCGCCCTGAGATCGCCCCCGCCGACGTACTCCATAACGATGAAAAGGTTCTCATCGTCGGATTCAATACTCAGCACCCGAATAATATTGTGGTGCTGCAGCCGTGCGATGAAATCGGCCTCTCTGAGAAACCGTTTCTGAAAATCTGGGTCGGCGGCGAATTTTTTGAGCAGCAGCTTGATCGCGACCGGCTCATTGGTGCCGGTCTTGCGTGCCAGGAAGACGCTGGCCATGCCGCCTTGCCCAAGCTGGGCCTCGACCCGGTAACCGGGCAAATTGGGAAAGTTTTCTTGCACTGAAGTCATGGGCCAGCCGACAGTCATTGCCAACATATAAATTACGGAATACGCTCCACTTTACTCGTCAGCAGCATATTCAGCAAGCAGCTGGTCGGGCGTATTCTCAGAGTCGAAATGTGTCAGGCGGCGTAAGGATTGGCAGATATGGTTCAGGTTTAGCGTATAGAGCTGACTCTGTCAGCAGCTGGTGCTGACAGAACCTTAATAAGTTATTGGCACGTAATGTAGCCGTGCGTTCAGAACACTCCTTTCGCATCTATCGCGTAGGACACCCCCACGGAAAAGCGCAACAGCGTATCCTGGAAATCCGAGGAACCGGAATCACCCTCGTAGTCATATTGATAACCGTCCACGCCGACTGCATAGCTGAGCTTGTCAGTTAGTGGCCCACTCCAGGCGACACCAAGGTTAATTCCCACGGCATCACCCTTTGCGTTTTGAGAACTAACGCTGGCTTCACTTATATCAAGATCCTCGCTCGAGACGGTCGTCTGCTCCTTTATAGCCAGATCGCCGCTGAGAAACGCTACGCCCAAATCGAATGACAGTGCGCCGTTTAACCAGCCTTCGGATTCAAACGGCAATACGTAAGTGGCGCCGAAAAATAGACCGTCCTGTTCAAATTCAGAACTTGATGAACCCGTGACATCTGTCACGAGCGTACCACCTCCACTTTCTCCAACCACTGCCACGGCCAGTATCGCCCGGCCCGAACGAATATCGTCATCGAATTGCGTGTTGTTTCGCTTATAACCGGCAAATACGCCAAAGTTATCCGTTAATGCGTAACCGATCGAGAGAGAAAAATCCTCCCGATCCATCGTGCGCTGTGAATCCAGATCGAGACCAAAGAAAGCGACTGACTCGTCAGCGTTAATTGTGGCACCTGAAAAAGCTCTTTGTGAGACATCATCTTCGCCTTCATCGGTTTTCTGCAGCGACAGGTCTACAAAAAAATTGCCAAGAAATACGCTCACACCGATTTCAGCAAATAGTAATGAATCTCCGACTTCAATCTCGTCAAAACCCGCACCCACCGATTCCGCCTCTTCCAGGTTCACGTTCACCTTGGCTTGCTGTTGGTATTCGTATTGCATCACGCCTGTGCTAATACGGGGCCGAACCTCCCAATCGGACCAATCCTGATCCCATTCCAACGCTTGCGCCGCACCTGGGGCTAGCAGTACGACGGTTAATCCAATACATCTAGTATTCACTTGTATTCCCTTCCGTTAAAACGTTGTTTTACCAAACCCCAAAAAAGCCGTACCAATCCATCCGCGCTCGGAACAAGCTGGGCCAACTGCGACTACGGCGCAACATGAACTCAATCAGTCAATTTGCGGAACACAGAAATAATAAAAGCCGTCTTTGCGTGCGTCAACTGTTGTTAATGTGAACAGTTGATAATGAGAACAGTTGACAAGCAACCAATCGACGGTTTTTTTCGCCCTTATTACGCGCCGCGCTATCGGGCTGACTTTCGTTCTGCCGGGTGCGACGCAACGCCTGCTATGTGAAATTGTTGTTGCTGCGGTCATCAAGGACTTAGCGGGTAATTCTCTGGCAATTGCAGCTGCAGATTACGCAGCAAAAAAGCCCACTGATCGGCGTACTCCTCGATGATCATTGCGGTCGGCTTGCCCGAACCATGACCCGCTCGGGTTTCAATGCGAATCAACACCGGCGTTTTACCGGCGTGCGCGGCCTGCAATGCGGCGGCGTATTTGAAACTGTGACCGGGCACGACGCGGTCGTCAGTGTCGGCGGTGGTGACCAGCACCGCCGGGTATTTCGTGCCTTCAACAATATTGTGGTACGGCGAGTAGGCGTGCAGCGCGGCGAACTGCTCCGCGTTTTCGGCCGAGCCGTAATCGTCTACCCAGAAACGTCCCGCCGTGAATTGATGAAAGCGCAGCATGTCCATGACCCCCACCGCGGGCAATGCGGCGGCGAATAAATCGGGGCGCTGATTGATGACCGCGCCGACCAGTAAGCCGCCGTTGCTGCGCCCGACAATTGCCAGCTTTTTCGGCCGCGTATAGCGCTGTTCAATCAAGCACTCGCCCGCGGCAATAAAGTCGTCGAACACATTCTGCTTGTTGAGTTTGGTGCCCGCTTTATGCCATTGCTCGCCGTACTCGCCGCCGCCGCGCAGATTTGCGACGGCGTAAACGCCGCCCATTTCCATCCACGCCAGCCGGGTGACCGAGAACGACGGCAGTAGCGAAATATTGAAACCGCCATAACCGTACAGCAACGTGGGATTGTTACCATCCAAGGCAACATTTTTATGGTGCGCGACGAACATGGGAACTTTGGTGCCGTCTTTGGATGCGCAGAACGTTTGCTTCACGACATAATCATCGGCATTGAAATCGACTTTTGCCGCATGCAGCTTGCTGCTCTCACCCGTGACTATGTCGTAGCGATAAATAACGCCGGGCGCATTGAAACTCGAATAGGAATAGAACGTTTCCGGGTCATCAGACTTACCGGCAAACCCGCTGACCGCGCCGATGCCCGGCAGCGTTATCGTGCGCAGCAATGAACCGTCGCGGTTGTAAATTTTGATTTGGCTATGCGCGTCGCGCAGATAGTTGGCCACGAATTTGCCGCCCAGCAGCGCCGCGTCCAGCAGCACGTGCTCGCGCTCGGGCACCAGTTCGCGCCACTGTTCGACCGCTGGCTGGCCCAGATTGATCGCAACAAGCCGGCCTTTCGGCGCGCCGTGGGTGGTGCGAAAATACAAATTTTTGCCAGCGCTGCCCGCCAGCTGATAGTCATGCTCAAACTTGTCGATTAGCGTCACTGGCTTGGCGCCGGCTTGGGTGAGGTCCTGGTAAACAACCCGGTAACGGGCGTCGGTGCCCTCTGATGCGCGAATGATCAGATAACGCCCGTCTTCGGTGACGCCGGCATCAAAACTCCATTTCGGGTAGTCGGGCGTGGCGTAAATCAGCGTATCATCGGCCTGCGGTGTTCCAACCTTGTGGTAGTACACTTGGTGGTTCAGGTTCGGGCTCTGGAATTTCTGTGCTGCCGAGGGGGCAGGATAACGGCTATAAAAGAAACCTTTGCCGTCTTTGGTCCACGATGTGGCGGTGAACTTAAGCCACTGCAGCTCATCGTCAAGCAGCTTGCGGGTTTCGATATCCAGCACCCGCCAGGTACGCCAGTCGGAACCGCCTTCCTGAATGCCGTAAGCAAGATAACGACCATCCGGGCTGACGCTAACGCCGGCGAGTGCGACCGTGCCATCGGCCGACCAGCTATTGGGGTCAAGCAGAACTTCGGGGGCATCGGCCAGCGTAGTCTGCGTGAACAGGACGGCGTGGTTTTGCAAGCCGTTATTCTTGAAGAAGAAATAGCGCTTGCCTTCCTTGAACGGCACGCCGTATTTGGCGTAATCCCAAAGGTGGGTCATGCGCTCTTTAATTGCACCGCGCTCAGGAATTTGTTGCAGATACGAGAAAGTCACGCGGTTTTGCGCGGCGACCCAGTCGCGTACGGCGGCAGATTGGCGCACGTCATCTTCCAGCCAGCGGTACGGGTCGGCTACTTTGACACCGTGGTACGTATCGTATTGATCGACCTTGCGAGACTCGGGATAGTGAATTCCGGGCGAGCAGCCCACGGTCAGGGCGCTGGCGGCCAAGACTAATATGATGCGTTGCCTGTGTTTCATGTTTCGGAGCACGCTAACGGATGTGTCATTTGAATTTTACCCGGATGCAGGCCTGATTTGCGCCATTGACGTAACGTTCGGGCGCTGAAAAAGCATTATAGGCACAGCCGAATAAAAAGAGTTTGTTGATTCGCTTGTGACTTGCGGTTCTTTCTTGCTTTAACATACCGCGTGGCTGAACTCCTCTGGTATCAATACATTCTTATCGCGCTGATTTTTGTCTGGAGCGGCTTCGTTCGCTCGGGCCTGGGTTTCGGCGGCGCGGTGTTGGCATTACCGTTTTTGTTGCTGGTTGACAATCGGCCGCTGCTTTTTTTACCGCTCATCGCCGTACAGCTGTTGTTTTTCTCCGCGCTGACCGTAGCGCTAAACAGCAGAAAATCTAAAAATAACAATGGTATAGCCCACCAAAATGGCACGGTGGACTGGCGCTACCTTAAGTTCGCGCTAGCTATCATGATCGTGCCGAAGATGATCGGCATCTTTGGCTTAATCACCTTGCCAGCCGCATTAATGAGCGGCATTATTTTTTCCATCGTCGCCGTTTATGCTGTGTCTTATATCATGAACCGGCCGTTTACCAGCAAAAGCAAGATTCTGGATATCGTGTTCCTGATGCTGGGCGGCTATGTGAGCGGCACATCATTGATCGGCGCGCCGTTGATTGTTGCCGTGTTTGCCTCTCACGTAGCAAAAGCTCAGTTGCGTGACACATTATTTATCCTGTGGTTTATTCTGGTCACCATTAAATTGGCCGCTTTTGTCTACGCCGGTGTCGATTTGCAGTTGATTCACCACCTGTGGCTGTTACCTTGCGCTACCGTCGGCCATGTTGTCGGCCTGCGCTTTCATGCCTATATGTTGACGGCTGAAACGTCGCGTTTTTATCGATTCCTCGGGATTGTTTTGTTGCTGGTGAGTGTGGCGGGGTTGTGGAAAGCCGTACAATAAGCAGGGCATCTTACCTGGCGACTAGTGCACTGTAACGAATAAACTGCACATATCACTCTTTTGGAACGGAATAGCAGGCCGCAAAAAAATGTGTCTTTTTCCCATTTTTAATCTGACATTTCCATTGAGGGGTAGTAGTGTTCGCTCGTTACACGAACATAGTTGCGTGAATCATCTATTACTTTAACCAGAACGGGTTTCGCCTACGCTGAAACCCCACGAGACAGGGGTAGTCAGCCGGTTTTTGGCCTCGTCATTAACGGCACCGCTAAAAATCGCACCCTACTCCAGATAACTCTGGTAAAGCCCGTAGTTTCGATTACTCGCAACAATACCAATCATTCGCATTAGCGAGGGGACGATCATGCATTGTATTACGCGAGTATTCTCGTACTTCAGACACACCAAAAAAGTAACGACAATCACCTTGGCAGCGCTGAGTCTTGGCTCGGCGGCATTCGCATCTGCTGCTGACTTGCGCTTATCGGCGCAGCAACCGCAGGCGGTAAAATCCGTCGGCGCTGGCAACGAAGGTGCCAAGGCCAGCATCACCGGCGGTGACCCGTCAATCTATATCGTGCAGTTCAAAGATCCTGCGGTCGCCGCTTACAGTGGCGGCATCAGTGGCCTCAAAGCCACCAGCCCCAGGGTAACGAAAGCGAAAAAGCTGGACACCAACGCGCCCGCCAGTAAAGACTACGCAAAATACCTCAAAGGTAAACAAACCAGTTTCGTCGAACAGTGCAAGCAGGCGTTTGGCCGTGACGTAGCGGTCGCACGCACCTTCAGACACGCCCTGAACGCGATGGCCATGGAGCTGACCGCCGAAGAAGCGAAGGCGATGGCTAACATGCCCGACGTCAAGGCCATAACACGGGAGCGGCAGGAGGTGCCGCTTACCGATGTCGGGCCTACGTTTATTGGCGCCAAGGCCATATGGAATGGCAATAACCCGCTGGGCCTGCCCGGCACCCTGGGCGAAGGCGCCGTGATCGCGGTACTGGACTCTGGCATCAATCACGACCACCCGTCGTATGCTGATATCGGCGGCGATGGGTACGACCATACCAACCCGCTGGGTGCCGGTAATTACATACCGGGTAGCCACTGCGACGCCGTCCAGCCGCTATTCTGCAACGACAAGTTAATCGGCGCCTGGGATATGGTCAACAGCCCCGACGAAGACCCCACCTCACCGGAAGATACCGACGGGCATGGCAGTCATACCGCCAGCACGGCAGCAGGCAATATCAGGCAATCGGCCACGCTGTTCGCACCTACCACGCAGCTAACCCGGAAAATTTCGGGTGTGGCGCCGCATGCCAACATCATTGCGTATGACGTGTGCATAGACAGCTGCCCCGGTGCCGCGCTGTTAGGCGCCCTGGAACAGGTCATCATCGATGCGGCAGCCTTGCCCGATGGTATTCACGCGCTGAACTACTCCATCTCGGGCGGCGATGACCCGTATAACGACCCTGTCGAGCTGGCGTTCCTGAACGTCACTCAAGCCGGCGTATTCGTATCAACCTCGGCTGGCAACTCAGGCCCGGGGCCATCCACTACCGGTCATAACTCGCCATGGGTGATCAACGTCGCGGCCATGACTCACACCCGCCGTATCGACAACATCTTGGACGGCTTGACCAGCGACGGAGCGTCGTTGGGCGATATTGTCGGCTCCGGTCTCACTGCCGGCTTCGGCCCAGCGCCGATTGTCTATGCCGGCAATTTCCCCACCGCCAACGGGTCGCCCAACGACACCGAACCGGAGCAGTGCCTGGAGCCGTTTCCCGCCGGCCATTTCAGCGGTGAGATCGTCGTCTGCGACGGTGGCGCCATCGCCCGGGTTGCCAAAGGCGAGAATGTGTTAGCCGGCGGCGCGGGTGGCTTCGTGCTGGCCAATGCCGAAGCTAACGGTGCTGCCGTAGTCTCCGACGCGCACTTTCTGCCTGGCGTACACATCGGCTTTGATGCCGGCGTAACGCTGAAGAACTGGATCGCGAGCGAAGCGAACAATATGGCCACGATTGCAGGGTTTAGCCTCAATGTCGCCAACGCTAACGCCGATATCATGGCTGACTTCAGCTCCCGCGGCCCGAATCTGGCTATCGACATACTCAAGCCGGACGTGGGTGCGCCGGGCGTGTCGGTATTCGCTGCCCAAGCAACCGATGGCGTAACACTCGCGCCGGAATATCAATTTCTGTCCGGAACGTCCATGGCCAGCCCACACAATGCCGGCTCCGGTGCGCTGGTCAGCTTGCTCACTGGCTGGTCGCCCTATGAAATCAAGTCTGCACTGATGATGACCGCCAAGCGCAATAACAGCTTCAAGGAAGATGGTGTGACTCGCACCGACCCGTTCGATGTAGGTGGTGGACGCATCAATTTGCGCCGGGTGCTACGCAGCGGGCTGGTGCTTGGAGAAACCGGCTTTAACTTCCTGCAGGCCGACCCAAGCGACGGCGGCGACCCTAAAACGCTGAACATCGCCAGCATGCAAGACGGTAACTGTGTCGGCGGTTGTTCCTGGGAGAGGAAAGTCACCAACAAGTCGGGCGAAGACGGCAGCTGGCGCGTTGTTACCCGGCGGAAAACCGGCGGCTTGAAGCTCACCGCGGAACCTGGCCAGGTCACTCTGCGCAGCGGCCAGAGCGCCACTGTCCGCGTGACCGCCGATAACACCCTGGCCGCGCCCGGCTGGAATTTCGGCGAACTGCAATTGCGGCCCAACAACCACAAGCTGGTCAACCTGCACATGCCCGTCGCAGTGCAGACGGCACGCAGCACCAGCCCCAATCTGACTAAAACGGTAGACAAGGCCACAGCGGTAGAAGGTGATCTGCTGACCTACACGATCAACCTCGCCAACGGTCAGCTGGATGGCACGCTCAGCCTGAGCGATGTTGTTCCCGAAGGCCTTACAGCTATTGCCAGCTCGGTATCGGAGGTTGTAACCAACGGCGAAACAACCAAGCCTTTCGGTTTTGTCAATGCCACGGAGGCAACCTGGAGCGGTACACTGGATGTTGGCGGCCTGGAACTGACCAACTCGGGTGAGCCCGCGCCAGCCGGTTTCCTGCCGCTGGCTGATTTTGACATTGCGCCATTCGGTTGCCCGGCAAACTGCGATGACGGCGGCACAATTCTGAACGTGCCTGCCTTTGCATACAACGGCCAAACCTACGACCAAGTGATCTGGTCAGTTAACGGCACCCTGCAGGCAGGCTCGGAAGGCGAGCAGCCTGCCGGCGCTTCCAACCAGAATCTGCCGAGCGGCACTCCGCCGAATAATATCATCGCGCCCTTGTGGACCGACTTGAACATGGGCGTCGACGGTGACGGTGCCGAATGGTATGTGGGCAATCTGACTGATGGTGTCAACAGCTTCACCGTTTACGAATGGAATAACATTCCCTTGTTCGGTACTGAGGTGGGAAATCCTGCTACCAGCTTCAGTTTTCAGATTTGGGTACAAGAAGGCGATTCAGGCAATATGTGGGTCGTTTACGGACCGATGGGCGACGCTAGCGGTTTGGACGCAACAGTCGGCGTCGAAAACACGGACGGCAACGTCGGTAGTTCCATCTTCTTCAATGGCGAAGGTGCGGCGCCAGCCAGCGGTGACGAACTGATGGTTGAACAGCTAGTCGGCGGCACAGCGACTCTATCCTTCCAGGCAAGAGCAGACCGTTGCCGTGGAGGTTCACGCACCAAGGTCAACCGGGTCGAGCTATCGAGCAGTTCGACGGAGGAGAGTGCCATCGCGGTGACGCAATGTAAAAGAAGATAATAATGCAGTAGCGCTAAGACATTAGCGTTAAGAAAGTGGGGGTAGCTTTGCTACCCCTTTTTTTGTACGCAAACTTTAGGCATCACCCGAGCCATAAGGCAGCGGCTCATTCGACGCGGGACTTGCGCACAGGGTTGGCGGTTTATCACCACTACCATGGTAGTGATAAATCTTGCCATCTTTACGCAACTTGATCCGCGTGCCATCAACCAGCGCCTGGGTATATTGTGTGCCTGGCTGCGGGCAACCCAGGCTGGCATCCCGCCAAGTCACGTAGCGGGCTTCGGCCAGCTCGATTTGGTCGGCGGAGACATCGAGTTTCGCAGCCAAATCGTTTCGAGCCCGATCAACAAAGCCTTGCATGCGTGCATCCAGGTGACCAACTTTGGGTTTCTCTTGCGCCATTGCGTCTCCTTTGCGTTGTGGTGTTGCAATGACTTCGAAAGCAGTGTTCTTGTCTTTCGTCAGCACTTGCTGAGCGGATGCTGACGGCTCTTTAGGCTCTGCCGAGCAGGCGGCACATAGGGTACAACAGATAGCATATCTGGCAACGATTATCGCTTTTTCAAGGCACGTGCTTTGAATGTTCATTGGTTTAAACCCGTAAATATACCTTGGACAGCCAATGGATCACTATCGTGCCCGCAACCCCTGCCAAACATTGTCGCCCCGCACCACACCGCCGGATCGCCATTTTCACACAATACAACGATGACAAGGAAGCGTCACAGGATTGACATCGGCGCTTACGGTCAGTAGAGTTCTGATCCCACCTGCCCAGGTGGTGAAATTGGTAGACACGCTAGCTTCAGGTGCTAGTCCTCGCAAGGGGGTGGAGGTTCAAGTCCTCTCCTGGGCACCATATCATAAAACACCGAAAGACCACGAGAGACCATTTAAGGCGTTGATTCCTAAATTAATTCTTTTTGCTTCTGTAGCTTCAATTCCTTGCCTGTCATCGCCTCCGGTTGGGTTCTATGGCAAAACTGGCCACTCCGGCAGCGAATCTATACTTCCGTCTTTAGTGTTTCAGTTATTGGCTAGAGTATGACCAGCTTTAACGGGCGCCATCATCGCATTGAACTCTCACCTGGTGGCGGGATGGTCAACGTAGTAGCGGATGATGCTAACGGCGACGTGAACATGTAAGGGTATGGCTTTTAATAAGCTGCTCCCCCGGCAATTCAATGATCCTGGTTTTGGGGCGGAAATAGTTTTTTGGGGTACTCATCATGTTATAAAACCCCTCGCTTAAAAAGCTCTCCTGATTCCCCTATTGCCAAAACGACAATCGAAAACAAACTTCTGAAAGACTTCGTCTTCGATTAATAACGTTCAAGTTCATTATTATCACTAGTAATAAGCTGTATCAACTTTGGATGAACAAAAATCCTTTCCCTACCTACCTGCTGTTCAACCAACACTCCAATACTTACCAACTTCTTTAAATATTCCGAAGCTGTTTGCCTCTTGGCAATATTAGCTTGTACCAGATTACTGATACGGCAATAAGGCTGCTCAAAAATCGTATCAATCAGCTCTCGGCTATAAATCTTTGGCAGCTGCTGTTGCACATAATCGGCGGTATGGTCGGCCAGATCACGGATACTGATAATTTTCTGTGTTGTCCATTGAGCCGTGCTTTCAACCGCTTCAAGCATGTATAGTAACCAAGGCTCCCAAGCCTGCTCACGGGTCACTGCCAGCAAACCGCTGTAATACTGTCTTTTGTTGGCAATGATATAGCGGCTTAAGTACAGGATGGGTAAAGTAAGCAGTTCCTCCTGTACCAGATACAGGATATTCAGGATTCTGCCTGTACGGCCATTGCCGTCGGTGAAAGGATGAATAGCTTCGAATTGGTAATGCATGACTGCCATACGAATAAGCGGGTCTAACTCTGGCTGTTCATGTAGAAATCTTTCCCAATTACTCAACAAGTCTCGCAACATCTTTTCACCAGCTGGTGGTGTGCTGATTATTTCACCTGTTTTATCGTTAGCAAACGCTGTACCCGGCACTTTGCGTACAGCCGTATTCACTCCTTTAATCTGACTACAGATAGACTCAGCCATATTGGTATTGATGGGGCGCTGCGCCAATGTCTGCCAACCCTCATACAAAGCACTTCGATATCGAAGTGCTTCTTTGGTAGCCGGGTCTGCATGAGCTTCATCACTACCAACAAACCGGAATAGCCTGTCAGTGGTAGTAACAATATTCTCGATCTCAGAGCTGTCTTTGGCTTCCAGTATCGGCAAGGTGTTAATCAACATGGCCTGATTGGGAATCAGCTCAGCGGCTTGCTTCAACTCCGCAAGCGCTGTCCTGGCGACAATACAACGCTTTAATACTGCTTTGGTTTCCAACTCAACAGCTGGAGGCAATAAAGGAAGGTCATTATCCGGCTTTTCAGGATGCCAGCTCATATGTTTATAAATTCTAGTTTTGTCGACATATAGCCAGCTTATGTCGATGACATCGACACGCCAAGGCTTTATGTGCATATTCCGGTGAACGTGAACACCTATTCTGGACGAACGTGAACACCTAAGTTCTCA
>CAZJDL010000027.1:0-35873 GCA_964544755.1 uncultured Pseudomonadales bacterium | reverse complement strand
GAGGGATTCAGCGGCCCTTGGAGTGCTGACGAACCTCTATCTGGGGATTTGGGTAATAGTACGCAATTGCCAAGCCGCGACGCTGCCGGTAAAGTGACCGGCGCTATTTGCTCACAGCAACGATAATTGCATGCACAAGCCTTCTGGCGGCCCCCTCGCGCACTACCAGGCGGATCTTCGCCGACCCGACTTTCAGCATGATCCCGTGCAGGAGCGGGTGGTGCTTGAGCTGCAGGGGGTTTATCTTGCGCTGGTGCAGGCAGAAAATCGCTGCGCCAGAAGCAATGTGTTGAGCCGTATTCGCGCAGTGTTTGAGCGCCCCGACGCCGCCCCCGTGCGTGGTCTGTATCTTTGGGGTGGGGTTGGGCGTGGCAAAACTTACTTGATGGACGCTTTCTATGAAAGCTTGCCGTTCGAACGCAAGATGCGCGTGCATTTCCATCGTTTCATGTGCCATGTGCATGCTGAGCTGAAGGCCTTGGGCGGCACCAAAAATCCCCTGCACAGTGTGGCCGAGCGCCTGGCCGTACGAACCCGCGTTATTTGTTTTGACGAGTTCTTTGTCGCCGATATCGCCGATGCGATGATTCTTGGCGGTTTGTTCGAATGTTTGTTCACGCGGCAGGTTACCCTGGTCGCAACGTCTAACATTGCGCCCGACGATTTGTATAAGGACGGCTTGCAGCGACAACGCTTTTTGCCGGCAATTGACTTGATAAACCAGCATACGCGGGTTGTTCATCTTGACGGTGACCGCGACTATCGATTGCGACTGTTGCAACAAGCGGAGTTATACCATTTTCCATTGGATGCCTCTGCCGACACCGTGCTGGCAGCCAATTTCGCGAGTCTCGCACCGGAGCCTGGCATTGAAGGGCAGATGATCGAGGTGGTCGGACGCGCGATACCGAGCCGCTGTTGTGCCGACGACGTGGTTTGGTTCGAGTTTGACGCCTTGTGTGATGGGCCACGTAGTCAGAATGACTATATTGAACTGGCGATGGTGTATCACGCGGTGTTAATCAGCAACGTTCCGGTGTTAACGGCTAGAAAAGAGGATCAGGCGCGGCGCTTTATCAGCCTTGTGGATGAATTTTATGATCGCAACGTCAAATTGGTGATATCCGCCGCGGCCGATATTGAGGCGCTTTATCAAGGCAGGCGCTTACAGTTTGAGTTCGCGCGCACGGTCAGCCGGCTGCGAGAAATGCAGTCACACGACTACCTCGCAAGGCAGCATCGACCCTAGCATCGACGACGCTGGCATCGAGTATGCCAGGTTATTGAAGGGCCATTTTTTCCATGCCTAACTGCGGTTTCTAGGTTGAATAAAAACCGCTAGTTCTGTAGTATGCGCGCTCATTATTTTGTTGTCTTTATCAGACCTTTCAGTCATGAAAACCTTTAGTGCCAAGAATGAAACCGTTGAACGCGACTGGTATGTGGTCGACGCCAGCGATAAAACCCTGGGCCGATTGGCCAGCCAGATTGCACATCGCTTGCGCGGCAAGCACAAGCCTGAATTTACCCCGCATGTTGACACCGGCGACTATATCGTCGTTGTTAATGCCGCCAGGGTGCGTGCCACCGGCAACAAAATGAAAGACAAAATGTATTATTCTCACAGCGGTTATCCGGGTGCTATCAAGTCGATTGCACTCGGGCAGCTGTTGAACAAGGCTCCGGAACGTGCCCTTGAGATTGCGGTTAAAGGCATGTTGCCGAAAAATCCGTTGGGGCGCAGCATGTTCAAGAAGTTGAAAGTGTATGGCGGTGAAGCGCATCCGCATTCCGCTCAACAACCCCAACCGCTGACACTAAGCGAGTCGTAACAATATGGCAGCAACACAATACTACGGCACCGGCCGGCGCAAGACCTCCACAGCACGGGTTTACCTGCGTTCGGGTGGTGGTAATATTACGATCAACAAGCGTTCGCTGGATAACTACTTTGGCCGCGAGGTGGCACGCATGATTGTGCGTCAGCCACTCGAGATTGCGAACGCAGTAGACACATTCGACATCCACGTTAGCGTCACCGGCGGTGGTAGTTTTGGCCAGGCCGGCGCTATTCGCCACGGCATAACCCGGGCTCTGCTGGAATATGACGAAAATTTGCGTACACCGCTACGGCAAGCCGGATTCGTCACCCGCGATGCGCGCGAAGTAGAACGAAAAAAAGTTGGCCTGCGCAAGGCGCGCAAACGGCCACAGTATTCGAAACGCTAATTAGTCGCGCGGTTCTCTCGGTTGGTGCAGTCTCGGTGTGCCGCGCGGTTTTCGAAAACGTCCACTCCGGGCGTTTTTTTACGCCAGATAATTTGCTGGCGCAGTTTTATTCTTCACAGTGGAGACAAACATCACAGTGGAGACAAACATCGTGAATAATGATGGTGTGATTAATATCTTGGATAATGAGGGTGTGAACAACGGGCGGCGACGAGTGCTTACCGCTATGACCGCTGCCGTCGCGGGCGCTGGTGTTGTTGGCGTGGCGGTACCATTTCTTGGCGCGTGGAAGCCGAGCGCCAGAGCCAGGGCAGCCGGCGCGCCGGTAAAGGCGGATTTAGGCAAAATCGAGCCGGGCGCCATGATTATCGTCGAATGGCGCGGTAAACCGGTTTTTATCTTGCGTCGTACAAAAGAGGCGCTGGCGTCATTAGCGCAAATTACCCCGCGTCTGAAAGACCCCGATTCGCAGGAAGCTATACAGCCTGCTTACATTGACTCGGTCGAGCGTGCAATTAAGCCTGAATATATGGTGATGCTGGGCATCTGCACCCATTTGGGTTGCGTACCGAAGTTTCGTCCCGACGTTGGGGCAGCCGATTTAGGCGGTGATAAATGGCTGGGTGGCTTTTTCTGCCCGTGTCATGGGTCGAAATTTGACTTGGCTGGCCGGGTGTATTCCGGAGTGCCTGCACCCACCAATTTGGTCGTTCCACCTTATCGATACGATACCGACAATATCATCGTGATCGGTGAAGATCAGGAGAACGCCTGATGGCTAACGCATTAATTGATTTGCGCGACTGGGTCAATGATCGTCTGCCCATTATCCGTGCGTGGGATACGCACATGGGCAAGTATTACGCCCCCAAGAACTTTAACGTGTGGTACATTTTCGGTGTGTTGTCGCTGCTGGTGCTGGTCAACCAGTTGCTGACCGGCGTGTGGCTGACGATGAGTTTCGAGCCTTCGGCCGAGGGCGCGTTTGCGTCGGTCGAATACATTATGCGCGACGTCGATTACGGCTGGATTATTCGCTACATGCATTCGACCGGAGCGTCGGCGTTTTTCGTGGTAGTGTATTTGCATATGTTTCGCGGTTTGCTGTACGGCTCCTATCGAAAGCCACGCGAGCTGGTGTGGATATTCGGTATGCTGATCTACTTCGCGCTGATGGCCGAGGGCTTCCTGGGCTACGTGTTGCCGTGGGGCAATATGTCCTACTGGGGTGCGCAGGTGATTATTTCCTTATTCGGCGCGATCCCGGTCATCGGTGAACCGCTGGTGGAATGGATACGCGGCGACTACCTGATTTCAGGCATCACGCTGACCCGTTTTTTTGCGCTGCATGTGGTGGCGGTGCCTATTATCCTGCTGGCATTGGTGGTAATGCATCTGTTGGCGTTGCACGAAGTCGGCTCCAATAATCCCGATGGCGTCGAGATCAAAAAAAACAAGGGCGCGGATGGCATTCCGCTTGACGGTATCGCGTTTCACCCGTATTACTCGGTGCACGATATTGTCGGTATCGTTATATTTTTATTCGTGTTCTGCGCCATCATTTTCTTTTTCCCGGAAATGAACGGTTACTTCATTGAGCATGCAAACTTTGTGCCCGCTGATCCGCTGAAAACACCGGAGCACATCGCGCCAGTCTGGTATTACACGCCTTTCTACTCGATGCTGCGTGCGGTGACCGTTGACCTGGGGCCGCTGACAGCGAAGTTTCTAGGCTTTATTGTGATGGCCGGTGCCATCGCCATTATGTTCGTCCTGCCCTGGCTGGATCGCAGTCCGGTGAAGTCCGTGCGCTATAAGGGCAACGTGCCGCGCGCGATGATTCTTATTTTCGCTGCCACATTTATTATTCTGGGCGTGCTGGGTATGAAGGGGCCGAGCATGGCCAGAACGCTGCTGGCGCAGGTCAATACGGTGGTTTATTTCGCCTTCTTTATCACCATGCCGATCTGGACCAATCCCAACCCGACGCGGCCACTGCTGCGCCAGCTGCTATGTGGCGTATTCGGTGTATTTATGTTCGGTGTGGTGTTCTCCTACTGGGGTGATATGAAAGAATATCATCTGGGTATCATTCTGCTGTACACGGCGTTGGTAGGTGTATTGTTCCTGGTTATGCCGTTGTTGGTAAAGAACGACTACGTCAAGCCCGAGCCCAAGCGCGTAACAATGGATGGCGGTATCGGCTTTTGGAAAACACTGGCTGCTTTCGTGATCGTGGGCTTGTTGGCGTTCGTGCCACTCAAGGTGGTTGGCGCCGAAACGGGCTATGCCTGCGGGACCATCGAATGCGACGAATTTAAACCCGACTTGCGTGATAAGGCATCGTTGCAGTCGGGTGCGCAGGTGTATTTCAACTACTGCATGGGCTGTCATTCGCTCAAATACGGGCGCTATGAACGCGTGGCTATCGATCTCGGTATACCAGCAGAGCTAGCCGAGGAAAATTTGCTGTTCGACGATACCAAGATTGGCCAACTGATGGAGATCTCGATGCCGGAGGATGGCGCAAAAAAGTGGTTTGGTGCGGCTCCGCCAGACTTGACTCTGGTCACCCGTGCGCGTTCGCCGGAATGGGTATATACGTACTTGCGTAACTTCTATATCGACCCAAGCCGCCCCTGGGGCGTCAATAACCGGGTTTTTAAGGATGTTGGCATGCCGCACGCGTTGTTGGAATTGCAAGGGGCCACGGAGTGTGCCTTGGGGCCGGCTAAAACGGCCAGCGGTGGCGTTAAACGCGATATCCTGACCGGCGAAGAGATACTCGAGGAACACTGTGGACGGTTGAAAATTACCGAGCCAGGCAAGTTGTCGAAAGACGAGTTTGATCGCACAATCTACAATCTGGTCAATTTTATGGAGTATATGGGCGAACCAATGACACTAGACCGGCAACGTATTGGCATCTATGTCATGCTGTTTCTGGCTGTATTTTTAGTTTTTGCTTATTTGCTCAACCGTGAATATTGGAAAGACGTTCACTAACAGCTGGCACTGTCAGCGAGGTAAGCTTTATGGGTGTCATGGCAAAAAGAGCGTCGATGACTTTTTTTTCCGACGCAACGAGTCACTACAGCCATCGTGTGCGCATTGTGCTCGCGGAGAAAGGCGTGATGGTCGATGTGATCGACGTAACGGACAACAATTTGCCCGAAGACATTGCCGATTTGAACCCGTACAAAAGCCTGCCGACACTGGTTGATCGTGAGCTGGTTCTGTACGAACCGAACGTCATGATGGAGTATTTAGACGAACGGTTCCCGCATCCGCCGTTATTACCGGTGTATCCCGTTGCGCGTGGAGAGAGTCGCCAGTATATTTGTCGTATCGAAAAAGACTGGAGCGTACTGGTTGATACCGTTGAAGCCGGTAAATCACGCTCCCTCGATAAGGCGCGCAAGGAGTTGCGCGAAGGTTTGATGGGCGTAGCGCCGATATTCGGCGAAAAACCGTATTTTATGAACGACGAATTCACGTTGGTCGACTGTTGTCTGGCGCCGATATTGTGGCGTTTGCAAATGCTGGATGTCAGCATTCCGGAAAGCAGACAAACCAAACCGCTGCATCAATACATGAAACGTGTGTTTACTCGCGAGTCGTTTCAGATGAGTTTGTCGGAGCGAGAACGAGAAATGCGCGACGGTAGCTGATATACTAGTGGTTACTTTTTGTACTTGGAGTCCGGTATGGCAATGACATCTAGCCGATCGTATTTGATTAGGGCGCTGTACGACTGGATACTTGAAAATAACTGCACGCCCTACGTGCTGGTGGACGCGACCCGTGAAGGTGTTGATGTGCCGCTGCAATACGTCAAAGATGGCCAAATCGTATTGAATGTTTCGCCGTCAGCGGTCGTTGATCTGCAAATCAGCAATAACGACCTGCGCTTCAATGCGCGCTTCTCGGGTGTTGCCACCGACGTCTATGTACCCATTAACGCCGCGTTGGGCATCTACGCAAGAGAGAATGGCCAGGGTATGTTGTTTGAGAATGATATGCCGCCGCTGCAACCGCCCCCAGAGACCGACACTCAGCCGGAGAGACGGCTGCAGCGACCGCAGCTAAAAATTGTTAAATAGATAGAGCTTCTCCACTTTTTTCATTGCTCATCTGCTCGCGTTGTTCCGGCTCGCGGGCATACGCGGCTTACTCAATATATTCGAAGATTCGCACGATTTTTTGCACGCCAAATGTATTGCGCACCGCCGCGACAATGCGGTCGCCCAGATCGCGCGAAACCAGCCCCAACAGATAGACCACACCGTTTTCGGTCACTACCTTGATGCGGTTGGCCTTGATGTTGCGCCCCACCAAAAGCTTCGATTTTACCTTGGCCGTTAACCACGTGTCATTGGAGCGCGCCGGCACCGATAATGGGCCCGCCTCGGTTAATTCATTATGCACGCGCTTGACGCCGCGCACCTTGCCCACGATGTCCCCGGCGCGTTGCTTTAGCTTGGCGCTGGGTACCTGGCCAACCAGTAAAGCGACCCCGTTAAAACTGATCACGCTGATATGCGCTTTTCCCAGCTGCCGGCCTGATTTCTTTAAATTGACTTTGGCCTTGGTTTCGATAAACGAGTCGTCGATAAAGCTGCCCAGGCTGCGTTTGCCGTAGTTATCCTCGATCGGTCCCGATCGCGTGGCGGCAATCAGGCTGCTGCACCCATAGCACGAGAGTAAGGAGCAGAGCAGCAAAAATAGACCAACGTTACGCGTCATACGGAATCTCCAATACCAAAAAGTTTATGTTCGATAAGCTTGCAGAAACAATGCGCTAGCAGAATGTGAGCTTCAACAATGCGCGCGTGGCTACAAGTGTTGATGTAAATTTCGTTATCCTCCGGCGCCAGAATTGACGATATATCCTGGTCGTCAGCGCCGGTGATGGCAACCACCTGCATGTGCCTGTCGTGGGCGGCAATGACAGCTTGCACTAAGGCCGCCGAATGGGTGTTTGCTGCAAATAGCAGCAGCACGTCGCCGGCGCGGCCCAACGCGCGCACCTGACGCGCATAAACTTCGGGTCGGCTGCCCGCTTCACCGACCGCGCCGGTCACCACAGTATCGGTGGTGAGTGCCAGCGCAGGTAGGCTCGGACGCTCGTACTCAAAGCCGTTTACCAGTATGGAGGTTAAGTGTTGGCTGATCGCTACGGCGCCGGGGCCACTGCATGACATGAGTTTTCCTTCGCCCAGAAAGCAGTCGGCGATGAGTTCACCGGCGCGGTGCACGTCCGCCAGCAGCGGCTCTATTACCCCCATTGTATGTTCGACATTGGCGGCCAGGATGTTGCGCAAGGTTTTATCGTACTGCATATTTATCCGCGGGAGCAACCGCAGTGTTAACAGGCCTTAAACGATAAAGGCATTTTTGCACCAATTGTATTCCAGCTCGCCGCTGCTGCGATTGGGAGTAATGCCAACGACGTCGAAACGGGCAGCTTTGTTGTGCCAGCGTTTGTTTTGCAAAAACCATTGGGCCGCAAGAATCAACTTTTTCTGTTTGCGCCGGTCAACGGTTGCATGCGCCGCGCCGAAATTTTGGTTTTTGCGGTACCGGACTTCGACAAATACGATGGCGCTGCGATCGCGCATTACCAGGTCAATTTCGCCGAACCGAGAGGCAAAATTCGCCGTAATGAGGCTCAGTCCTTGTGTCTCCAGGTGGGTGCGCGCCAGCTTTTCGGCGTCTGCGCCGCTGACGCTATCGGTGCTCACGCGTTACGGCCCGCGGTTGGCAAAATCATCGCTTGCCTGTTGTAAGTCGGGAATACGCACCGGCAGCCCGAGCTTTATTTTCGCGAAATCCAGGCGCCGGTGTATCTGCTTGGCGGCGCTCATGTGTAAGGTGCCGGTAGCACCGCGCAGCATGGCATCCGGGTTAGACTCAAGCTGCCGCAGGCGGGAGATCAAACGAAACGCATCGGCGCCAAAGGCATGCATACGGCTGTATCTTTGCGACTCTTGCGGCAGGTATTCCCGGAGCATGGCTTTTAGCGGCTGGTTGGCGTCTAGAATCCACGGCATATCGCTAAAAATAATACCGTTCAGGTCGCTATCCTTGCGCCACTGACGATTGCCCGAGTAGATGTGCGATGTGGCATAAACCGGTATGTTGCCACCGTAGTGAAAGGCTAAAATGGGTTTCAGTGAGCGGGCTTCCTGTGGTCGCGCGGCCAAAAAAATCATGTTAACGTCTTTGCGCCGACGCGGTGTAAACTCTATTTGTGTTTGTACGATCTGTTCTATGCGGCGAGCGCGCCGTTCGCTGAAATGAACGTGCAATGCCTTCTTGATCAATGCGGATACCGTTTCCGCCTTTTGAAAGCGGACATGATTCAGCGTTATCCCGTCCAGTTCGGTCCATTGCCGACTAAAAGCCGCCGCTGCCCGGTCGCCCCAGGGATTAGCGGGGCAAATAATGAGTGCTCTGCGGTGTGCGTCCATGGTGGCGCGTTCGGCAACTTGAGCGGCTTCGTCCTCGACCGACAAGGCAAACTGATAAAACGGTAATATTGTTTCAGTATCGGCGTAGTTCAGCGCCAGCGTAGGAGCAGGCAGTTCTTCAAACTGGGTAAGTAATTGCACACGGTCTTTTTGTAGCGGGCCAATCACCATTTCGGTGCCGCTGTTTGCCAGGCTCGCGTATTGCCGGCCGAAATCGGCTGCGGCATTGCTGTCGACTACATCGACCCGCATCGCACCTTGCTGTTCGCTGTGATAGAACGCCGCAAAGAAGCCATCGCGTATGGCGGCGCCTGCTGCGCTCAACTTCCCCGACAAGGGTAGCAGTAGAGTGATATTGTCAGGCAGATTCTGCGCGCCTTCCTGCAGTGCGGCCAACTCTTCCGGCAAGCGCTGGGCGGCGGGATGATCGGGCCATTCCGCCATCCATATTTTTAGCTGTTCATCCTGGCGCGCAACATCGTCGATAAAAAAACGATGCAGCAGCGCCAGTGTCAACCAACCGCGCAGCTCGCTCGAATTTGCCGCCCGCGCCTGCGTTTCCAGCTCACTGACCGGCACCTGCACCAGCGTGCGCCATATGGCGTTGTGGTTGCGCGCTTGCAATGATGAGTCGCGTAGCAACGGAGCAATAAATATGCGTTGCTGAGCGCTGGCAATCAGTTGGTTTTGCTTGGCAAGCGCGCGCGCCCGCAACAGACTGATTTGCACTTCCTGTGCGCGACTGGGCGGTTCATTGGTGTCAATGCGGTCGAGCAGGAACAGTGTTTTTTGATACTTTTGTTCGCTGTAAAACAGCCGTGCGTTGACGATGTTGTATTCGGTCGCCAGCACCAACGGCAGTTCAGTCGAGTCCTTTATTCGCGCTAAAATTTGTTTGGCTTTAGCGGGTTGTTTGTCGTCGATAAGCAGGTTCGCCGCTTTTAGGAGCGCCTCACTCGCACCCGGCTCCTTGCGCGTTGCGGCGCGCCGCAACCAATGATCGACTTGCTTGGCGATTGTTTGCTCTTGTAGAGGTGGTTTGCGGTAGACTGGCTCCGGTTCGATCACGCTGCAGGCACACAGACAGCCCGCAAGAAAAACCGTCAGCATTTGCCGTCGACCATGTCGCACTACTAAGGCAGGTCGCACTAAGGAATGAAGCTGTTGAAAATTGATCACGGTTTATATGTTGTCGCAACGCCGATCGGCAATATGGGTGATATGGTACATCGAGCAGTCCACGTCCTACAATCGGTGGCGTTGATTGCGGCTGAGGACACCCGGCATAGCCAGCGTTTGTTTCAGCACTACGATATCCGCACGGCTACCGTACCGTATCACGAACACAGCGAAGAGCATACCAGCCAAAAAGTGATCGCCACCTTGGACGCCGGAAAATCCGTCGCTCTGGTCAGCGATGCGGGCACCCCGCTCATTTCCGACCCCGGCTACCGGCTGGTTAAGCGGGTGTGGGCGGCACGGCATCGTGTAATACCGGTGCCTGGCGCCAATGCCGCCATCGCTGCATTATCGGTAGCAGGGTTGCCCACCGACAGCTTCTTGTTTATTGGTTTTCTGCCTGCAAAATCTACCGCTCGTCGCGACAAGTTGCGGGCGCTACGCGTGCTGCAGCACACCTTGGTTTGCTACGAGGCGCCGCATCGCGTGCTGGCGTGTCTACAGGACATGTGTCGCGAGCTGGGGCCGGATCGGCCAGCCGTGCTGGCGCGCGAGCTGACCAAAATACACGAAACCGTTTACAGTGGAGATCTAGCGCAGCTATGCGATTTTGTGAATGGCGATGCTAATCAGCGGCGTGGGGAAATCGTCATTCTGGTGCAAGGCGAACGGGAGAAAAAAGATGCCGCCAGCGCCGAGGTCAGCCGTGTGCTCGATATTCTGCTGCAGGATTTACCGCTCAAGCAGGCGGCGGCGCTAGCGGCGCAAATCACTGGCGCAAAGAAAAACCAGTTATACCAGCAAGCCTTACAGAAAAAGTCTTAAGTTCTTGCTTAACGCGGCGCTATTGCAGTCGGACCCATTGTTTAAAGTGCGCAACCACGTTATCTTGCTGCCCAAGAGTTGGCCGAACAGTCGCTGTTATCGCAAGATGATGGAGGAAAGTCCGGGCTCCATAGGGCAGGGTGCCAGGTAACCCCTGGGAGGCGTGAGCCTACGGCAAGTGCAACAGAAAGTATACCGCCTGACTCGCAAGAGTCCAGGTAAGGGTGAAATGGTGCGGTAAGAGCGCACCGCGCGAGTGGTAACATGTCGCGGCAAGGTAAACCCCACCCGGAGCAAGGCCAAATAGGGATCCTAGTGCGGCCCGCATCGGATCCGGGTAGGTCGCTTGAGGCAGGCGGTGACGTCGGTCCCAGATGAATGACTGTTCACGACAAAACCCGGCTTATAGGCCAACTCTTACAACTATACCAAGTCGCTTTGCGCGTCTCAGTGATGACCGGCCAGGGCGCGATCAGGCTGCCAACAACAATAATCCTAGGATAATCGGTCGGCGGCACAGCGACTGTTGTGCATATTGCGCAATACAATATATTCCGTTTGCGATAATAACAAAACACTAATATGACGAAAGAGTATAGAAGTTAAGGCGTTACTTTAATTATATAGAGCAAGCGTATATTTGCTAAGCCCTTTAGTGTGCCGCTCTCTGCATGAACTCTGCAATATCTCGTAAAATCTCGGCAAGATCCTGATTTATAAGCTCATTTCGTGACAAATTTGACATTTGTCAGGTTGACAAGCCGGTCTCGCAATCCATATAGTCGCGACAAGTGGGAGAAAGTGGTTATTTGTGGATGTTTGTGCTTTTTAAGCATCCTTTTGGGGGCGAAATTGTTTCACGGGCCGAGTAATGCAACGTTAGACGCGAAAGGTCGCTTCGCGCTACCCAGCGCGTTACGTAAACAGCTGCCCGACGACGTCGATAAGAGCCTGGTATTTACCTGCGACCCAGACTTCGATTGTTTGCTCATTTATCCTCCGTCTACCTGGCAGGCCGTGCTCGAAGACCTGCTATCCCGCTCCAACGTGAACCGGGTCGTGCGTCAATTTCAGCGCAGCTTTATTGGTAATGCGTGCGAACTGGAGTCCGATGCTAACGGGCGCATCCTCATTCCGCCAGTTTTACGCGAATATGCACATCTCAATAACAAGCTGGTGCTTGCTGGCATGGGCAACAAAATCGAACTCTGGAGCGAGCAGGGCTGGCTGGCGCAGCAAGAAGAAGTCAAAGATTTAATGAATAGTGGCGACGCGTTCGAAGCGTTGAAAGGATTCTCTTATTGAAGAGCTGCCACCATACGGTATTGCTCACTGAAGCAGTTGATGCCCTGGTGTGGAACGTAGACGGGGCATATATCGACGGCACCTTTGGCCGAGGTGGACACGCACGAGAAATTCTCGTGCGGTTAAGTGAAAAAGGTAGATTGTTCGGCATAGACAAAGACCCGCAAGCAGTGCAAGCGGGCCAGGAATTGGCGGCCACCGAGCCGCGTTTTGAGATGTATTCGGGGTCATTCACCGGAATGAAACAACGACTAGAACAGCAGGGAGTACACGGTGATATCGCGGGCATTCTGCTGGACCTCGGTGTGTCCTCGCCGCAGCTGGATCAGGCCGAGCGCGGCTTTAGCTTCAGCAACGATGGCCCTCTCGACATGCGCATGAATCCGGCGGCGGGTATCAGCGCCGCCCAATGGATCAACAGCGCCAGCAGCGAAGCAATTGCCGACGTGCTGAAAACCTACGGTGAAGAACGTTTCGCGCGCCGTATCGCCAAGGCAATCTGCGCTGTACGTGACGAGCAAGACATTACAACGACTGCACAACTGGCTGCAATTATTAAGCAAGCGCATCCGCGCTGGGAGCCGAAGCGGCATCCGGCCACCAAGTCGTTTCAGGCGATACGCATATTTATTAACGACGAATTGGTCGAACTCAAGCAAATGCTGGAGCAGTCGGTAGATTTGCTCATGCCAGCGGGGCGGTTGGTGGTGATCAGCTTCCACTCGCTGGAAGATCGCATCGTGAAGCGTTTCATCCGTAGCCTGAGTAACGACAAAGCGTCGCGCGCACCGGCCTATATCCCATTGCAAAACACAGTCACAAACGAACCGCCCTTACGGCCGTTGGGGAAAAAAATTAGGCCCGCGCGGCGTGAAGTGGAACTCAACATAAGAGCGCGCAGCGCCATAATGCGCGTTGCTGCAAAGCGTTGCGTAAACTCGTCACGACAGTCGTAAAGAGCAGGGTGGCACCATGAACACACTGAAGCGGTTTTTCCGCGGCGCTAGCCCCTTACCCCTGGTGTTGTTGTGTGCGCTGCTAGCTAGTGCTTTGCTGGTTATTTTAAATAGCCACAACACGCGACGCCTGTTTCACGAGTTGCAAACGCTACAGCAGGAAGCTGTTCATCAGGAAGTGGAGTGGAGTCAGTTGTTGTTAGAGGAAAGCGCATTTTCCACCCATATGCTGGTGGAAAGGAAGGCGCGCAAGGAGCTGAAGATGCGGGTGCCGGACAGCGAACATATTGTGGCGGTGAAGAATGAATCTCACCGCTTCTGATTGGCGCTTCGTGTTGCTGGTCGGCCTGCTACTGTGTTTGGCCGGGGCGCTGGTTATGCGTCTGCTGACACTGCAAGTGCTGGACGGTGACAAAGGTTTTGCGTTTTTGCAAAACGCCGGCAACGATCGCTCGATACGCACAGTCGTTTCCAGTTCGCATCGCGGCATGATCACCGACCGCAACGGCAAGCCGTTGGCGATCAGCACGCCGGTCGTCTCAATCTGGCTGAACCCGCAGGAACTTATGGGGCAGCGCGAAAAATGGCAGCGTATTGCAAGCACCGCCGGTATCGCGGAAGACGCCCTGGTGCGTAAACTCGAAGCCAATGCGAACAAAGCGTTTATCTATCTACGCCGCCATTTGCCGCCGGCAAAGGCGCAGAAAATCTTGGACCTCGGCATAGTCGGCGTGTACTCGCGCGGCGAACACAAGCGTTTCTACCCAGCCGGTGAAGTCACCGCCCATTTGCTGGGATTTACCGACATCGACGAGCGTGGCGTTGAAGGGCTGGAGCTGGCTTATAACGGCTGGTTGAGTGGCCATTCCGGCGCCAAGCGTATATTGCAAGATCGTTACGGTAAAGTGATTCAACACCTCGAACTGATCGACGAAGCGAGTCACGGTAAAGATATTGCGCTCAGTATTGACATGCGTTTGCAATACCACGCGTACCGCGAGCTGAAGCGCGCCATCAAACGGTTCAAGGCCAAGTCAGGTTCGGTGGTGGTGCTTGACGCAGTGTCGGGCGAAGTGTTGGCGATGGTTAACCAGCCGTCTTACAACCCCAACCAACGCCTGCACCTAACGCCGTCGGCGATGCGCAACCGGGCGATGACTGATGTGCTGGAGCCGGGTTCGACCATCAAACCGCTGACGATGGTCGCGGCGCTGGAAAGCGGTCAATATTTACCTAACACCTTGGTTGATACGCGGCCGGGTCACATTTATGTCGAAGGCAAGCGGCTGGCCGACGATTCGAATAACGGCGTGATCGACCTGACGGCTATTTTGCAAAAGTCCAGCCAGGTGGGCACTAGCAAAATTGCGCTCACCCTGGCCGACGGCGCCGTGCGCGATGTGTTGCGCCGCGTTGGCATAGGCGAACCGCCGGCTACCGGTTTCCCCGGTGAAAGCGCCGGCATACTGCCCGACTACACGCAATGGCACCCCTTGCATACGGTAACTATGGCCTACGGTTACGGGCTGTCTTTATCGCCGTTACAACTGGCGCAAACTTACAATGTGTTGGCCAACGGCGGTATCAAAAAAGAGATTTCCTTATTGAAGCGTGATGATCCGGCGCCGGCCGTGCGCGTGATCGACGCCGCGGTTGCGAATCGGGTGGATGCGATGTTACAAGCAGTGACCGGTGAAGGTGGTACGGCAACACTCGCACGAGTGGCGAATTATCGGGTGGCCGGTAAAACGGGTACTTTGCATAAAGTCGGCGTTGCCGGTTATGAAGAAAGCCGTTACGTTGCGGTTTTTGCCGGCTACGTACCGGCGACTAATCCACGCTTGGTGGCGGCCATTGTGATTGATGACCCGACCGGCGATGTCTATTTTGGTGGCCAGGTCGCTGCGCCTTTATTTTCAAAAGTGATGAGCGAGAGCCTACGCTTGTTAAATGTGCCGCCCGACGCCATGCAACTTGCGGGGCCGGTCTAAATGCAAGCCACACCAGCGATCACTGCGCCCGCGGCTCGGCCCGTGGCCGAGTTGCTGCAAGGTATTGACACCGAAGTCGGCATGACTGTCACCGTACCCGGTGTACGTCTCGACTCGCGCGCTATCCACCGCGGCGAGCTTTTTGTCGCTGTGCGCGGCGAGCAATACCACGGTGCGGAGTTTATTAATAACGCTATCGGCAACGGCGCTGGCGCCGTATTGGTCGATCAATACGCGTCGTTAGACGGTAAGACAATCAGCGTTCCGTATCTGGTGGTCGAAAACCTCGAACAGCACCTGGGGCAAATCGCGCGCAATATGTATGGCGCCGCCGGTCAGGAACTCGCCATATTCGCGGTCACTGGCACCAATGGCAAAACCAGTTGCTGCAACGCCTACGCCCGCCTGCACAGCCGGCTTGGTTCCGCCTGCGGGTTTATTGGCACGTTGGGCTGGGGGGTTAACGATGACTACACGGCCACCGGGCATACCACTCCCGATGTATTTTCGGTGCACGAGATTTGCGCTGCACTGCAGCAGTGCGGCTGCTCCGCGGTGGCGATGGAGGTATCGTCGCACGCGCTGGCGCAGAATCGCATTGCCGGCATCGCGGTGCGCACCGCGGTATTTACCAATCTCACGCACGACCACCTCGACTATCACGCTAGCGAGGCCGACTACGCTGCGCAAAAAAGCAAGCTGTTTGAACGCGATAGCGTAAGAACTGCAGTACTCAATATTGACGACGCGCTAGGCGTGCAACTGGCGGCACGGCTGCGGCAGCGCCCACAATTGCAGGTACTGACTTACAGCCTTGGCAACAAGACTGCCGATATTTGGGTAGACGATATCGGTTTCGCTGCGCAAGGTATAAGTGCGAACGTGCATTCCCCGTGGGGCAGGGCGGAGCTAAACAGCAAATTGTTTGGCGCATTTAACCTCGGTAATTTACTTGCCGTTATCGGCGGTCTATGCACAGAAGGTTTTGATTTTCAGCGTGTCATCGAAGCAGCAAGCCAATTGGCTGGCGCGGCAGGGCGGATGCAGACCGTACCCAACGATGCCGGTTTGCATATTGTGATCGACTACGCGCACACGCCGGATGCGCTGCAAAACGCGCTGGCTGCATTGCGTGAACACTGTAACGGCCGGCTGTGGGTGGTGTTTGGCTGTGGTGGTGACCGTGACAAAAGCAAGCGCGCACCCATGGGCGCTATAGCAGAACTGTTAGCCGATCAGGTTGTGCTAACCAACGACAACCCGCGCACCGAAGTGCCAGCAGCAATCGCTGCCGATATCGTCAGCGGTCTGAACCAACCTGAAGCGATAAAGATTGAGTTGGATCGCGCTCGTGCCGTCGAGTTTGCCGTGCGGTCAGCGCAAGCCAACGACTGTGTGTTGGTGGCCGGCAAGGGCCACGAAGACTATCAGGAAGTGAACGATGAAAAGCTGCCGTTCGATGACTTTAGCGTCGTTCAAAGCGCGTTAGACAAGCGGTCGGCGTAGGGCTTCTGGAGAGTGAACATGTTGTATTTAGAGCTCCGCAGAACTTCCTCTGCCAGGCCTGTGCGTGTAGCTATAGTTTACGCTGCGGCAAGAGGGTGCGCCAACAGTAGGCGCTTTATTAGGCGCCGCCGAGGGGGAGTTCTGCGGCGTTTCTTTCGCGCTTGCCTGTCTACTGCGTTCACGATTGCATCGCCTTGCCTCGACGCGGGGCGCACCGTGCCTTCAGAAAAGCATTCCGCCGCGCACGCAGGCAAACAAGTCGAATGCCGCGTGTTCACCTTCCGGGAGCACTCGTGTTAGAGCCGATGAGCTTGTTACAGGTAGCCAACGAACTGAAAGGTCGACACAGCGGTGCCGACGCATACTTTCAGCAGGTGTGTATCGACTCGCGCTGCGTGACGGCCGGTGACCTGTTCGTCGCCATCAAGGGCGACAACTTCGACGGCCACAAATTTGTAGCACAGGCACTAAACGGCGGCGCTTGCGGCGCCATCGTGGAGCAGTATCAGCGACAGACGGCGCAGCAGGTCGTCGTGACGGATACGATCCAGGCTTTGGGCTCGCTCGGCGCGCTGAATCGCGCGCTGTTCAAAGGCAAATTGATTGGCTTGACCGGTAGCGTTGGTAAAACCACCACCAAGGATATGTTGAGCAGCATTTTGAGCAGCGCCGGTGGCGTATTGGCGACTGCGGGTAACCGCAACAACGAGATTGGTCTGCCGTTGACGCTGCTCGACCTGGCGCCGGAACACGATTTTGCGGTGCTGGAAATGGGCGCCGCTAAAGTGGGTGACATCGACTATCTCACCCGGCTGGCGCGGCCCGACGTGGCGCTGGTGACGCGCATCGTCGCCGCCCACCTCGCTAGCTTCGGCTCACTGGAAAACATTGCCAAAACCAAGGGTGAAATCTTTGCCGGCCTGGCCGCCGATGGTGTTGCCGTGGTGGCGCTGGACTGTCCGTTTGCGGCTGGCTGGCTTGCCAGTCTTAACCAGCAGCGCGTGATTCGGTTTAGCATTTCCGACCCGGCGGCCGATGTGTATGCCAGCGAGCTACAGTTGCAGGCCGGCCAGAACTGGTCGTTCCGCTTGCATACTCCCCTCGGCGACGCGCCGGTTGAGTTGCCCACGCTCGGTGCCCACAATATTGCCAATGCCATCGCTGCTGCCAGCGCGGCGTTGGCGCTTGGTATCGAATTGGCCGGTATCTGCGAGGGGCTGCACAATTTTGTCGCGACCGGTCAACGCATGCAGGTGAGTAAGGGGCTGCACGGCGCGGTGTTGATCGACGACAGTTACAACGCCAATCCGGCCTCGGTGAAAGCCGCGCTGGATGTGTTGGCGGCGTATTCCGGTGCGCGTCTCTTCATCTTCGGCGATATGGCCGAGTTGGGCGCCGATGCCGAGGACTTGCATACCGAAATTGGCGACTATGTGCGCGCGCGTGGCATCGAACAATTCGTCACGGTCGGCAAGCTCAGCGCATTTGCGGCACGAGCTTACGGGCAGTCGGCACGTGCGTTTGACGATCGCACGGCCGCCGCCGAATACTGCGCCACTGTGCTCGGCAGCGATCACGTTGCCTTGGTCAAGGGCTCGCGCAGCGCCGGCATGGAACACCTTGTCGCACGCTTGCGTGCCGGTTGGGAGGTCAGTTAACAATGTTGCTCTGGTTGGCAGATTTTATCGCGCAATACGTCGGCGCATTCGGCGTATTTCAGTATCTTACCTTGCGCGGCATTCTAAGCGTGTTGACCGCGTTGGCGATCACCTTGCTGGTGGGGCCGACCATGATCAGGCGGCTTAACTACCATCAAATTGGCCAGGCGGTGCGCGACGACGGTCCGGAAACGCATTTTAGCAAATCGGGTACGCCGACCATGGGTGGCGCCCTGATTCTGGTTGGTGTCATTTTCAGCACAGTGATGTGGAGCGACCTTGGCAATCGCTATGTGTGGACTGTGCTGCTGGTCACCATCGTGTTCGGCGCCGTCGGCTGGGTTGATGACTATCGCAAGGTCATTGAAAAAGACCCGCGTGGACTGCCCGCTCGCTGGAAATACCTGTGGCAGTCGGTGGGCGGTCTAGCGGCGGCCTTGTTGCTTTACTACACCGCAGTTCATCCGGTGGAAACGCAACTGTTTGTACCGTTTTTCAAAAATGTGGCGATCGAATTGGGAGCCTTTTACATCGTGCTCACCTATTTTGTCGTCGTTGGCAGCAGCAATGCCGTCAATTTAACGGACGGACTTGATGGCCTGGCGATATTGCCCTGCGTGTTGATCGCCACCGCGCTGGCGATGATTGCCTATCTGACGGGGAACTCAAAGTTTGCCGAGTACCTGCACATCGCTTATGTGCCGGGCGCCGGTGAACTGATTGTTTTTTGCGGCGCGCTGGCTGGCGCCGGGTTGGGTTTTTTATGGTTTAACACTTACCCTGCGCAGATTTTTATGGGCGATGTCGGCGCGCTTGCGCTGGGGGCGGCGTTGGGCGTTATTGCGGTGATTACCCGCCATGAGATCGTATTTTTCATTATGTCCGGCATTTTTGTGATGGAAACCGTGTCGGTGATTTTGCAAGTCGCGTCCTACAAATTGACGGGGCGTCGCATATTTCGCATGGCGCCGATACACCACCACTTTGAATTGAAAGGTTGGCCCGAACCGCGCGTGATCGTCCGTTTCTGGATTATCACGGTGATACTGGTGTTGTTTGGTTTGGCCACGTTGAAGCTACGTTGATGAGTTGTGAAAACTGAAGCCGTGAAATCGTCAATGGAAATGCAACAAGGCAGCTATGTCATCGTCGGTATGGGTATGACGGGTCTGTCCTGCGCACGTTATCTGCGTGCACGGAACGTTCCGGTCGTGCTGGTCGACTCGCGTGTTTTACCTCCTGCGTTAGATCAGGCGCGGCGTGAAATGCCTGACTTGCAGATTGTGACCGGCGCGCTGCGCGGCGAAGTATTGCGAACGGCAGAAAAGATTATTGTCAGCCCCGGCGTTTCCCTGCACGAACCGGCCATCGCACAGGCCTTGAGCGCGGGGGTTGAGTTAAGCAGCGACATCGACCTGTTCTGCCAGGCCAGCGCCCAGCCGCTGATTGCGATCACCGGCTCCAACGGCAAAAGCACGGTCACAACTCTGGTCGGCAATATGGCCAGGCGCAGTGGCAAGCAAGTGGCGGTGGGTGGCAATATCGGCGTGCCCGCGCTGGAGCTGCTGGCTGAGGAGCGCGAACTCAGTGTGCTCGAACTTTCCAGTTTTCAGTTGGAGCGCTGCCGGGAATTGCGCGCCAGAGTAGCAACCGTGCTCAATGTCAGCGCCGATCATATGGATCGCTACGCCGACTTGCAAAGCTATCAGCGCGCCAAGCTGCAAGTGTATCAAGGCGCCGAAAACATCGTCGTCAATCGCAACGACCCGTTGACGCAGCCCTTGTTGGCCAACCACATCCACTGGTGGAGTTTTGGTTTGGACGCGCCGCGAGAGAATGCTTTTGGCATTGTGCAGCAGGGAACAAGGGCTTTGCTGGCGTTCGAAGATCAGACGCTTATGCCGCTGAAAGAGTTGAGGCTACCGGGCAGGCATAATGTACAAAACGCGCTGGCGGCGCTGGCCATCGGTAAGGCGGCCGGCTTACCGATGGATGCCATGTTGGACGAGTTAGCCGAATTCGAGGGCCTGCCGCACCGCTGCGAATGGGTGGCGGAAATTAACGGTGTGCAATTTATCAATGATTCGAAGGGTACCAACATCGGGGCAACCGTGGCCGCCATTGAGGGATTGGCCGCGGCGTCGGGTCGGTGTCTTGTACTCATCGCCGGAGGGCAAGGCAAAGGCGCCGATTTTTCGGTGCTGACAGCGAGCGTGCAACAGCACGTGCGCGGCGCGGTGTTAATTGGCCGCGACGCAAAGTTAATTGGCGCTGAGATAAATTCGGTCACCGATACCTGCTTCGCACTGGATATGCCGGCGGCGGTGCAGGCGGCGCACAGCCTGGCGCGGCCCGGTGACACTGTGTTGTTTTCACCGGCTTGCGCGAGCTTTGATATGTACAGTGGTTTCGAGCAGCGCGGTCAGGCATTCATAGCTGCCGTGCGCGCGCTGGGAGGGGGTTAGGCGATGACGACGGCACCGACATGGGGTTCGCAGCCGACTGCGCGCAAACCGCTGGCGGACGAGTGGTTGCTCGGCACGTTCGTGCTGCTCGCCGCAATGGGCCTGGTGATGATGGGCTCGGCCTCGATGGAGTACGCCAGTCAGCAATACGACAACCCTTTTTACCATGTGCTGCGGCATGCCATTTTCCTCGGTATTGGTGGTGTCGGGACGTTGCTCTGTGTTTGTGTGCCGATGCGGTTCTGGGAGAAATACAGCAGTGCTCTACTCGCACTGGGTTTTCTGGCGCTGGTGCTGGTGTTGATACCGGGCGTGGGCCAGGTGGTGAACGGCAGCCGCCGCTGGATATCGCTTGGTTTCATTAACCTGCAATGCTCGGAGGCGATAAAAATAGTGGTAGTGCTGTATATCGCCGCTTATTTGGTACGGCGTGAACACGAGGTGCGGTTGCAATGGCGTGGTTTTATCAAGCCGCTTGTTGTTGTGTCAGGACTGATTGTGTTGCTGTTGCTGGAGCCGGACTTTGGCGCTGTTGTAGTTGTGTTAAGTGCGGTGCTCGGCATGTTATTTCTGGCAGGCGTGCGCTTGACGCAGTTTCTGGTGGTTATCCTGGTCAGTTTGGTGGCCATTGCGTTGATGGCCACATTAGCGCCGTATCGCGTGCAGCGTCTGGTGACGTTTGTCGACCCCTGGCCGCACCAGTTCGACTCGGGTTACCAGTTGGTACAGTCATTGATCGCCTTCGGTCGCGGCGAATGGTTTGGTCTGGGCTTGGGCCGCAGCGTGCAAAAAATGTTTTATCTACCCGAGGCGCATACCGATTTTGTGTTCGCGATTGTCGGTGAAGAACTGGGATTCGTCGGTGCGTTCGCGGTTATCGCATTATTCGTTGTGCTGATCGGGCGCATGCTGTTGATTGGTCGCCGTGCCGAACGGTTGCAGCAAAAATTTTCGGCCTACGTATGTTACGGCGTCGCCCTCATTTTTGGCGGCCAAACATTTATCAATATGGGTGTGAACGCGGGTTTATTGCCGACCAAGGGTCTGACGCTGCCGTTTTTCAGCTACGGTGGCAGCAGCTTGTTGGTCAGCTGCGTGCTGGTGGGGTTGGTGTTGCGGGTGGCCATTGAGACCAGTGACGATGCGGCAGCCGCCGCCAATGAGAGTCAGCGCTTTGGCAACAAAACGAGGTAAGCAGAGCATAGTGATTATGGCGGGAGGCACAGGTGGGCATGTATTTCCGGGCTTGGCCGTGGCACACGCGCTGAGCCAGGCCGGCGTGGAAATACACTGGCTCGGCACGCGCCGCGGCATAGAGTCGCGGCTGGTGCCCGCGGCTGGTTATGCCTTGCATTTTTTGTCGGTTGAAGGGGTGCGTGGCCGCGGCTTACTCAGTTGGTTAAAGGCGCCGTTTCTATTGCTGATTGCATTACAGCAAGCGCTGCGCGTGTTGCTGAAAACCCGGCCTGGCTGCGTGCTGGGCATGGGGGGGTTCGCGGCCGGACCCGGTGCGGTGGCGGCGAAACTGCTTGGCCTGCCGCTGTTGTTGCACGAGCAGAACGCCGTGGTTGGCACCACCAACAGAATGTTGGCTCCGATCGCCAACCGCAGAATGGAAGGTTTTCCTAACACATTCAGGCGCAGGCGCGACACGTTTTACGTTGGCAATCCACTGCGCCATGAACTGGTAGCCGACATGGCCAGCGGCGAGATTGAGCGGTGCGACGCCGGCGCACTACATATTTTTGTGCTGGGAGGCAGCCGTGGAGCGGCGGCGCTGAATACCACGTTGCCGCAGTTGCTGGCTACATTGCGCGACCGTTACGATCTGCAACTGGAAGTCCAGCATCAAGCGGGGGAGGTGCAGTGCGACGCGGTTGAGGCCAGCTATCAAGCACTGAAGATGAATGCCCGAGTGTCGAGTTTTATCGACGCGATGGCTGCTGCTTACCGCTGGGCCGACCTCGTTATTTGCCGTGCCGGTGCCATGACTGTTGCCGAATTGGCCGCCGCAGGTAAAGCCGCCGTACTGGTGCCATACCCTTACGCAATCGACGACCATCAAACAAAGAATGCGAATTGGCTGGTACATGAGCAAGCGGCGTACCTGATCCAGCAAGACGACCTGTTACAGGAGGCGACGTTGCAGCAGTTAGGTGAATTGATGGCGAGCCGCGAGAAATTGCGCGCCATGGGGCGCAACGCCGCCGCACTAGCACAACGCGAAGCGACCGAGCGCGTCGCCGAGCACTGTCTGGAGTTGGCCGATGGGTGATACAGTGCAACGCTTCACTATGCCGGAAATGCGCCGCATTAAGGGTATTCACTTTGTCGGTATTGGTGGCGCCGGCATGTGCGGCATAGCTGAAGTGTTATTGAATCAGGGTTATCAGATCTCCGGCTCCGACTTGAAACAGTCGGAAACCACGCAGCGCCTGCAGGCTATGGGTGTCACCGTTTATATCGGCCACGCGGCGAGCAACGTGCAGCAAGCCGACGTGCTGGTGAGCTCCAGCGCTGTCGCCGCGGATAACCCGGAACTGGCGGCGGCGCGCGCGGCCAGAATTCCTATTGTCCCACGCGCCGAAATGCTGGCCGAGCTAATGCGCTACCGGCACGGCATCGCCGTTGCCGGCACGCATGGCAAGACCACGACCACCAGCATGATCGCATCGATCCTGGGTACGGCGGGGCTGGATCCAACCTTTGTCATCGGCGGCTTGCTCAACAGCGCTGGCACCAACGCGCGCCTCGGCGATAGCCGCTATCTGGTGGCCGAGGCCGACGAAAGCGATGCGTCGTTTCTGCACCTACAGCCTATGCTCGCGGTGGTGACGAATATTGAGGCCGACCATATGCAAACCTATGGCGGCGATTTTGGTCAACTCAAGCAAACTTTTATCAACTTTCTGCACAACCTGCCGTTTTACGGCTTGGCGGTGTTGTGCAGCGATGATCCGGTAGTGCGTGAAATTCTGCCTTCTATCAGTCGACCGTTCTTTACCTACGGTTTCAATGACGAGGCTGACTTCACGGCTTCGAACGTGCGCCAGGCAAAAACCGTCACCCGGTTTGAGCTGAGCCGGCCGGATGGTTTGACGAATCTCGACATCACCCTCAACATGCCGGGCGATCATAATGTGCTGAACGCGAGCGCAGCGATCGCCGTGGCCACCGACGAGGGGGTTAGCGACGCAGTGATCGTACAGAGCCTGGCTAACTTTTCCGGTGTGGGGCGGCGCTTTCAGGTACACGGTGAATTTCCGGTGGCCGGCGGCAGCGTATTATTGGTTGACGACTACGGCCATCATCCAACCGAAGTCGCCGCCACGATAGCAGCAATACGCAAAGGCTGGCCCGCACAACGCCTGGTCATGATATTTCAACCGCACCGGTATTCGCGCACCCGCGACCTGTACGAAGACTTCGTCGCCGTGCTGGCGTCGGTCGATGTATTGCTGATGCTTGAAGTCTACAGCGCGGGCGAAGAGCCGATTGCCGGTGTCGACAGTCGCAGCTTGTGCCGCAGCATACGCACGCGCGGCCGGCTCGACCCTATATTTGTCGACGATAACGAACAAGTACGCGGGGTGTTGCAAGGTGTGGTGCATGCCGGCGACATCGTGCTGACCCAGGGCGCCGGTAACATCAGTAGCGTGGCTGGTACGCTGCAACAGGCAGGTCTGCAATGAACGCGCCAGCACGCACAACGCGGCGCCGCGGCGCCAGCAGCAACAAACGCAACGCCGGCAACAAGCGTCAGCTCGGTAGGGTGTTACTGGTGCTTACCTTGTGGACAGGTGTTGTCGTGACGACCGGCCTGGCTTACAGCAACCTCAAACACTACATCTCGGTAAACGTGCAAAGCGTTGTAGTTAATAGCGCGTTCAACTACGCCAGCCGCGACCAGGTGTCTGGCGTGATCGAGCCGCTGTTGAATCAGGGTTTCTTTGCGCTCGACCTGAGAGCGATAAAAACCAAGCTGGAGATGCTTAATTGGGTTTACCGCGTTGAAGTGCGACGCCAATGGCCGAATGGACTGGTGATTGATGTACAAGAGCAGCGACCCATCGCGCGTTGGGGCAACGCGAGCTTTGTTAACGTCGATGGTCAAGTGTTCAGCGGCAATGGCGTGCTGGTTAGCGCCAAACTACCGCGACTACACGGCCCGCCGGGGACTGAAAAAAAACTGATGAACTATTACCTGGAGTTCAACCGTATGTTAAAGCGTAATGGCCTGGCGCTTGGCGAGCTTGTGTTTGATGAAAAACGCACACTCTCTGCCAAACTGCAAAACGGCCTGCCCATATACTTTGGCAGTGAGCGGCTGGCGGAGAAGGTACAGCGTTTTCTTGCCGTGTACACCCGCGTCCTGGCTGGCCGCGCCGAAAAACTTAACTACGTCGATCTACGTTATAGCAATGGCATGGCCGTGCATTGGCAAAAACCCGGAGAAGCGAATGAACGCGAGATTGCAGATAAGAAATCCGCTCGAAGCCCAAGGGAGCAGGCTTTCAATGGCTAATGACAACCGCATGATCGTTGGTCTGGATATCGGCACCTCAAAAGTCGTCGCCATCGTTGGAGAAGTCGATGCCGATGAGGAAATTAATATTGTTGGTATTGGTTTGCATCAATCGCGTGGCTTAAAGAAAGGCGTGGTTATTAATATTGAGTCCACCATTCAGTCTATTCAGCGCGCCATCGAAGAAGCAGAGTTGATGGCCGGCTGCCAGATTCATTCGGTCTATGCAGGCATAGCCGGCAACCATATTCGCAGCCTTAATTCGCATGGCATTGTCGCGATTCGGGATCGCGAAGTGTACCAGCTTGATGTGGAGCGCGTAATCGACGCGGCCCAGGCGGTGGCTATTCCCGCGGATCAGAAGGTGCTGCATATTTTACCGCAGGAGTATTTGATCGATTCACAGGAAGGCATCAAGAAGCCGCTGGGAATGTCCGGCGTGCGGCTGGAAGCGAAAGTCCATCTGGTGACCTGTGCGGTGAATGCCAGCAGCAATATTGAAAAATGCATTAAACGCTGCGGGTTGGAAGTGGAAGACATTATTCTCGAACAACTGGCGTCTGCTTACGCGGTGTTGACCGAGGACGAAAAAGAACTGGGCGTCTGCCTGGTGGATATCGGCGGCGGCACGACTGATATAGCGATTTTTACCGAGGGTTCGATACGCCATACCGGCGTTATCCCCATCGCCGGTGACCAGGTTACTAACGATGTTGCTATGGCGCTGCGGACGCCAACACAGTTCGCCGAGGAGATAAAAATCAAATACGCCTGTGCGTTGGCGCAGCTTGCGGGCGTGAACGAGACCATAAAAGTGCCCAGCGTTGCCGATCGGCCGCCCAGGAATTTATCGCGGCAAGCACTGGCCGAAGTAATTGAGCCCCGTTACGACGAGCTATTTACGCTGGTGCAGGCCGAGCTGCGTCGCAGCGGGTATGAGAATTTAGTCGCCGCCGGCATCGTGCTGACGGGAGGTACAGCAAAAATGGAGGGCGTTATCGAATTAGCAGAATCAATTTTTCACATGCCGGTTCGTATCGGTGTTCCGCATTCGGTCAATGGCTTGCAGGACATCGTGCGTAACCCCATTTACGCAACAGGTGTAGGTTTATTGTTGTACGGATTAAAACAACAACAGGAGGCGGCCTTTGCAGGGGACCGCGATCCACCAGGAGGAGGGTTTTTCGCCCGGGTGCGCCAGTGGGTGCGCCAAAATTTTTAAGCAACACAATGTAGATCCAAAAGGAGAGTACCATGTTTGAACTCGTAGATAACGTTCCACAAAGCGCAGTCATTAAAGTCATCGGCGTAGGCGGTGGCGGCGGTAATGCTGTTAAACACATGATTGACAATAGCGTCGAGGGGGTAGATTTTATTTGCGCTAACACCGACGCTCAGGCGCTGGCCGATGTCGCATCGAAAACCGTGCTGCAACTCGGCGGAGGCTTGACCAAAGGATTGGGTGCCGGCGCTAATCCGGAGATCGGCCGCCAGGCGGCGATGGAAGACCGCGACAGGATTGGCGAGGCACTGGAAGGGGCCGATATGGTGTTTATTACCGCCGGCATGGGTGGCGGCACCGGCACCGGAGGGGCGCCAGTGGTTGCCGAAATTGCCAAGGATCAGGGCATATTGACGGTTGCGGTGGTCACCCGACCGTTTCCTTTTGAAGGCAAAAAACGCAGCAAAATCGCTGAAGCTGGCATTATCGAGCTGGAAAAGCAAGTCGATTCGGTGATCACCATTCCAAACGAGAAGTTGCTGTCGGTGCTAGGTAAAGGCACCACGCTGCTGGATGCTTTCATGGCTGCCAACGACGTGTTGCTGGGCGCCGTGCAGGGCATTGCCGATCTGATTATTCGACCGGGCATGATCAACGTCGACTTTGCCGATGTGCGCACGGTCATGTCGGAGATGGGCCAGGCAATGATGGGCACCGGTGAAGCACGCGGCAACAATCGCGCACGCGAAGCGGCGGAGAAAGCGATTCACAGTCAACTGTTGGAAGACGTGAATTTGCAGGGCGCACGTGGTATTTTGGTGAATATTACGGCGGGGCTGGACCTGTCATTAGGCGAATTCACCGAAGTTGGCGATACTATAGAAGAGTTCGCTTCTGATAATGCCACGGTTGTGGTCGGCACCGTGATCGATGCCGATATGACCGACGACATACGTGTCACCGTCGTTGCCACCGGCTTGGGCGAGCGTGTCATAGACCGTGGTCTTAAGGTGGTAGACAACCCCAGCAGCACGCAGCCAAGCGACCTGGTCAACTACAAGAACTATGAAATGCCGACCATTATGCGCAATCCGCCAGTGCTGAACCCGCAGCCAGCGAGCCGCGCTACCGCAGCGCCGCAAAAGGCAGCGGCAGCGATGAAAGCAACTGTGGACGAAGCTGATGCTGATATGCAATACCTGGATATTCCAGCGTTTTTGCGCAGGCAAGCGGATTAGCCTAAGCGCATTTATAGAGTGTGTGAAGAGTGGCTTGGTATTGGCGCATACGCTTTGCTAGTATGCGCCACCCTGCGGGGTTAATGTAAAGGAAGAAGGTTCCGTATGATCAGGCAGCGAACATTACGCAATTCAATCAAAGCGACCGGCGTTGGTCTGCATACGGGAAAAAAAGTGTATCTCACGCTGCGTCCCGCACCGATCGACGCCGGTATCGTATTTCGCCGCGTTGATCTGGATCCGGTCATTGAGATTGTTGCGCACGCGGAAAACGTCGGCGACACAAAGCTTTCTACTGTACTGGTGCAGAACGAAACAAGAGTGTCAACGGTTGAGCACCTGCTTTCTGCCATGGCCGGCCTGGGTATCGACAATGCAATTGTCGATCTCAGCACCGAGGAAGTACCTATTATGGACGGTAGCGCCGGGCCGTTTGTATTTTTGCTGCAGTCCGCCGGTATCGAGGAGCAAGAAGCGGCAAAGAAATTCATTCGCATTAAAAAACCGGTCACCGTGTCGGAAGATGACAAAGTAGCAACGCTGCTGCCGTTTGACGGCTTCAAGGTGAGTTTCTCGATTTCCTTCGACCACCCAGCGTTTAATAACCGTGTCGTCGATACCGAAGTCGACTTTTCCACCACATCGTATGTCAAAGAAGTCAGTCGCGCGCGAACCTTCGGCTTCCTGCATGAAATCGAATTTTTGCGTTCGCAGGGCATGGCCCTGGGCGGCAGTCTGGACAATGCAATCGTCGTTGACCAATACCGTATTTTGAACGAAGACGGGCTGCGTTATGAAGACGAGTTTGTTAAGCACAAAGTGCTGGACGCTATCGGTGACTTATATTTGCTCGGCAATAGCCTGATCGGCGAATTTCGTGCGCATAAGTCTGGTCATGCGCTCAACAACGCCGCACTGCGTGCGCTCATCGCGCAAACCGACGCCTGGGAGGTTGTTACCTTCGATGGCGCGGCTGTCGCTCCCATCTCCTATGCTGGTCCCGTGCTTGCCACTTAATAATCGATTGTTTTTCGAACATATTGGTTGCTGAATAGACAATCGGAACTATAATAAAATAACAACAAGGAATTCCGGTAATATTGCCTGAATTTCAAACAGGTTTTTGTTACTTTCTGTGACATAGTTCCGGTTTTCTCGGAGTAAGCAGGTAAGCACTCATATGCGGATTATCTTCGTCAGCAATAGCTGCAAACAACCTAGGACTGTTGCGCTGACTATGAATGCAGTGCTGACAGCCGTCGGTCTATTATTCGTAGTCGCGACTCTTGGATTGTACAATTGGACGACTTATCTGCAGCAAAATGCGGTGACTTCGGCGCTTATCGAGCGCTGGCAGGCGAATATTGCCGGCCAAAAATCCGAGTTAGGTCGCGTCAAACGCGTCAGCGAAGCGCGAATTGAGGCGTTAGCAATACGCACGGCACGATTACAGTCGCGCCTGATGCGGCTCGACGCGCTGGCCGAACGGTTGGCCGGCATGGCCAAGCTGGACAAATCCGAATTTGATTTTAGCGTGCAGCCCGCAGTCGGTGGCCCGGATAGCGGTGATCTGGAAGAAGCGATCCAGCCGCCGGAGTTTTTGGCTACCCTGGATGGACTCGCCGATCAAATTGAGCTGCGCGAACAACAGCTTGAAATCATGGAAAATCTGTTGTCAAAGCGCAAGCTGCGCGACGAGGTTTTCATTGCCGGGCGGCCTATCATCAAGGGCTGGATGTCCTCGGCATACGGTTACCGCACCGACCCGTTCAAAGGGCATAGAGCCTGGCATAAGGGTATTGATTTTGCTGGCAAGCAAGGCAGCGATGTCGTCGCGGTTGGTTCCGGCGTTGTGACCTGGGCTGCAAAGCGTCGCGGCTATGGCCAATTGGTAGAAATCAGTCACCCCAATGGCTACACGACACGCTACGGGCACAATGCCGAAATTTCAGTCAACCCTGGCGATATCGTTAAGCAAGGCCAGGTTATTTCCAAAATGGGCAGCAGTGGCCGGTCGACCGGGCCGCACGTACACTTTGAAGTATTGAAAAATGGCAAATCGGTCAATCCCCTCGCCTATATCAAGCGCACACGTCGAGAAAGTTAGTTTTTCACTTGCGCGATTCCGCGCTATTCGCTTTACTTTAAACTTAATTCTTAACCGGGCGGTCAAACTACAAGGCTAGCTGGCCTGTTTGCCTGCCGGTTAACTCGTTTCACCGACACACAAAAATTCTTCTACGTTGCAAGCAAATGCCGCAGCGCACTTTAGCTGGCGTATAATCTCCGGCTGACTCGCAACTCAAGCCTTGAGCGAACGCACATTTTATGATTGGAAAGATGCTAAGAGCTGTCGTTGGCAGCAAAAATGATCGCGAAATAAAGCGCATGGGGAAAATCGTCAAGCGCATCAATGTACTGGAAGAAGAGCTTGAAAAGTTAAGCGCTGATGAATTAAAGAACAAAACGGCGGAATTTAAAGACCGTATCAAAAAAGGCGAGAGTCTCAACGCTATTTTGCCCGCAGCCTTTGCCTGCGTGCGCGAGGCGAGCAAGCGTACCTTGGGCCTGCGCCATTTTGATGTGCAGATGATAGGCGGGCTAGTATTGCACGAGGGCAACATCGCCGAGATGCGCACCGGAGAAGGTAAAACCCTGGTTGCAACACTGCCGGCCTACCTCAATGCACTCAGCGGTGACGGCGTGCATTTGGTGACCGTGAACGATTACCTCGCCAAACGCGACGCGAACTGGATGCGACCCATTTACGAATTTCTGGGCTTGCAGGTCGGCACCATCCTGTCTAATCAAGACGCAGAAAGCAAACGCGCGGCTTACGCAGCCGACATTACCTACGGCACCAACAACGAGTTCGGCTTCGATTACCTGCGCGACAATATGGCGTTCGCCAAAGAAGACCGAATGCAAGGCAAACCCAATTTTGCCATTGTCGACGAAGTGGATTCCATCTTAATCGATGAGGCGCGCACGCCACTGATTATTTCCGGCGCGGCTGAAGACAGCTCGGAACTGTACAAGAGCATCAATGCTTTCATTGCAGAACTGCAGGTGGATCTGGGTGATGGTGCCGGGCACTACACGCTGGACGAAAAACAGCGCCAAATAGAGCTGACCGAGAATGGTCACCAGTACGTTGAAGAACTGCTGATCAAGCATGGCTTGTTGCAAGAGGGCGACAATTTGTATGCCGCCGGCAATCTGAATCTGGTGCACCATGTACAGTCGGCGCTGCGCGCACATGTGCTGTTTCACTCGAACGTTGAGTACATCGTGCAAAATGGTCAGGTCGTACTCATCGACGAACACACTGGGCGCACCATGCAGGGCCGGCGTTTGTCCGAAGGGCTGCATCAGGCCATTGAAGCCAAAGAGGGGGTGGCGATTCAGAGTGAAAGCCAAACGCTGGCCTCTACCACCTTCCAGAATTATTTCCGTTTGTACAACAAATTGTCGGGCATGACCGGCACCGCCGACACCGAAGCTTTCGAGTTTAATCAAATCTATGGTTTGATCGTCGTCGTCGTGCCCACCAATTTGCCGACCATACGCAAAGATCTGAACGACCTGGTGTATCTTTCCAAAGAGGAAAAATTCGACGCTATCGTGGTCGATATCAAGGAATGCATCGAGCAGGGCAGCCCGGTGCTGGTCGGCACTGCGTCGATCGAAAACTCTGAAGAGCTGTCGAGAGTTCTGCTCAAAGAGAAACTTCCGCACAAGGTGCTAAATGCCAAGTTTCACGAAAAAGAAGCCGAGATAATAGCCCAGGCGGGCCGTCCTGGTGCGACTACCATTGCCACCAATATGGCCGGTCGTGGCACAGATATTGTGTTAGGAGGTAGCCTCGAAGTCGAACTGGCGCAACTTGAAGATCCCACCGAGGCCGACGTGCAAGCGGTCACTCAGGCCTGGCAGGAGCGCCACAATCAGGTGCTGGAAGCCGGTGGTTTGCACATTTTGGCGACCGAGCGGCACGAGTCGCGCCGCATCGACAATCAGTTGCGCGGCCGTGCCGGCCGGCAGGGCGACCCCGGCGTAACGCGCTTTTATCTGTCGCTGGAAGACAACCTGATGCGTATTTTCGCCTCCGACCGGGTGAAAAATTTCATGCAAGCGCTGGGTATGGAAAAAGGCGAAGCCATCGAGCACCGTATGGTCAGCAATGCCATTGAAAAGGCGCAGCGCAAGGTAGAAGGGCGTAACTTTGACATTCGCAAACAGCTGCTCGAATACGATGATGTCGCCAACGAACAACGCCAGGTCATTTATCAACAACGCAACGACGTCATGGAGTCTGACGATATCTATGACATGATTACCGCGATTCGCGACGACGTAGTGGAAGACGTGATCGACACACATGTTCCCCGCCAAAGCCTGGAGGAACAATGGGACATTGAAGGTCTGGAAGCGCAGCTTAAGGCCGACTTTACCGTCGACCTGCCACTGCAACAATGGCTGGACGCCGACAAACATCACGATGAAGATGGCTTGCGCGACAAGAGTCGTGAGGCCGTAAAAGCTGCCTACGAAGCGAAAACTTCCGATCTTGGCCCGGATATCCGCAGGTTTGAAAAACACATTATGCTGCAAGTGCTCGACGCCCATTGGAAAGAGCACCTGGCGACCATGGACCATTTACGCCAGGGTATTCATTTTCGCGCTTATGCCGCAAAAAATCCGAAACAGGAATACAAGCGCGAGTCGTTTCAGCTGTTCGAGTCCATGCTCGATGAAATCAAACACGAAGTTGTGAAGTTTTTGTCACGCATAGAAATTCAGCGCGAAGAGGATATCGACGCCGTTGAACGGCAGCGCCGCGAAGCCAGGGCGAACGAAACAGTAGAGTTTCGTCACGACCAGACTTCAGCCATACAAGAAGAAGCGCCTGCCAGCGAACGATCAACACCAGAGGAGGTGCCAATGCTCGAGCCGAAGACACCCTTTAAACGTGGGCAGCGCAAAGTGGGCCGCAACGAACGCTGCCCTTGCGGTTCTGGCAAGAAATTCAAACAGTGTCACGGTAAAATCTAAGACAGTACCGGCATGACTATCGACACCACCGCAGCTGGCAGGCCGGTGCCCGGCATTCGCCTGGCGGCCGGCGCTGCCGCTATAAAAAACAACGAGCAGCTCGATCTCGTCGTTATCGAAGCCGCGGCGGGCAGCACGGTTGCCGCCGTGTTTACCCAAAATAGATTTTGTGCCGCGCCGGTGCAGCTAGCCCGCCACCACCTCGCAGTGTGCGATAACGCGCAAGCCGTTTACTGCCTGATAAATTCCGGCAATGCCAACGCCGGTACCGGTGGCGCAGGTTTGCGCAATGCAGGCCTCAGCTGTGCGGCGTTGGCACGACAAGCGGGCGTGGGTGAGGCAAACGTCCTGCCTTTCTCAACCGGCGTTATCGGTGAACAACTAGCGGTAGAAAAAATCCAGCACGCAGTACCCGAGCTGTTCGCGGACTTAAAAGAAGATGCCTGGGAAGCCGCCGCGCAGGGTGTGATGACCACCGATACGCGCGCCAAAATTGCATCGCGTCACTTCACTATTGCCGATAACCATTATGTGATCACCGGTATTGCCAAGGGCGCCGGTATGATCAAACCCAACATGGCGACCATGCTGAGTTTTATCGCCACTGACCTGGCGGTAGAACAAACCGTGCTGCAATCTGTTCTGGCCACAGCCACGGCGGGCACATTTAATCGCATCACCGTCGACGGCGATACGTCAACTAACGATGCCTGCGTGTTGCTGGCAACTGGCGCCAGCGGCGGCGACACTTTGCAGGATGGCGCAGCGCAGCTGGCGATTTTTAGCGCGGCGGCAGAACAGGTCTGCCTCGACCTGGCGCAGCAAGTTGTGAAAGATGCCGAAGGCGCGACCAAATTCGTAACCGTGCAAGTCTCTGGTGGCGCCAGCGAGGCTGATTGCGAAGCGATTGCCTACACCGTGGCCGAGTCACCGTTGGTGAAAACCGCATTGTACGCCTCCGATCCCAACTGGGGTCGCATTCTCGCTGCGATAGGGCGCGCGCCGGTTGCCGAATTAGCCGTCGATAAAGTGCGCCTGTTTATCGACGAGGTTTTGATCGCCGAGCAGGGCGCGGTAGCGAAATCGTACGACGAGGCGCGCGCCGCCGAGGCCATGCGGCAAGCCGAATTTACTATTCGTATCGAGTTAGGCGTAGGTGCTGCATCATTTACCCTGTGGACCAGTGATTTATCGCACGACTACATCAGAATTAATGCCGAATACCGCACCTGATGCCATCGTGCAGGTCGCCGTGGGCGTGTTGCGGAGAGGCGCCACCTGCCTGATCACCCAACGCGCCGAGGGTGCTCATCAAGGCGGTCTGTGGGAATTTCCCGGCGGCAAAGTTGAAGGCATGGAAAGCGTAGAACAAGCCCTGCGGCGTGAGCTGCAGGAGGAATTGGGCGTTCTGGTAGAAAAATCAAACCCGCTGGTGCGCGTTGAGCATTGCTACGCCGACAAAACAGTGGTGTTGCACTGTTGTTTGATCGAGGAGTTTTCCGGCGAACCCGCAGGGCGCGAGCGACAACCGCTGCAGTGGGTTGCCATTAATGGGTTGCAGAAGTTCGACTTCCCCAGGGCCAACGCCGCGATAATAGAAGCATTGCTGCAGCGATTCCGTCGGCCAGTTACGTAGGATGCGCGGCGCGCACGCCGTACCTCAATCCAACTCCTCGCTCAATAAATCATCATAACTGCTGTCGCCCGCAATTGTATGCTCCTCATTGGCCCAGCCGATAAAATCCAGCTGTTTGCAGCGTAAGGAACAAAAAGGCCGGTGCGGTGCGTCGTCGGTCCATTCCACGTCGGCCTGGCAACAGGGGCACTGCACAACGAGCGGCTTATTCTCCATGATTTTCACCTGCGGCTAACACTAGATATTTTTGATGCAGGGCTTGTACTTGCTGGTTTAAATGTTCCAGCCCCTGCTCGTTGCTGATCACGTCATCCGCATTGGCCAGACGCTGTTCGCGCGAGGCCTGGCTGGCTATTATCGCTTGCACTTGTGCTGCGCTATTATGGTCGCGCGCCATCGTTCGCGCAATCTGCGTTTGCACCGGCACGTCGACTACCAACACGCGCTGCGCCAGCTGTCGTTGTGCGGTTTCTATTAACAAGGGGCTAACAAGCATGGCGTAAGGGCTGGTCGCCGCCTGGATTTGAGCAAGAATTTCCGTGCCTATCAAGGGGTGCAGCAAGGTCTCCAGCCATTTACGCTGCGCCGCGTTTTGAAACACCAGCTCGCGCAGCCTGGCGCGGTCGAGTTCGCCATTCGCCGCAAGCGTCGCTGATCCAAAATGCTCTGCGATTTCCGCCAACGCCGGCCGACCCGGTTCGACGACGACACGCGCCGCGATGTCGGCATCAATAATGGCAATCCCCAGCTCGGCGAAGCGGTCGGATACCGCGGTTTTGCCGCTGCCGATACCGCCGGTTAGACCGACAACAAACATAAGGTGTGCTCACAAAGGGAGTATTGTAGCGGTTTGGAGTGGATAGCGTCCTGGTTGACGTTAACCCAACGCAACGTGGAAAGTTCGTGACTAAAACATGCAGCGGGCGTGCATGGTGTCTGGTGTTCCTCAACCAGGCTGCTATGCGGGTTTCAAAGATATCATATTGTGATATCATGTCGCACGTGAATTCAAAGCAAAAACGCACATTGGCGGCAGTATTTACTGACCCCGTTTCTGCTTCCATAGCCTGGAAAGATATAGAATCTCTCTTTGTTGCACTTGACGTTGAGGTTGTCGAGGGAAGTGGGTCACGTGTCCGGTTCCATAGGGAAGGGGTTATTGCTTCGTTTCATAGACCACACCCAAGAAAGGAGGCAAAGCCATATCAGGTTAAGGATGCTCGGGTGTTTCTCAAGCAGCTGGGAGTAGAGCCATGAGTAGTTTGTTAACATACAAAGGCTACGCGGCTCGTATAGAGTTTAGCTCGGAAGATGAGAGTTTCGTTGGTCATATAGCAGGAATCAAAGATGTCGTGGGTTTCCATGGTGAAACAGTTACCGATCTCAAAACGGCTTTTGAGGAAGCGGTTACTGATTACCTGGAAGTTTGTAAACGAGTCGGTAAATCGCCGCAGAAGCCTTATTCCGGGAAATTAATGTTACGCATACCACCTGAAACGCATGCAGCAGTTGCTGCGGCAGCAGAATTAAGTGGAAAAAGTATTAACCAGTGGGCGTCGGACGCGCTCAATCAGCAAGCGAAATTATTATAGTTTTAATTGAGAACATTA